>CAWZZK010000019.1:0-22431 GCA_963966455.1 Kaistia sp. | reverse complement strand
GTCCGCCGCGCCTATCGCCGCGCCGCAAAAACCCCTATTGCCAGTGACGATGTTCGTTCTCGCCCATCTTTCCGACCCCCATCTCGGCCCCTTGCCGCGCGCGCGGATGCGCGAACTCGCGTCGAAACGGGTGATCGGCTTCGTGAACTGGCGGCGCGGCCGCATGCATGCGCTGGCCGGCCCGGTGCTTGCCGGCCTCCTCGACGATCTCGAACTCCAGAAGCCGGACCATGTCGCCGTGACCGGCGATCTCGTCAATATCGGCTTGCCGGGCGAGATCATCGCGGCGCGCGACTGGCTCGAGGCCTTCGGGCCGCCGCACGACATCTCTGTCGTTCCGGGCAATCACGATGCCTATGTGCCCGGCGTCCTCGCCAAGGCGCTCGCCGCCTGGCATCCCTATGTGATCGGCGACGGCACCGCCCATCCCGGCGCTGCGCGCTTCCCCTATGTGCGGCGGCGCGGACCGGTGGCGCTGATCGGCATGTCGAGCGCCCGCGCCTCGGCGCCGTTCATGGCGACCGGCCATGTCGACACCGCGACGCTGCCGGCGCTCCATGACGAACTCGACCGTGCGCGGCGGCAGGGCCTCTTCCGCGTCGTCATGATCCACCATCCGCCCTCACAGAACGCGACGCGCTGGCACAAGCGGCTGGTCGGCTCCGGCCGCGTCCGCGCCGTCATCCGCGAGGCGGGCGCCGAACTCGTCATCCATGGCCACACCCATCTCGACAGCCATGTCGAGATCGAGGGACGCGATGGCCCGGTCCCGGTCATCGGCGTCCCGAGCGCGTCGAACGCCCCCGGCGGCGAGAAGCCCGCCGGACGCTACAATCTCTTCGCGATCGAGGGCGAGCCGGGCGCCTGGCGCTGCCAGATGACGGAGCGCGGCTATGCGGGACCCGGAGCGGCGATCGGGATCATCCGCGAGCGCCGCCTGCGCTAGAGACTTCAGCCGATCTTGAACCAGGCATAGGCGAGCAGCGCCGCGACGCCGACCAGGAGACCGCCGAGAAACGCGACGGCGGCCATGGTCGCGCTGCTGCGCGCCTGATGGCCCGCCGGCTGCACGCTGCCGTCGCGCACCTTGCGCAGCAGCGCCGCCCGGCGCTCGCTCGCCGGCTTCTCGGCCTTCTGCGGCTCATCGGCGCGCAGGATCCGCTCGGCCAGCCAGTCGGCCTCGAGCGCCCGCTCGCGCTCGATGATGCGCTCGGCCACATATTGCGTCACGCAATCGGCCATGTCGTCGAGATCGGCCGTCTCCAGGATGACGGTGCGTCCGAAGCGGGTATCCTTCACGAAGCGATAGGTACGCCGGTCGCGCGCCATCATCACCAGCGAGGTCATGTCGATCCACAGCCGCGGCTGCGTCCCGCCCGAGATCTGGAAGATGAACTGCTCGTCGCCGTCCGGTATCTCGGCGAAGACGTTGCGCAGTTCGTCGGCCAGCATGTCGAGCCGCGCGCGTTCCGCCTCGCGCAGCTCGACGACGACATCGGTCCGCTCCGATTCCGCGACGCGGGCCTTGCGGATCGCATCGGTGAGGCTGCGCACGTTGGACGTGCCGCTCCGACCGTTGGTTTCGCTCATCAAGCAGCTCCGAATTGACGCGAAGTCTTTAGACTCCGTTTAGCAAATCTGGTCACATCACGCATCATCCATCCACCGCCCACGGGCAGAGGAGGTTCATTCCCGACGATGACCGAGATCACAGGACCCGCCTCGCGCGTTCGCGATGCCGCCGAATCCTTCGGCTTATCCGTGATTCCGCGGATTATGCCCGAGAAGACCCGCACTGCGGAAGAGGCTGCGGCGGCCTGCGGCTGTTCGGTCGGCGAAATCGTCAAATCGCTCGTCTTCCGCGGCAAGGCGACGGGCGACGGCATCCTGCTCTTGGTCTCCGGCGTCAACCGCGTCGACGAGGCGAAGGTCGGCGCGCTCATCGGTCAGGAGATCGAACGGCCGGACGCCGCCTTTGTTCGCGCCCTCACCGGATTTGCCATCGGCGGCATTCCCCCGCTCGGCCATGCGACACCGCTGCCGACCTATATCGACCGCGACCTCCTCGTCCATGACACCGTCTGGGCGGCGGCCGGCACGCCGAATGCAGTCTTCGCCGTCGATCCGAAGCGCCTCGCCGCCGCCATCGGCGCGACGACGATCGCCATGGGCTGAGAAGCCTGGGCACTCCTGCCGGAGTGACCGCCGTCATATCTCCGCCCCCCTCTTTCGCAATTGCTGAGGGCGCTCCCTTTCCCGCCAGCCCCGAGTCCCCTTCATCATGCAGTCCTTCCTCTCGCGCGGCGCTTTCGTCCTCGCTCTCGCCTCGATCGCCACTCTCCTGCAGCCGGCGGCAGGCGAGGCGGCGACGGTGCTGCGGCGCGGTCTCGTCGGCCCTGTCGAGACGCTGGATCCTCAGAAGGCCGCGACCGTGGCCGAGACGACACTGGCGCTCGATCTCTTCGAGGGGCTGGTACGCCGCGACGGCGCGGGGCGCCTTGTTCCCGGCGCCGCGAGCGCGTGGGACGTCTCTTCGGACGGCCTCGTCTACACCTTCACGCTCCGCGAAGGCGCCCGCTGGTCGAATGGCGATGCGGTCAAGGCCGGCGACTTCGTCTCATCCTTCCGCCGCCTCTTCGATCCCGCGACCGACGCCACGGAGGACGGCCCACTGCAGGTCATCGCCAATGCCGGCGCGGTCAAGTCGGGCTTCGCCAAGGGCGACGCGCTCGGCGTTTCGGCACCCGACGACAGCACGCTCGTCATCCGCCTCGACAAGCCGACGCCGACCTTCATCGACCGTCTCGCCGCGCCCGCGGCCCTGCCGGTCAATGTCTCCGCCAGCCGCAAGCTCGGCAGCGACTTCAAGACCGGCACCAAGCTGGTGACCAACGGCGCCTATGGCCTGTCGGGCAATTCCAAGGGCGTCTACACCCTCGCCCGGGACGCAAAACGGGCCGGCGACTCCGCGGCCGCGATCGACACCGTCACCTATCGCCGCTTCGAGACGGCGGCCGACTGCCTCGCCGCCTATCGCAGCGGCGAGGTCGACATCTGCCCCGACGCACCGACCGAGAAGCTCGAGGACCTCAAGGCCGAGCTCGGGCCGGCGCTGCGCATCGAGCCCTATGCCGGCACCTATTTCTACGCCTTCAACACCACCCGGCCTCCCTTCGACGACGCCCGGGTTCGCCGCGCGCTGTCGCTCGCGATCGACCGCGAGGCGCTCGCGGCATCGGTCTGGTCGGGCGGCATGCTGCCGGCATCGAGCCTCGTGCCGGCCGCGCTCCAGCCGAAGCCCTCTCCGGTCGAGCCGCCGATCGCGGCGCGCCGGGAGGAAGCGCGCTCGCTCCTCGCCGCCGCCGGCTTCGGCGACAGGAAGCCGCTGACGATTGCCATCCGCACCGGCAGCGGCGTCGCCAACGAGGCGACCGCTGCCAAGGTGATCGCCGACTGGAAGGCGGTGGGCGTGGAAAGCCGACTCGATACGAGCCATGCCGACGGGCATTTCGCGGCGCTGCGCGACAAGGCCGATTTCGACATCGCGAGGGCCGGCTGGATCGCCGACGAACCCGATGCGCTCGACTTCCTGGAGATCTTCAGGAGCGGCGGGCGCTTCAACTATGCCCGCTATGCCAATCCGGCCTTCGACCGGCTGGTCGCAGCGGCGGAGACCGAGACGGACGGAACGAAGCGGTCGGGGGATATCGCCGAGGCGGCGACGATGCTGGCGAAAGATGCGCCGGTCATCCCGCTCCTGTCCTATGCCTCGCTGTCGATCGTTTCCCCGAAGGTCGGCGGCTGGACGGCGAACCCACTCGACCAGCATCCGAGCCGGACGTTGAATCTTGTAGACTGATCAAGAAAAAAGCCCCGGCGAACCGGGGCTTTCGTTGGTTTTTGTCGGCCGTGAACGGGCCTCAGCGGCAGGGCACGTAGTTGCGCCGGCCATAGGCGTCGACCCAGTAGCAGCGCTTGCTCGCCGCATCCGCGATCACCGCGCCGCCGATTGCACCGACACCGGCACCGATTGCCGCGCTCTGGACATTGCCGCCGGCGATGCCGCCGACCGCCGCGCCCGCGAGGCCGCCGACCACCGCGCCGTCGCCGGCCGCCGAACCCGTCGAGCAGCCGGCCATCGCCGCACCGGCGAGCGAAACCGCCACGATCAAAAAGGATGCCTTCATCTCGCTACCTCCTGTCGGCCCGGCCCCATGCCGGCGCGTCATTGGTCGGAGATGGAATGCCGGAGCGGCCGTTCCGTTCCCGAAAGCGTCGGCTTGGCCGGGCCTTGATTGCCCGCCAAGGCCACCAGACGACGGGAATGCGGCGAAAAGCAAGGTGTCGGAACAGGGCGTTGGCGCGAAAAGCAAACGGCCGGGCAAGCCCGGCCGTCCTCGTTCTCTCGCTCGCGTGAGCGATCAGCGGCAGGCCGTGTAGTGCTTCTGGCCGTTCTTGTCGACCCAGTAGCACTTGCCGGTCGCGTCGGCGATGATCGCGCCGCCGATGGCACCGACGCCCGCCCCGATCGCCGCGCCGCCCCAGGTGCCGGTCGCCAGGCCGCCGACCGCAGCGCCGGCGAGACCGCCCACCACCGCACCGTCGCCGGCGCGCGAGCCGGTGGTCGGGGTCGAGCAGCCGGCGGCGAGCGCGCCGAGCAGCGCGACGGAAACGAGGATCGTGGCCTTCTTCATATCGAACTCTCCTTGTGACGCGAGCCGGCTTGACCGGCTCCGGGCCTTTTGGCCGCATCGGAACGCCCAGGCACGAAACGAGCATATGCAGCGTTCCGCACCGTGCCCCCCGCGGGGTCCGGGCTCGAGCGTGAGCCTAGCGGTTCCCTCGCCTGTCGCAAAGAGGCAGGTGCACCCTGCCCCGCCGCTTGTGACAGCCTTCACAGAGCAATCAGACGATGCCGCTCGAGCTACCGCCCGTCGCCGGCCGCTCGGCCGTGACGCGCGCGCGGTAGCCCGAGGCGCGGTAGGTGGCGATCGGATCGATCGCGCCGCCCTTGGCGAGGCGGGCCTTGGCGATGATCGGCGACACGTCGGTGTTGAAGGCGCGCTTCAGCGTCTCCCGGGCCATCAGCACGTCATTCGCCTCCTGGAACGCCTCAAGCACCGGCCGGTCGACGAGCAGCGCCTGCGCATAGGCGCGCTGGATCTCGATGGCGCTCGACATCAGGCTCTCGATCGGATCGGTCACATTGTGCGACTGGTCGATCATATAGGCGGGGTCGAAGGCCTCGGCCTTGCGATACTCGGCATCCACCAGTTCGTTGAAGACGAGGAACAGCTGGAACGGGTTGATCGAGCCGGCGTCGAGATCGTCGTCGCCATATTTCGAATCGTTGAAGTGGAAGCCGGCGAGCTTCCTGAACTGGATCAGCCGGGCGACGATCATCTCGATATTGACGTTCGGCGCGTGGTGACCGAGATCGACGAGGCAGAAGGCCTTGGGCCCGAGCTCCTGCGCGATCAGGTAGTTGGTGCCCCAGTCCTGCACGACCGTCGAATAGAAGGCCGGCTCGTAGAGCTTGTGCTCGGTGAACACGCGCCAGTCGTCCGGGAGCGCCGCATAGACCGCCTTCATGGCGTCGAGATAACGTTCGAAGGCGCGGGTGAAACTGGACTGGCCGGGGAAGTTCGAGCCGTCGCCGATCCACACGGTCAGCGCCTTGGAGCCCAGGGCCCGGCCGATCTCGATAGTCTCGATATTGTGCTCGATCGCCTGCTGGCGGACGGCCTTGTCCGTGTGCGACAGCGAGCCGAACTTGTAGGAAAGCGCCTGATCCTTCGCGTCGGAGAAGGTGTTGGAGTTCATCGCGTCGAAGCCGAGGCCAAGCGCGTCCCCCTTCGCCTTGATCGCCGCCGGATCGGCCTTGTCCCAGGGGATATGCAGCGAGACGGTCGGCGTCGCGCGGGTCAGTTGCTGGATGACGGCGCAGTCGTCCAGCTTGTCGAAGATGCCGCGCGGCTCGCCGGGACCGGCGAAGCGGGCGAAGCGGGTGCCGCCCGTACCGACGCCCCAGGAGGGTATGGCGACGCCGAACGCCGCGACCTTGCGCGTCACGACATCGATGTCGATGCCGCGGCGGTCGAGCTGCTCGCCGAGCGCGGAATAATCGTTGGCGAGCGCGGCTTCGGCCGCCTTGTTGTTCTCGGCGACGATCGCCTCTTGGATCGGTAGTTCGGTCATGCTGCGGGTCCTCCCGGAATGGATCGTCGATCGCCGCATCGCGACACGCCCGGGCGAGGCCGGGCATGACGGAAGCGTGCGCGGCCGCTAGCGGGTGAAGCTGATCGCGTTGCCGGCGTCGACATTGATGATGTTGCCGGTCGACTTCGCGGAGAGGTCGGCGGCGAGGAAGAAGGCGGCTTCCGCGATATCCTCCGGGAACACCGAGCGCTTCAGCAGCGAGCGGTTCCGGTAGAACTCCTCGAGATCGTCCTCGCCGATCTTGTTCGATTCCGCGCGCTGCTGGCGCCACTCGCCCTGCCAGATCTTGGAGCCGCGCAGCACCGCGTCGGGATTGATCGTGTTGACGCGGATGCCGAACGGCGCTCCTTCGAGCGCGAGGCAGCGGGCGAGATGGATCTCCGCCGCCTTGGCCGCGCAATAGGCCGAGGCACCGGCCGAGGCCGCGAGGCCGTTCTTGGAGGCGATGAAGACCATCGAGCCGCCGAGCTTCTGCTTCTTCATGATCCTGTAGGCCTCGCGCGAGACGAGGAAATAGCCGGTGGCGAGGATCGAGATGTTGCGGTCCCAGACCGCGAGCGTCGTATCCTCGAACGGCGAGGCCGAGGAGATGCCGGCATTCGAGACGAGGATGTCGAGCCCGCCATATTCGACCAAGGAGTCCAGGAACGCCTTCTCGACCGCCGCCTCGTCGGTGACATTGGCGAGCACGCCGCGGACATTGTCCTTGCCGAAGCGCTTGCCGAAGCCCGTAACCGCCTCGTCGAGCGAAGCCTGGTCGATATCGGCGAGCACCACGACGGCGCCCTCGGTCAGGTAGCGCGTGGCGATGGCCGAGCCGATGCCGCCGGCGCCACCGGTGATGAAGGCGATGCGGCCGGCAAGCGCCTTTGGCTTCGGCATGCGCTGCAGTTTCGCTTCCTCGAGCAGCCAGTATTCGATGTCGAACGCTTCCTGCTCTGAGAGCCCGACATAGGTCGAGACCGTCGAGGCGCCGCGCATCACATTGATGGCGTTGACATAGAACTCGCCCGAAATGCGCGCCGTCGCCTTGTCGCGGGCGAAGGTGATCATGCCGACGCCGGGGATCAGATAGACGACGGCGTTCGGATCGCGCATCGCCGGGCTGTCGGGATGCTTGCAGCGCTCGTAATAGGCGGCGTAATCGGCGCGGTAGGCCTCGATGGCGGCGTCGAGGCCGGCGACGACCTCGTCGAGATTGTCGCGCGCCGGATCATAGTCGAGCACCAGCGGGCGGATCTTCGTCCGAAGGAAATGATCGGGGCAGGACGTTCCGAGCGCGGCGAGCGGCTTCAGCTCGGCCGAATTGACGAAGTCGAGCACGGCCTGCTGGTCGTCGAAATGGCCGACCTTCGATTCCGTCTTGCCGATGCGGCCGCGGATCTCGGGCATCAGCCGCGCGGCGACGGCGCGGCGCTTGTCGGCGTCGAGCGACGTCGCGACGGCGCCGCCGAAGATCGCCTTGCCCTTCGTCTTCTCCTCGAACCAGCCGATCGCCTTGTTGATGATCTCGAGCGTCAGCTCGTAGCAGGCCTTGGCGTCGTCGGCCCAGGTGAAGAGACCGTGGCTCTCCAGCACGACGCCCTTCGCGGCCGGGTTCTCGGCGGCGAATTTCGACAGCCAGAGGCCGAGCTCGAAGCCCGGGCGCTTCCAGGGCAGCCAGCCGATCTCGTCGCCATAGATCTCCTTCGTCAGTTCCTTCGAATTCTGCGAAGCGGCGATGGCGATGATCGCGTCGGGATGCATGTGGTCGACATGCCTGTAAGGCACATAGGCATGCAGCGGCGTGTCGATCGAGGCGGCGCGAGGGTTCAGATTGAACGTGCAGTGCGGGAGGTAACCGACCATCTCGTCCTCGAAGGCGAGGCCGCGATAGATGCCCTTCAGCGCCTCGAGCTTCGACTGGTAGAGCGTCGCGAAACCGTCGAGCTTGATCGAGCCGACATCGCCGCCCGAGCCCTTCACCCACAGAACCGTGACGTCCTCGCCCGTGAGCGGATCCTTCTCCGTCACCTTGGCGGAGGTGTTGCCGCCGCCGAAATTGGTGATGCGCTTGTCGGAGCCGAGCAGGTTCGAGCGGTAGAGCAGCAGCTCGGGCTCACTCATTCCGCTGGCCTTGGCGTCGTCCCAGCGGTTGTCGAGGAAGAGAGAAGCGCCTGTCATGATCGGATTTGTCCGCTTTTTGAGAGCTGGACCGCCCGGCGGCGGGCCGGCCGGCACGGTAAGGCACGCCGCGACGAGGGCCGGGCGAAGGTCGGCCAAGCTTTCCCAGCGGGCGGCGGCTTTGTCAATCATCGACCGTCATAAATGATCATATCGCGATGCAATATCGCGCAACATCGCCAGATTGCGCCGCAAAACAGCGCTGCTGCGACGCAATATAACTGTTTTTGATCGAAAATGATTGACACGGCGCGTTTCGACGGCAAGATCGGCGGCGTCTGGGAGGAGACATGCACGAAATCGAGCGCCAGAGGATCATCCTCAGCGAGATCGCCGACCGTCCGGTCGTGACGGTCGCGCAGCTGGTTGAGCTGACCGGCGCCTCCGAGGCGACGATCCGGCGCGACATCAACGCGCTGCATCAGGACGGCAAGCTCAACAAGGTGCGCGGCGGCGCCGAGGCGCTCCATCCCCCGCAGCTCGTCGGCATCGGCGGGCGCCATTTCGCGGCCAGCGAGCAGATGAACCTCGCCGAGAAGCGGGCCATCGCCCGCGCGGCGGTCGAGCTCTGCGCCGACGGCGACTCGATCATCATCAATGGCGGGACCACGACCTACCAGATGGTCGATCACCTGGCGCGCCGCCGGATGCAGATCCTGACCAACTCCTTCGCCATCGCCGAGACGCTGGTCCGCACGTCGAAAAACACGATCGTGCTGCCGGGCGGCGCCGTCTATCGCGAACAGAGCCTCGTCCTCTCGCCCTTCGAGAACGACGTTACGCGCAATTTCTATGCGCGGCGCATGTTCATGAGCGCCAAAGGCATCAGCCCGAGCGGCGTCATGGAGGGCGATCCGCTGCTGATCCAGGCGGAGCAGAAGCTGATCAACCAGGCGGACGAGCTGATCCTCCTCGCCGATTCCTCGAAATTCGAGCGCCGCTCGCCGCTGATCCTCTGCCCGCTCGACCGCGTGAGTATGATCATCACCGACAGCGGTCTCTTGCCCGCCCATGCCAAGATGATCGAGGAGGCCGGCATCCGGCTCATCGTCGTCGAACCCGATTCCCAGGACAGCACGGAGGCCGTGGGGACGCCGTGACCGACACCGGAAGGACCGCCAAGCCCATGACAGCGACCCCTGCGACCTCGTCCGAGACGCCGCCGCCGCTCGTCGAGCTCAGGAACACCTCCAAGACCTTCGGCGGCATCAAGGTGCTGAAGAATGTCGGCTTCGACGTGCGGCCTGGCGAGGTCCACGCCCTGCTCGGCGAGAACGGCGCCGGCAAGTCGACGCTGATCAAGATCCTTTCCGGCTTCCACACGCCGGACGAAGGGGGCGAGATCCGCGTCAATGGGCGCCCGGTCTCCTTCTCCTCGCCCCGCGACGCCCGCAAGGCTGGCATCGCGACCGTCTATCAGGAACTGCTGCTGTTCCCGGACATGACGGTCGCCGAGAATATCTTCATCGGCCATGCGCCGCGCGCCGGCATGGGGGCGCTCGACTGGAACGAGATGCGCCGCCGCGCCCGTGCGCTGCTCGACGATCTCGACAGCCATGATCTCGATGTCGATGCGCGTGTCGGCGGCCTCTCGGTCGCCAACCGCCAGCGCGTCGAGATCGCGAAGGCACTGTCGCAGGACGCGCGCCTGCTGATCATGGACGAGCCGACCGCCTCGCTGGCCGATGCCGATGTCCGCCGCCTGCTCGACGTCGTCCGTCGCCTCCGCGAGCGCGGCGTCGCCATCATCTATATCAGCCATCGCATGCCGGAGATCTTCGCCCTCGCCGACCGCGTGACGGTCCTGCGCGACGGCTCGCTCATCGGCACCAAGGATATCGAGGAGGTCGACGACGCCTCGCTCGTCTCCATGATGGTCGGCCGCTCGATCGACCAGCTCTTCCCGAAGGTGGTCGTGCCGATCGGCGCGCCGGTGCTGGAATTGCGCAAGGTCTCGTTCAAGGACGAGGTGCAGGACATCTCGCTGACGCTGCGAGCCGGCGAAATCCTCGGCATCGCCGGGCTGGTCGGTTCCGGCCGCACCGAGCTCGCGCTGACGATCTTCGGCATCACGCCGGCGACCTCTGGCGAAATCCTCCTCAACGGCCGGCCGGTGACGATCCGCAGCCCGCAGCAGGCGCGCGATCTCGGCATCGCCTATGTGCCGGAGGATCGCGGCCTGCAGGGCCTCGTGAAGCCGCAGACCATTCGCGAGAACGTGTCGATGGCGCTGCTCGACCGCATCTCGAAGGGCTCGATCGTCGACCGCGTCAAGGAATCGGCGCTCGCCCGCGACGCCATCGCCCGCTTCGGCATCCGCGCCCGCGGCCCCGAGCAGCGCGCCGGCCAGCTTTCCGGCGGCAACCAGCAAAAGGTCGTGCTGGCCAAGTGGGTTTCGACCAATCCCAGGGTCCTCATCATGGACGAGCCGACGCGCGGTATCGACGTCGGCGCCAAATCGGAGATTCACGCGCTGATGTGCAAGCTCGCCGGCGAGGGGCTCGCCGTGATCATGATCTCGAGCGAACTCCCCGAAGTGCTCGGCATGAGCGACCGGATCATGGTGATGAACGGCGGCCGCATGGTGCGCACCTTCGATCGCAGCGAGGCGACGCCCGACGTCGTCGGCGCGGCTATGACCCATGCCGGCGCCAGCCATGCGGGAGGCGCGGCATGAGCGTCGAGACCGCCACCGTCCGCCGGTCCGCGAGCACGGGTTTTGCCGCTCGCACCTTCGCGACCTATGGCCAGGAATTCATCATCCTCGCCTGCATCGTCGTGCTGTTCGTCGCCGTGGGTCTCATCGCGCCGCGGTTCATCAGCCCGACCAACCTGACGACCATCTTCGTCGGCAACGCCTATATCGCGGTCGCCGCGATCGGCATGTCGATGGTCATCATCTCCGGCCATATCGACGTTTCGGTCGGCTCGCTGATCGGCGTCCTCGCGACGATCTCAGGCACGCTGGCCGTCTCGGGCTATCCGGTCTGGTTCGCCTGGCTGGCGCCGGTCATCGTCGGCATGGTGGTGACGTCCTTCATCGGTGTCCTCGTCGCCTATGTCCGCATCCCGTCCATCGTCGTCACGCTCGGCATGCTGTCGATCCTGAAGGGCGGCCTCATCTCCGTGACGGGCGGTGCCTGGATCACCAACCTGCCGCCGGACTATCTGATCGCGCAGTTCCGCCTGTTCGGCATCCCCTCGCCGGTCTGGTTCATGATTGCCCTGACCGCGCTCGCGGCGATGTTCATGCGCTACACCGCCTTCGGCCGCTCCATCTATGCGATCGGCGGCAATGGCGAGGCGGCGCGCGTCGCCGGCATTCCGGTCGAGCGCACGACGGTCACGATCTTCGCCATCCACGGCCTCTTCGCCGGCATCGCGGCGGTCTTGTTCGCGACGCAGCTTCAGGTCATCCAGTCGACCGTGCCGCCCAATCTGGAGCTCACCGTCATCACCGCCTCGGTGGTCGGCGGCGTCTCCATCCTCGGCGGCACCGGAACGGTCGTCGGCTCGACGCTGGCAGCGATCCTCTTCGCCGCGATCGGCTCCTCGCTGATCTTCCTCAACGTCTCGGCCTATTGGCTGCGCGCCGTGCAGGGTCTCCTGATCCTCGCCACCGTGCTCGCCGACATGGCCCGCCGCCACCGGATCGGATGACCGACATGACGCTCTCGCTCCGATCCTTCATGCGCCACGAGGCCGTGCTCGGCATCCTGCTCGTGCTCGTGCTCTTCGTGCTGGCGCAGCAATCCGACAAGTTCTTCACGACGGCCAACATCCTGAACCAGGGCCGCCTGATGACGGAGATCGGCCTCATCGCGCTGCCGATGACCTTCGTCATCATCACCGGCGGCATCGATCTCTCGGTCGGCTCGATCCTCGGCCTCTGCGCCATCCTGCTCGGCGTCTTCTGGCAGAATCTGGGACTGCCGCTGCCCGCCGCGATGGCGCTCGCCGTCTGCGTCGGCGCGCTGGCCGGACTGGTGAACGGCCTCATCATCACGCGCTTCAAGGTGCCGCCGCTGATCGCGACGCTGGCGACGCTCGCGCTCTATCGCGGCCTCGCCGAAGGCATCAGCCAGGCGCGCTCGGTGCGCGGCTATCCGGAGTGGTTCTTCGTACTCGGCCAGGGAGAGGTGCTCGGCGTTCCGACGCAGCTCTGGATCCTGATCGTCTTCGCGATCGGCGCGGCGGCGATCCTCGGCCTCACCACTTTCGGCCGCGCCACCTATGCCGTCGGCGCCAACGAGACGGCCGCGCGCTTCTCCGGCATCAATGTCGACCGCACGAAACTCCTGATCTACACGGCGTCCGGCCTCGTCTCGGGCATCGCCGCGGTTATCTTCGTCTCGCGCGTCTCGACGACGCGCTCCGACATGGGCACCGGCGTCGAGCTCGACGTGATCACGGCCGTGGTGCTCGGCGGCACGTCGATCTTCGGCGGTCGCGGCACCATCATCGGCACCGTCGTGGGCCTCATCCTGGTGCAGGCCCTCAAGAACGGCCTCGCGCTTTCGGGCGTGAAGGGCGACGGCACGATCGTCGTCATTGGCGTCGTGCTCATCTTCGCCATCCTGGCGAGCAACCTCTTCAGCCGCAACGGCGACGGCTGAGACGACAGAAGAAGAACTGCGGACGCCATCGCCGAACAAGGCGTCCGCGCGAACATGTTCGAGGAGGAGAAGGGAACATGAAGACCAAGACCATCCTGATGGCAGCCAGCCTGGTGCTGGCGAGCTCGGCGGCCTATGCGGCCGGCTGGACCGGCGGCGACGACCTGCCGACCAATCCGCTCGCCTGCGACGCCACGCCCGGCGAAGTCGTGGCCAAGCCCTATGACGGCGGCGTGCCGACCAATGCGCCCGACCGCAACGGCAAGAAGATCACCGTCGTCGACGTTCCGAAGCTGATCGGCGTCGGCTACTTCAGTGCCACGACCAAGGGGCAGGCCGAGGCCGCCAAGGAACTCGGCAATGTCGACGTCAAGACCGACGGCCCGACCAAGGCGAATATCGACGAGCAGATCACCTTCATCGACAACTACGTGACCTCGGGCGTCGACGGCATCCTGTTCGCCGCCAACGACCCGGTCGCCATCGCCCCGGTGCTGAAGAAGGCGCTCGCCGCCGGCATCAATGTCGTGGGCTATGATGCCAACTCGACGCCGGATGCGCGGCAGTGGTTCGTGAATCAGGCCGAGTTCAATGGCGTCGCGAAGTCGCTCGTCGACAACCTCGCCAAGGAAATCGGCGAGGACTCGGCCTTCGCGATCGTCACCTCGACCTTCACCACGCCGAACCAGGCGCGCTGGATCGCCGAGATGGCCGCCTATGCCGCCAAGTGCCATCCGAAGCTCGAGTTCCTCGAGACCGTCGAGGCGCAGGAAGACAACGTCCTGTCGTTCAACCAGGCGACGACGCTGATCAACAAGCATGGCGACAAGCTCAAGGGCATCGTCGGCATGACCTCGGTCGCGACGCCCGCGGCCGCCGAAGCCGTGACCCAGTCTGGCCTCTGCGGCAAGGTCGCCGTTGTCGGCCTCGCCACGCCGAACGCGATGAAGCCCTATGTCGAGAAGGACTGCGTGAAGTCCGTCGTCCTGTGGAACCCCGTCGATCTCGGCTATGCCGCGATGTACGTGCTCCGCGCCGCCGCTGACGGCACGCTGAAGCCGGGCGACACCTCGGTCAAGGCCGGCAAGCTCGGCGAGCTCAAGGTCGTGAACGGCTCCGAGATCCTGCTCGGCTCGCCCTTCGTCTTCGACAAGAGCAATATCGGCCAGTTCGACTTCTGATCCGGCCCATCATCGGCGCGAGGCATGGGCGACCATGCCTCGCGTTTTCGTTTCCACGTTTCCGCGCGATGGCATCATGGCCGTATCACCGGCGCTTCAGGCGCTCGCCGCCCTCTCGGCCCGCATCGGGCGCGATCCGCTGGTCACCCAGGCGGCCGGCGGCAACACCTCGGTCAAGGAAGGCGGCCGGCTCTGGATCAAGGCATCCGGCACCTGGCTCGCCGAAGCCGACCAGCGGGACATCTTCCTGCCCGTTGCGCTCGAGCCGCTGCGCGCCGCGATCGAAGCCGGCGACGAGCGCGCCGCCAAGGCGACCGACTTCGTCATCGCAGAGGCCAATCCGCTCGGCCTCCGACCCTCGGTCGAGACCTCGGTCCATGCCGTCTTTCCGCAGGCGGTCGTCCTGCATGTCCATTGCATCGAGACGGTGGCCCTTGCCGCCCGTTCGGACGCAGCCGCGGCGATCGACGCTCGCCTCGCTGGCCTTTCCGGCGTCGTTCACTGCCACATCCCCTATCTGAAGCCCGGCCTGCCGCTCGCTCGCGAAATCTCCGCGAAGGCGGGACTACGGACCAATGTCGTGACGCTCGGCAATCACGGCCTCATCGTAGCGGCGGACACCGTCGACGAGGCGGGCGCGTTGCTCGGCCGCGTCTCGGCCGCTCTCGCCTCCCCCGCCCGTCCTGCGCCGCCGGCCGATATCGGCGCGCTCGAACGCCTCGCCGAGGGCTCGGACTGGCGCCTTCCTTCGGATCCGGCTGTGCATGATACGGCAACCGACGCTCTGCGCCTCGCCGTCGCGCGGCGCGGTACGCTCTATCCCGATCATGTGGTCTTCCTCGGCAGCGCCGTGGCGGTGCTGTCCGAAGGCGAGACACCCGCGCGCTTCGTTTCCGATGCGACGGTGCCGCAGATGCTGCTCGCGGTGCCCGGCCTCGGCGTGCTCGTGCATCGCGCGGCGCTGAACGGCGCCGATGCACTGGCGCGCGCGATCGCCGACGTGACCGGCCGCATCGATCCCGCCGCCGACCTCCGCCTTCTGACGGCCGCAGAGGAGAGCGAACTCGTCAACTGGGACGCCGAGATCTATCGCCGCGCCCTCGCCAAAGCCGCCCGCTCCTGACCGATCTGACCTTCACGGAAGAGCCATGCCGACACGACCCGCCGCCGTCGCCGTTCTCGATATCGGCAAGTCGAACACCAAGCTCGCCGTGATCGACCGCGCGGATCGCGCCGTAATCGCGATGCGCAGCATGCGCAATACCGTCCGCCCCGCCCCGCCCTATCCGCATTTCGATGTCGATGCGATCTGGTCCTGGTTCCTCGCCGGTCTCGCCGAGGCCGCGGCCAGCGCCCGGATCGAGGTCGTTGCCGTGACGACGCATGGCGCCGCGATCACGCTCATCGACGCGGACGGCCTCGCCCTGCCGGTGCTCGACTACGAGCATCCCGGGCCGGACGAACTCGCCGACGACTATCGCCGTGCGCGCGGCGCTTTCGCCGAAATCCTGTCGCCGGACCTGCCGGGCGGCCTCAATGCCGGCCGCCAGCTTTACTGGCTGGCGCGCCGCTTCCCGAACGAGTTCGCCCGCGCGAAGGCGATCCTTCCCTATCCGCAATACTGGGTCTGGCGGCTCACTGGTAACCGCGTCGCCGAGCCGACGGCTTTCGGTGCCCACACCGATCTGTGGAACGCAGGCGCCGGAGACTATTCGGCGCTGGCGCAGCGCGAGGGATGGGCCGCGCTCTTCCCGCCACGCATGGCGCCCTGGGGAACCGCCGGCATCGTTCTTCCCGCCATCGCGGCAGTGGCCGGGCTGCCTGAGGATTGCCGCGTCGTCGCCGGCATTCACGATTCCAACGCCAGCCTCCTGCCGCATATCCTCAAGCGGCCCCTGCCCTTCGCCGTCATCTCGACCGGCACATGGATGATCACCTTCGCGGCCGGCGGCAGCCTCGAACACCTCGATCCGGCGCGCGGCGGCCTCGCTTATGTCGATGCTTTCGGACGGCCCGTTTCATCGACGATGTCCATGACCGGCCGCGAGTTCGAACTACTCACCGCCGGCGCGGCGGTCGAGCCGAGCGAAGCGGACATCGCGGCCGTCATCGAGCGCCGCATCATGGCGCTGCCCGGCTTCGTCCCCGGCTCGGGACCGTTCGGCCAGCGGCGGGGAGCGTGGTCGCATGATGCGGAAGCGCTGACGCCGGGCGAGCGGACGGCCGCGGCGACGCTCTATGCGGCCCTCGTCGCCGAGGTTTCGCTCGCACTTGCCGGCGCCGAGGGCCCGGTGCTGATCGAGGGACCGCTGGCGCGCAATCGGCTGTTCCTCTCCGCACTCGCGGCACTTGTACCTCGGCCGGTTATTGGCCGGCCCGACGCAACGGGAACGACCGAGGGGGCAGCCCTTCTCGCCGATGGTCCGGAGGGTGCGGTAGCGCTCGCCGATCCGCCGCCTGCAAGGCCGCTCGGCGCGGGCTTCGCGGACTACGCCGCCGCCTGGAGGGCGGCGGCCGCCACATAACGGGATGCGCGACCGCGGCGGCGGCTTCGGCTATTGTCCGCTCCAACCGCAAGGCCGCGGCCACAAGGAGCCGGATCGTCCATGTCGCTTCCCGCCTGCACCGTCGTGCTCGACATCGGCAAGACCAATGCCAAGCTGGCGCTGGTCGATGCCGGAACGCGCGCGATCGTAGAGATCCGCACCACGGCCAACGAGGTCCTGCGCGAGGGCCTCTATCCGCATTTCGATACCGATCGTCTGTGGAGTTGGATCGTCGCCGGCCTCAAGGACTACGCCGCCAAGGGCAGGATCGGCTGCATCTCCACGACGACGCATGGCGCGGCCGGCGCCATTCTTGGCCCCGACGGCTTGGTCCTGCCGATCCTCGACTATGAGTACTCCGGACCCGATTCCGTCGCGGAGGCCTACCGGCCGCTGCGCGGCGCCTTCTGGGAAACGCTTTCGCCCGACCTGCCGGCCGGTCTCAATGCCGGCCGCCAGATCTACTGGCTCGAGGAGACCTTCCCGTCCGCCTTCGGCCGCGCGACCGCCATCCTCATGTATCCGCAATATTGGGTCTGGCGGCTCACGGGAGCGCTCGCCGCAGAGCCGACCTCGCTCGGCTGCCACAGCGATCTCTGGAACCCCGAGGCCGGCACCTTCTCGCGCCTCGCCGAGGATCGCGGCTGGGCGAAGCTCATCCCGCCCGTGACGCGGCCCTGGGACACCGCCGGGACGATCCGCCCGGCGCTCGCGGCGAAGACCGGATTGCCGGAAGACTGCCGCGTCGTCGCGGGCATCCACGATTCCAATGCCAGCCTGCTGCCTCATATCCTGCGGCGGAGATCGCCCTTCACCGTGCTCTCGACGGGTACCTGGCTGATCACCTTCGCCATCGGCGGTTCGATGGCCAATCTCGACCCGGCGCGCGACTGCCTAGCCAATGTCGACGCCTTCGGCCGGCCCGTTCCCTCGTCCCGCTTCATGGCCGGACGCGAATTCGAACGCCTCACGGACGGTGCGAAGGCCGAGCCGACCGACGACGAGATTCGCTCGGTCGTTGAGAACAGCGTCATGGCGATGCCGTCCTTTGCGCCCGGCACGGGTCCCTATGCCTTCCTCGACGGCCACTGGACCGTCGATCCGGAAACGCTCGCCCCCGGCGAGCGTGTCGCCGCCGCCAGCCTCTATTGCGCGCTCGTCGCGACCACCTGCATGCAGCTCACCAGCGCAGCCGGACCAATCATCGTAGAGGGGCCGTTGTCGCGCAACGCGCTGTTTCTGGGCGCTCTCGCGGCGATCGCAGGCCGGCCGGTGACCGCACGCGCCGACGCGACGGGCACCACCGAAGGCGCCGCGCTGCTCGCCGATGGACCGGACGGCGCCGGGCCTGGCGCGCCCGACCCTGCGCCGGTATCGCCGCTCGGCATCGATCTTTCGGCCTATGCCGCGGCCTGGCGGGCGGCGCTCGACTGATTGCGGCGTCGTGCTAGGCTCCGCCTGATCTGACGACGATCCGCTGCGGGGAGTGATGATGAAGCGTGTTGGTCTCCTGGCCACCGCCGCGTTCGGCGCGGCTCTGATGAATGCCGGCCCGGTTTCGGCCGCGGCCGTGACCCGCGCCGAGGTCGAGGCCGTGCTGCCGACCTTCGAGGCGATGGTCGAAAAGGCGATCGCCGATGGCGAGGTGCCGGGGCTCTCGATCGCGATCGTGGCCGGCGACGAAGTGGTCTATCTCAAGGGCTTCGGGACGCGCGAGGCCGGCAAGGACGAGCCCGTCACGCCCGATACGGTGTTCCAGCTCGCATCCTTCTCGAAGCCGATCTCGGCCACCGTCGTCGCAGCGGTGGTCGGCGACAACCAGCACGGCATCGGCTGGCATTCGCTCGTCACGGATCTCGACCCGTCCTTCCATCTGAAGGAAGCGTGGCCGACCGCGAACCTCACCGTCACCGACCTCTTCGCGCATCGCAGCGGCCTTCCCGGCAATGCCGGCAATGAACTCGAGGACCTCGGCTTCGATCGCGCGACGATCATGAAGCGCCTCGCCGAGGTGCCGCTGTCGCCCTTCCGCGCCACCTATTCCTATTCGAATTTCGGCATCACCGAAGGCGCCGATGCAGTCGCCAAGGGCGAGGGCATGGAATGGGCCGATCTGGCGGAAACGCGCCTTTTCAAGCCGCTCGGCATGACGCAGACCAGCGCCCGCTATAGCGATTTCTTGACCCGCCCCGACCGCGCGGTCCTCCATGTCGGCGGCACCGGAGCCTGGAAGCCCGGCCCGCTCAGGAAGCCGGATGCGCAGGCGCCGGCTGGCGGCGTCTCCTCCAGCGCCCGCGATCTTGCCACCTGGCTGCGGCTGGAGCTCGGCAATGGCAGCCTCGGCGGCCAGAAGGTGATCGACCCGGCGGCGCTCGCGGCGACCCATGTCCCGCTGATGGAACGCGGCAGCAATCCGGTCACCGGCGGTGCCTCCTTCTATGGCCGCGGCTGGAATGTCGAGTTCGGCCGCTATGGCCTGCAATGGGGCCATGCCGGCGCTTTCTCGAACGGCGCGCGCACGCTGGTCAGCATCCTGCCGGAGCGCGGCATCGGTATCGTCGTGCTTTCAAACGCCTTTCCGACCGGTCTGCCCGAAGGACTTGCCGACTCGCTCTTCGACCTCGTCTTCACGGGCAAGGTGGAGAAGGACTGGATCGGCGCCTGGGACAAGACCTATGCGGGGCTGTTCGGCCCGGCCATCGAAGCGGCCAAGGCCCGCTTCGCCAAGGCGCCCGCCGGGCCGCGGCCGGCGCTCGCCAATGCCGCCTATCTCGGCCGCTATGCCAACGACTATATCGGCAACGCGGTGATTTCGGAGGAGAACGGCGCGCTTGTCCTCGGTCTCGGTCCGACCGGCGAACGCCGCTTCCCGCTCACGCACTATGACCGCGATCTCTTCATCATGCATCCGGCGGAGGAAATGCCGGACCTCCCGACCGCCGTCACCTTCACCATAGGCCTGGACGGCAAGGCGCAGGCGGTCGCGATCGAGAGCCTCGACGATCTCGGCTTCGGCACGCTGAAGCGGGCCGACTGACGGAAGGCGGCCTGCCCGGGCAACATGGGCCATACATTTTCGCATGGCCGACCGACCTTATTAGACAATTCCATTGAGAGGTGCCGGCAACCAGATTGATGTCCGACGACAAAATTCGACAGGAATCGACATCATGTCAGCAAAATCGGACATCACGCCGGCCGCCGCTTCCACCGTCACCGGCATGCCACTCATCCTGCTGCGCGTCGAGGGCGCGGCCATGCTGGCGGCAGCGCTCTACGCCTGGCATCTGACCGGCGGCAGCTGGCTCACCTTCGGCCTGCTCTTCTTCACGCCCGATCTCGCGATGCTCGGCTACCTCGCCGGTCCGCGCGCCGGAGCGATCGCCTACAATCTCGTGCACAGCTACGCCATCGTCGCGCTGATCGGCGCGATCGGCCTCATCGCCGGCTCACCCATGGCGCTCGCGGCGGCGCTGATCCTCGCCGGCCATATCGGCTTCGACCGCATGCTCGGCTACGGCCTCAAATATCCCGACGCCTTCGGCCACACCCATCTCGGGAAGCTGGGCAAGCGATAGGGTACGCCCTCACTCCCGCTCGCGGCGGATGGCTTCGAGGGCTTCGAGGCGTTGGCGGCCCTGGTCGCCGCGGTCGGTGGCGACGGTGGCGAGGAGGGCCTCGACGATGGCGAGGAGGCCGACGCCGGAATCCCAGACGGAGGGCGCGGCGACATGGGCGGGGAGCACATGGCGCGCCACCCGCGAGATCGGCGACAGCCATTGGTCGGTGACGAGCACCACCGTCGCGCCGCGGCCATTCGCGCGCTCGGCGAAGTCGGCGAGATCGGCCGAATAGCGGCGAATATCGAAAAGCAGTACGACCGAGCGGCGGTCGATGTCGAGCAACTGGTCGAGCCAGGCGGCGGGCTGGCCGGTGATGCGCCGGCAATTCGGTCGCAACACCCTCAAATGCGCGGCCATGTAGTCGGCGATCGCATCCGTGAAACGGCCGCCGAGCAGGAAGGCAGTCCGCGCCGGATCGGCCAGAAGCTTCGCGACGGCGGTGAATTCATCGCGCGGCACATTGGCGGCCGTGGCGCGGAGATTGTCGATGGCCGCGAGGGCGAAAGCGGCGAGCGGATCGTCGGCGGCGCTGCCGAGCCCTTTGGTGAGCGGCGTCGCCCGCCGGGCCGCCAGCTCGGCCTTCAGGTCGTCCTGGAAGTTGCCATAACTCGCATAGCCGATCTTGGCGATCATGCGGAGAACCGTCGGCGCGCTGACGCCTGCCGCCTCGCCGAGACGGGCGGCACTGTCGAGCCCTGCCATCGGGTAATCGGCGAGCAGCCGCTGCGCCGCGCGCTTTTCGTTGGGCGTCAGGCGGCCGAGATCGCGCCTGAGCCTTTCGCCGATCGACGCGTCGCGCTCCGCCATGCCCGCCCTGCCCGCTTTCCTCACCGGCCGAATGCCGCATTCGCAGGCACCTGACGCCGCCATTTCAGAATTGACGCAACCATGCGCTGCTGTAACGTATCGTTCAGAAGACGGCGAAGTCCAGCGCGCGGGCGCCAGGATGGCATGGCATGGCAAGATCGGCGATCGGTCAGAGGCATGAGACCCAGGCGGGCGGGGTTCCGGCGCCGCTGCTGGCGCCGGACGAGCCTCCGCCGGTGGAGATCATCGCCGCGCGCCGCGATCCGTTCGTCTTCGTCTGCGAGCATGCTTCGAACCGCATGCCGCGCGCGCTCGGCGATCTCGGCCTGCCGGCCGAGGCCTTCCGCCGCCACATCGCCTTCGATCCCGGCGCCGAGGCGCTGACGCGGCGCCTCGCGGCCCGCTTCGGCGGTGCGGCGGTGCTGCAGGCCTATTCGCGGCTCGTGATCGACTGCAACCGCGAGCCGACGCTTGCCGATGCGATCACGCCCTTCTCCGAAGACACCGCGATCCCCGGCAATACCGGGCTCGACCAGCCGGCCCGCGAGGCACGGATCGCGGCCGTCTGGACGCCCTTCCACGCCGCGCTCGACGGCCTTCTCGGCACGCGGCTTGCCGAGGGCCGGCCGACGGCGCTGGTCACCCTCCATTCCTTCACGCCCGTCTGGCGTGGGATCGCCCGGCCCTGGCATGTCGGCATCATCCAGACCGGCGACCGGGCGATGGCCGATCCGATGCTGGCGGCGCTCGGCCGCGAGGTTGGGCTCGTCGTCGGCGACGACCAGCCTTATTCGGCGAAGGACAATGTCGACTACACGATCCGCCGCCACGGACGGGCGCGCGGCATTCCGCATGTCATGATCGAGGTGCGCAACGACCTTCTCGCCGACGACGCCGCGGTGGCCGCCTGGACGGACCGCCTGGCCGCCGCGCTCGAAGAGACAGGGGCGCGCCTCGGATTGCCGGCGGCGAGAGACTAGGGAGAGCGGCGCCGAACGGCGTCCGCTCGAGCATGCAGGGCCGACGGGGCAAAGACCACGGGGGCACCAAAGGATACGGCGGATCAACCGCCGCGGGAACAGTGATGGGGCATCGCCCGATCGGGCGGTCCGGCGGGCGCCGGCCGCCCCGGGTCAGCGACGGGAGCATGGCATGAGCGTGCGCGATTCCTATTCGGAGGCCGACAAGAAGGCGGACATCCACGTCCTCCATTCCATGGGCTATGCCCAGGAACTGGAGCGGCGGATGAGCCGCTTCTCGAATTTCGCGATCTCCT
>CAWZZK010000018.1:0-7369 GCA_963966455.1 Kaistia sp. | reverse complement strand
GCGCCATCAGGTAATCCTTGACGATGCCGCCGATCGCCTCCTTCTGGCCGTCGCTGAACGCCGCGTCATCGGCGAGCGCCGGCGCCGCGGCGCCCGCGAGAAGAGCGAGCGCCATCGCCGCGGCGACGCCGAGGCGGCCTCTGGTGAGCGGGCGCGATGTCGGGACGGGAAGCGGCGCGTTCATCGGTAAAACCTCTGCTGGTCGATCGGCGGCGGGCGGCGCGAAGCGGGTGCGCTTCCGTCAGCCGGGCTTGTCGGGATGATAGGACACGATGTCATCGGCTCTGATCCAGCCGGGCGAGCCGGGCTTCAGGCCCTTCTGCGCGCGCGCCGCATGCTGGCGGGCCGCCGCATAATTGCCGCCGGCGAACTCGCCCTGCGCCGTCGCGAGATCGGCAAGCGCGATATCGCCGCGCGCCGCATAGGCCCGCGCGAGGCTGCGATAGCCGATGGCCATGTTGGGATCGACCTGCAGGCCGATGGTCAGATTCTTGATCGCCTCGTTGGTCACGGAGGGATCGCCAGTCTCGACCAGCGCCTGGCCGAGCAGGACCTTGAGCATGCCGGATTTCGGTGCCAGCGAGACCGCCTTGCGGAAACCCGGCACTGCCTGGCCGGCGCGGCCGTTCTCTAGATTGATCTGGCCCTGGAGCTCCCAGAAATAGGGATTCTTCGGCTGTGCCTTGAGGAGGCCGTCGAGAATCTTGAGGCCCGTCTGCGAGTTGCCGTTGCGATAGGCGGCGATGGCGCGCGCATATTGCGCCGGCACCGAAGTATCGCTCGGCGGATAGCGCCGCATGATCTCGTCGGTGCTGCCGGTGAAGCCGACGAGCTTGGCGCGGACCATGTTGTGGCGCGCCACGAGCGCGGGCGGGTCCTTCTTGTTGTAATAGGGGCTCGCCTGCGCCTCGCGCTGGATCATGTCGATGCGCTCGCGCGGCAGCGGATGGCTCATCAGGTAGGGATTGGCCGTGCGCGCCTTGAAGAGCGTGTCGTCGGCGAAGCGCTTGAACGTATCCAGCATGCCCTTGGCGGACTGCTGCGTCTTCTTGAGATAGACGAGCGCCGACTGGTCGGCCGCCATCTCTTCCGAGCGCTGATAGGAGAGGACCGAACGGCGGGCGATCTCGCCGGAGCCGGCGATGATACCAGAACCGGCACGCGCGGCTTCGCCGGAGCCCGCCGCGGCGCCCGCCACGGCCGCGCCGATGCCGGCGAGCGCGCCGATCGTCGCCATGGTCTGGGCGTTGGCGAGCTGCTCGTTGAGGCGGGCGGTATGGTCGCCGGCGAGGTGCCCGGTCTCATGCGCCAACATGCCGATCAGCTCGTTCGGCGTCTTCGAATCGATGATGGCGCCGGTGTTGACGACGATGGTCCGGCCTGACGGCACATAGGCGTTGAAGGCCGGGTCCTGGACGAGGAACAGTTCGACCGAATTGGCGCGGATGCCGGCGGCCTTGAAGATCGGCTGCACATAGTCCTGCAGCAGCGCCTCGGTCTCGGCGTCGCGGACGAAGTTGCGGGAGCGCTTGCTCTGCGCCTCGGCCGGGATGACGAGCGTCGCCGCCAGCGTGGCCGCGAGGAGGCCGGCGACCGCCTTCCGCCCGTTCCACCCGATCGCGCCCAGCATGATCTCCAACCCCGTTCTTCCTCTCCGCCTCCCGGCGCGCTAGGAAAGCGCGGCCGAATGCCGCCATCCGATCGATGGCTGGCAAATGGGGCAATAACAGGACGCCCCCTCCACCAGCAAGCCGGACCAATGGACGAGACCAGACACGATCCCTTGAGCGAGGCCGGTGCCTCGCGCCGCAGCGCCGTCGCTCCCTTCATCGCCATGGATGTGAAATCCGCCGCCAATGCGCTCGAGGCGGCCGGGCGTCGGGTGCTGCATCTCGAGATCGGCGAACCCGGGGCGCGCACGCCGGAGCGGGTGCGCGACGCCGCGCGGGCGGCGCTCGACGAGGAGCGGATCGGCTATACCGAGGCGCTCGGCTGGCGGCCGTTGCGCGAGCGCATCGCACGGCACTATGGCGAGCATTACGGCGTCGAGGTTCCGGCCGGCCGGGTCGCCATCACCACCGGCTCGTCGGCGGGCTTCAACCTCGCCTTCCTCGCTGCCTTCGACCATGGCGACCGCGTCGCCATCGCCTCGCCTGGCTATCCGGCCTATCGCAACATCCTGGGCGCGCTCGGGCTGCATGTCGTCGAGCTGCCGACGGCTGCCCGCGACCGGCATGTCATCACGCCCGAGATGCTGGAGCGCGCCCATGCCTCGGCGCCGCTCGCCGGCATCCTCGTCGCGAGCCCCGGCAACCCGACGGGAACGCTGATGGCGCCCGAGGCGCTCAAGGCGCTGATCGACGCTTCCGACCGGCTCGGCATCCGTTTCATCTCGGACGAGATCTACCATCGCCTCGTCTATGAAGGACGCGAAGAGACCGCCCTCGCCTTCTCCGACCGGGCGATCGTCATCAACTCCTTCTCCAAATATTACTGCATGACCGGCTGGCGGATCGGCTGGACCGTGCTGCCGCCGGAACTCGTGCGCCCCGTCGAGCGGATCGGACAGAGCCTCTATATCTCGGCGCCCGACCTCTCGCAGCGCGCCGCGCTCGCCGCTTTCGAGGCGACGGAGGAGCTGGAGACCATCAAGGCCGGCTATGCCGCCAATCGCCGCCTGCTGCTCGACCGGCTGCCGGCCATGGGCTTCGACGATTTCTTCCCCGTCGACGGCGCCTTCTATGTCTATGCCTCGACGCGCCGCTTCACCAACGACTCGGCCGCCTTCGCACGGGCGATGCTGGAAGAGGCCGGCGTCGCCGCGACGCCCGGCCTCGATTTCGACCGCTCGCGCGGCGACGGGCATATCCGCTTCTCCTTCGCCGGGTCGGAGGCGGAGGTCGCCGAGGCGGTGCAGCGGCTGGAGGGCTGGCTGAGGCGGTGAGTTCGGGCGACAAGGCCCTCGGTCGAGCTTTCACCCGCTAAGGCCCTCACCCTAGCCCTCTTCCAAGGGGAGAGGGGATGAGGTTGTGCGGTTTGAATCGCCGCGCCAGCCAAGGGCATACGCGCCCCCTCTCCCTCAGGGAGAGGGTTGGGGTGAGGGCCTGCCGGACGAAAATCTCACCCCTTCGGCGGCGGGCGGCGGCGGGGGGCGACGGGTTCGTGGTCGCTGCTGGCGAAGACCTCGCGGTCGAGCCGCTGCAGCGCGCCGGCGAGGATGCCGACATCGACGAGATCGTCCTCGGGCGACAGCACCTCGATCTCGGTCATGCGGCCGATCTCGGCGACGAGGCCCTCGTCGATGCCGGCCTGGAAGCCCTCGCGCATGAGGTCGAAGGCGGCGACGCCGCGGCCCGTGAGCACGACCCGCTCGGGATTGATGATGCCCATCAGCCGCGACAGACCGTAGCCGAGCGCGAGGCCTGCCTGGTGATAGGCGGCGCGCACCCGGTCATCGCCCGACCGCGCGCGCTCCTCGAGCTTCGCCATCGTATCCGCGTCGGGATCGATATCGGCTGGCGGCTCGTCGGGCGGCAAGCGCTCCACCGAGCGATAGATCGCATAATCGGCGACATAGGCCTCGACGCAGCCGCGGCGGCCGCAGCGGCAGAGCGGGCCGCCGGGGATATGGTTGGTGTGGCCGAACTCCGCACCGGAGCCGAAGGCGCCCGAGAACAGGCGGCCATTGATATAGAGGCCCATGCCGATGCCATAGGCGATGAAGATGATGGCGAAGGTGCCGCCGAAGCGCTTCGGATCGCGCGAGTTCAGCGCCTGCGCCATCATGTCGACGTCGTTGGTCATCGAGACCGGCACGCCGAGCGCTTCGGAGAGCGGACCGGGGACGGCACCGACATCGACCGAGACCGTCGGGCTCCAGACGAGGCGGCCGGTCGTGCGGTCGACGACGCCGGGAATGGCGACCGGGATCACCGGCACCTGGCGGAGCGGAATACCGCGCTTGCCGAGTTCGTCGCGGATGAGCGCCGCGAGACGCGGTACGAACTCCTCCGCCTCGGGGCCCACCGTCGGGATCGGATGGCGGCTCGTCTCCACGAGATGGCCGGAGTAATCGGCGAGCAGCAGCGTCACCGAGTTCAGCGAGATCTTGACGCCCGGCACATAGGCCGCCTCGGCGTTCAGCGACAGCGCGACGCGCGGCCGGCCGCGGCCGAGAGGCCGCACGGCCGTGTCGGCGATCGCGGCGGTGACGATGAGGTTCTCGGCAAGGAGATCGGCGGTGATCGCCGAGATCGTGGCGGGGCTCAGCCCCGTGATGCGGCCGAGCTCGACCCGGGCCATCATCCCTTCCCGGCGCAGCGCCTCGAGGACGAGGCCGCGATTCTGCCGGCGGACGAGTTCGGTATCGGCTTTGCTCTGCAAGACGCTGCTCTGAAACGGTTCCGTCTGTGACGCGGCGCAGAATGGTCGATCATGCTTTGGTTTCCAAGGCCTTTCACGCCGTCGTTGCTTCCGGTGAGCGCCTTGCCGAAGCGTTGCAGCCGTCGTATGTCGGATGCGCTCCGCCACAGATGCCGAGGATGAACGCCATGTCCGCCGTCCGAACAGCCGCTGCGGCGGCTGCCGTCGCGAACGCCTTCGCCGCCCTGCGTAGCCACAAGGACCGCGTCGAGGCGCAGTCGATGCGCCAGATGTTCGCGGCCGATCCGCAGCGCTTCCAGCGCCTGTCGTTGTCGGCCGACGGCATGCTGCTCGATTATTCCAAGAACCGCATCGACACCGAAGCCGTCGTCGCGCTGCTCGACCTCGCCCGCGCGGCCGATGTCGAGGGCCGTCGCGCGATGATGTTCGCGGGCGACAAGATCAACGTCACCGAGAACCGCGCGGTGCTGCATGTCGCGCTCCGCGCGCAGCCCGGCGAGAGCTACAAGGTCGACGGCCGCGACGTCGTGCCGGACGTCCATGAAGTGCTCGACGCGATGAGCGCCTTCTCCGACGAGGTCCGCAGCGGCGCCATCGCCGGCAAGGGCGGCAAGTTCACCGATATCGTCAATATCGGCATCGGCGGCTCGGATCTCGGACCGGCCATGGTGACGCTGGCGCTGAGCCCGTATCACGACGGTCCGCGCGCGCATTTCGTCTCCAATGTTGACGGCGCGCATATCCACGACACGCTGAAGGGCCTCGACCCGGCGACGACGATGTTCCTCGTCGCGTCCAAGACCTTCACCACCGTCGAGACGATGACCAATGCCGCCACCGCCCGGCAGTGGATCGTCGCGGCGCTCGGCGAGGAGGCGGTGGGCGATCATTTCGCGGCCATGTCCACCGCGCTCGACAAGGTCAACGCCTTCGGCATCGCGTCCGACCGCACCTTCGGCTTCTGGGACTGGGTCGGCGGCCGCTATTCGGTGTGGTCGGCGATCGGCCTTCCCGTGATGCTCGCGATCGGCCCGGAGAATTTCCGCGCCTTCCTCGCCGGCGCGCATGCCATGGACCTTCACTTCCGCGACACGCCGCTCGACCGCAACCTTCCGGTGCTGCTCGGCATGGTCGGCGTCTGGAACCGCAACGTGCTGGGCTTCCCGGCCAAGGCCGTGCTGCCCTACGACCAGCGCCTCCTGCGTTTCGCCGCCTATCTGCAGCAGCAGGACATGGAATCGAACGGCAAGCGGGTGATGCTCGACGGCAGCCCCGTCACGCAGCCGACCGGCCCGCTCGTTTGGGGCGAGCCCGGCACCAACGGCCAGCACGCCTTCTACCAGCTGCTGCATCAGGGCACGGACCCGATCCCGGCGGACTTCATCGTCGGCGCCCGCGCCCATGAGAAGGACGACGTGCACCAGCATCTCTTGCTCGCCAACTGCCTGGCTCAGACGGAAGCGCTGATGAAGGGCCGCACGACCGAGGAGGCGCGCGCCGAGCTGATCGCCGAGGGCAAGCCGCCGACCGAGGCCGACCGCCTCGCGCCGCACAAGACCTTCCCCGGCAACCGGCCGACCAACACCATCCTCTACCAGCTGCTGGACCCGTTCACGCTCGGCCGCCTGATCGCGCTCTACGAGCACCAGGTCTTCGTGCAGGGCACGATCTGGGGCATCGACTCGTTCGACCAGTGGGGCGTGGAACTCGGCAAGCAGCTCGCCAAGGAACTGCTGCCGATGATCGAAGGCAAGGAAAGCGCCGACAAGCGCGACGCCTCGACCGCCGGCCTCGTCGCGGCCATCGCCGCGCTGCGCTGACGACCGACAGTCCGGACGCGGTCCGCACCTCGCTCGAAGGGCCGCGTCCGAAGGCTACAAACCCGCGCTGCAGGCCTCTGCCGCGCCGGCCAACCCGGCAGTCGAGCCATAGCCGGCTGCCTTGGCCCAGGCATCGACGCGCGCCGCGATATTGGCGGCGCTGTAGGGACGCTGGCGCTCGAAGCCTGCGCTGCCCGGCAGCACGGCGACGATCATGTCGGCACGGCCGGTGTCGAGCTTCAGGGCATCGGCATAGGTTCGCGGCTGATCGGTGCGGCCAAGCAGCGCCATGTTGAGCGCCACCGATCCTTCGCCGATCCGGTTGCCGTCGCCAGTGTCGCCGATCACTGCCGCGACAGCCGTACCGGTCGCGGGGTTGACGGCCACAACGAGGTCGCCTGTCTTGGCGCCGTGCTCTTTCAGCGGATTGGCGTTGCCGCGCAGCACGATGGCCGGAATGAACCGCTGGTCGAGTTGGTTCGCCACCTGACATTCGCCTGCAGCCGCGCCCGACAGCCCGTTCTGCAGCGCCGTCAGCGAGCCAAAATAGCCAGCATATTGCCCACTCGAGAAGAGGCACGGTTTGCCGGCGCTATCCGCCGCAATGACGTTTTTCCAAGTGATCGAGTAGCCTGCCGGGACAGTCCAGTCACTGTCGCGCCAAGCATCGAATGCGATGATCTTTTCTTGGACCGTCGTGCGCCCACCGCCGACCTTTCGGATCGCGACGCCGTTGTCGATGCGGTTAATCGCAAGCGAGGTACCGAGGAAATCACGCGGGTGATAGGAAGTCGGCGCGCCGTCGGTGTTGACTGCAAGCGGAGCGACAAACACCGCGAAATTGGCGGACGGGGCAAGGCCGTCGCGGCGGGCGAGGCGAACGGTCTCGGCACCGGCAGCGAACCGCTTGTCGGAAACAATGGTACACGCCGCTCTGGGCTCGGCGGCAACGGCGACCGTTGCTGGCCCCTCGCCGGTCAGGCTCGTTGCTGTCTTCTCGCTGCCAGCCAAGGTGCAGGATACCAGGCCTGGCAGCAATGCCAGCGCAACCCCG
This sequence comes from Kaistia sp., assembly GCA_963966455.1. Taxonomy (GTDB): domain Bacteria; phylum Pseudomonadota; class Alphaproteobacteria; order Rhizobiales; family Kaistiaceae; genus Kaistia; species Kaistia cartagenensis. The sequence continues at coordinate 112 of CAWZZK010000018.1, read as the reverse complement.
CAAGACGTCATTCTCATCATCAAGGCCCTCCACAACCTATGAGGGCATCATAGCACGTCGCAGACCACAAGAAAGCTGTTCTATTCCGAAAACCTGTATGGCTCGACGCGCC
>CAWZZK010000017.1:0-12120 GCA_963966455.1 Kaistia sp. | reverse complement strand
CGCGGCGACGGCATCGGGCTGCGGCACCATCCTGCCGGATCGCGCGCGCCCGCGGAGAAAAATAGCGCTTCCAACAAGCCAGGAAAGGCTCTAGCCGCGGCGTCAGCCGTGCTGCGTTACCTCGGCGAGATGATGGGCATGGCGCACGGCGTTGCGCGCCGCGTCATTCTGGTTGAAGAGCTCCAGCACCTCGGTCTCGTCCTCGGCGACCGGCATCAGCGCCTGGTCACGATAGGCCTTTCGCTCCGGATCGGCCTCGATGCGGCGCCGGACGCGCTCGAGCCGTGCATAGAGAGCGATGAGCTGTGCCGATTTCGCCACCATGCCGAAGGCTTCGCGCGGATGGAACCGCCAGGCCGGCTCCAGCGGCAGTGTCGGCCGACGGTCGTGGCGGTGGCGAAGGCGCAGCACGCCGCCCTGAAGCGGATGCACCTTCTCGATCGCGACCGAGGTCGAGAACCACATCAACAGCTTGGCGATGCTGCTGGTCTTCACGCCGGTCGCCGCGGCGCGTTTGAGGATCACCGTCATGTGCTCGGGCGTATAGAACAGCGACCAGGCCTCGCCATAGATGCCCTCCCATTCGGCCTGGCTCATGCGCGGATGGGCGGTCACGGCATGTTCGAGGTCGTATTTGTTGAGGTCGGCATCCATGGCCACGCCGGCGCGATGCAGCTTCTGGTGATCCTCCGAACCCGGCAGGGGCGTCAGGAAGAAGAATTCGAGGATATCGAGCGGCAGTTCGCGCTGGATGATGCCGATATCGCGACGGATGCTCTCCGGCGTGTCGCTGGGGAAGCCGAGGATATAGCCGGCATAGGTGATGATGCCCTGCGCCTTCCAGGCGAGCAGCATCGTCCGGTATTCTGTGATCTTGTTCTGCCGCTTCTTGGCGGCCATCAGGTTGTCGGGATTGATGTTCTCGAGCCCGATGAAGACGCGCGTGACGCCGGCCCGCTTGCATTTCTCGATGAAGTTCGGAATGCGGTGGCAGAGCGTATCGACCTGCACCATGAGGCCGATCTTGAGCTTGTCCTCCTCGCGCATCCTGATGATCCGGTCGAGGATGATCTCCCAGTCGCGGTTGCGGGCGAAATTGTCGTCGGTGATGAAGTAGTTGTGGATGCCCTGCGAAAGGTTCTCGCGGATCAGCGCCTCGATATCGTCGGGCGAGCGGCGGCGCGACTTGCGTCCCTGGACATTGATGATGGTGCAGAACGAGCACTGGAAGGGACAGCCCCGCCCGGCATCGAAGCTGGTATTGCCGCCGAGCGTTTTGGTGACATAGCTCGCCGGCAGGAAGGGCGGCGGCGTGCCCTCGATGCTCGGCAGGTCGTCCATGTGATTGTAGAGCGGCTTCAGCGTCCCCGCCGCCGCGTCGAGCAGAACCCGGTCGAGCCGGTCCTCCGCCTCGCCGGCGAAGAGGCTGACCCCGAGATCGAGCGCCGATTGCAGGTCGACATGGAGGTCGGGCAGCATTGCGAGGCAGCCCGAAACATGGAAGCCGCCCATGGCGACCGCGATGCCCGCCTCGCGCAGCGGCCGCGCCAGGTCGAGCGCGCGCGGATACTGGTTGGATTGCACGCCGACGAGGCCGACCAGCCCGAAATTGCCGTTGGCCGCGAAGTCTCGGACGATCTCGTCGAGCCGCACGCGTGTATTCGTCTCGTCGATGGCCGTGATGGCGATCGAGACATCCTCTCCGAGCACGGCGCGCCTGTCGCAGTCGAGCGCGAGCCCGTAAAGGCTCGCGAGCGAATTGGACGGGATCATCGAGCGATACCAGCGGATGACATAGCCGTCGTCGTCGTAATGCGACGGCTTGATCAGCACGAGCTTGAAGACCCTGCTCATCTTCGGCGAACCGCGTATTGCTGCGACTGCATCGCTGTCTCCTCCCCCGAGCAAGACGTCGGAAGCTTAACAGGCGGGCGAAAAAGCCGATACCCAATAGTGGAGCGATGGTTTTCGTCCTCTGGACAGGCAAAGGCGGCCATGCTTGGTCACCGCCCGACAGTGCCCGAGCCCGGCCAGGACCATGACCGCTCCCATCATCCATCTCGTCTTCAAGACCCATCTCGACATCGGCTTCACCGACCACGCGGCCCGCGTGCGGCGCCAGTATCACGAGCAGTTCATCCCGCAGGCCATCGCGACCGGCGAGCATTTCCACCGCGAGGCGCCGGATGCCCCCGCCTTCATCTGGACGACGGGCGCGTGGCTGATTTTCGATCATCTGGAGACGCAGGCGCCGGACAAGGTGAGACGGCTCGAAACGGCCATCGAGCGCGGCCTCGTCACCTGGCATGCCCTGCCCTTCACGACCCATACCGAACTGATGACGCCGGCCCTTTTCCGCGCCGGCCTCTCCTATGCCGAGATGCTCGACCGCCGCTTCGGCCGCAAGACCACGGCGGCCAAGATGACCGACGTGCCCGGCCATACGCTCGGCATGGTGCCGCTGCTCGCCGAGGCGGGCGTCCGCTTCCTGCATCTCGGCGTCAACACGGCGAGCCCGGTTCCGGACGTGCCGCCGATCTTCCGCTGGCGCGCCGGGGACGGCTCCGAGGTCGTCGTCATGTATCAGGGCTCCTACGGAGCCACCGACTTCCCGGCCGGCCCCGATATCGGGCTGAGCTTCGCCCACACCAACGACAATATCGGCCCGCAGAGCGTCCCGCAGACGATCGAGACGCTGCGCCATCTCCGCCACGAGAATCCGGGCGCCGTGATCCGCGCCTCGACGCTGGACGCCTTCGGCGACATCATGTGGGCGCGCCGCGCCGAGCTTCCCGTCGTCGAGCGCGAGATCGGCGACAGCTGGATCCATGGCACCGCCTCGGACCCTGCCAAGCTCGCCCACTACCGGGCCCTCGCCCGGCTCCATGACCGCTTCGCGGCCGAACCGACGGAGGAACGGCGCGCCTTCGGCCGCGGGCTCACCATGATTGCCGAACACACCTGGGGCGTCGACATCAAGAGCTATCTGCGCGACGAGACCGCCTTCGACCGCGCCGATTTCGATGCGCTCCGCGCTACCGACTACCGCTTCGCCTTTACCGAGCAATCCTGGGCCGAGCAGCGCGCCTATCTCGACGCCGCGCTCGACCATCTCGGAGCCGCCGATCGGGCCGCGGCCGACGCCGCGCTCGCCGAGACGGAACCGGCGCCGGAGCCGGAGCCGGAGAGCGTCACCGCCGGCACGCGCCTTTCCGACGGCGGCTGGACGGCCGAACTCGACGCCGAGACCGGCGACATCGCCGCGCTGGTGGCACCGGACGGACGGCGCATCGATGGCGTCGACGGCTGCCTGATCGGCTATCGCCACGAGAGCTATGACGCCGCCGAACTGGAGAAGCATCTCGACGCCTATCTCCAGCACCGCATCGAATGGGCGATCCTCGACCATGACAAGCCGGGCCTCGCCTCGGCAAAGACGGCCCGCACCGCGCGTTTCGCCGGCAGCCTGCTCGGGACGGCCGAGGGTCGGACAGCGCTGGCCGAACTCCCCGGCGAGGCACATCAGTTCCTCGGCGGCCCGCGCCACCATTCCCTGCGGCTGACGGCGCTCGGGCCGGACCGGGTCGAAATCGCGCTGGTCCTCCATGACAAGCCCGCCAACCGCATGCCCGAGGCCGGCTTCCTCCTCGTGACGCCGAAGGGTGGCCATGACTGGACCTTCGAGAAGCTCGGACGAACGGGCGCCGCCGGCGACGTCGTGGCGCGCGGCGGCGGCCAGTTGCAGGCCGTGCAGTCGATCGGCTGCGCCGTGGGCGATGGACGCCTCGCCATCGAGCCGCTCGACAGCGCGCTGGTCGGCCCGGCGGATCGTGCCTTCATGCCATTCCATCCCGCTGCGCCCAACTTCGCCGCCGGCGTCGCGATCAATCTCTACAACAACAAATGGGGTACCAACTTCCCCATGTGGTGGGAAGGCAGCATCCTGAGCCGGCTCATCATCACGCTCAGCTGACCGCCGGCCTCGGCATTTCCGAGACCTCAGCTTCGCGCCTTGCATCGAGGGCGCCGGCGGGGGAGAAAGGGCGGAACGGGACGCGGCCACGCCGCCGCGCCCGCTCCATGCCGCGCGGACCAGCGCGGACCGTGGCTCCCCTCCACCACGAGGCTCCCTTCATGAAGACCTACACCATTCCCGGGATCGATTTCCCGGTCTCCAGCGTCATTCTCGGCCTGATGCGCATCTCGGCCATGGATGCGGCGGCGATCCGCACCCTCGTCGATACGGCGCGCGAGGCCGGCATCAACTTCCTCGATCACGCCGATGTCTATGGCGACGGGCCGCATGGCGCCGAGACGCAGTTCGGCGAGGCGATCCGCTTCACGCCGGCCGAACGCGAGCGCGTCGTCATCCAGACCAAGGCTGGCATCCGCAAGGGCTCCTTCGATTTCTCGAAGGAGCACATCCTGAAGACGGTCGACGAGTCGCTGGCGGCGCTGCGCACGGACTATATCGACGTGCTGCTCCTGCATCGGCCCGACGCGCTGGTCGAGCCGGAGGAGGTCGCGAGCGCCTTCGACACGCTGGCAGGCGCCGGCAAGGTCCGCCATTTTGGCGTCTCCAACCAGACGCCCGGCCAGATCGCGCTGCTGAAATCGGCGGTGAAGCAGCCGCTGCTGTTCAACCAGGTGCAGCTCTCGATCACCCATGCGCCGCTGATCGCGGCCGGCGTCGCGACCAACATGAAGGGCCTCGACCAGTCGATCGACCGCGACAACGGCATCCTCGACTATTGCCGGCTGAACGGCATCACGCTGCAAGCCTGGTCGCCCTTCCAGAAGGGCTTCTTCGACGGCTCCTTCATCGGCGACCGCGAGGCCTATCCGGAGCTGAACACCGTGCTGGACGAACTCGCCGAGACGCACAAGGTCACGCCGACCGGCATCGCGCTCGCCTGGATCACCCGCCATCCGGCGAAGATGCAGGTCGTGCTCGGCACCACCCGCCCCGAACGCGTCAAGGAAGCGGCGGCCGGCGCCGATGTCGAGCTCTCGCGCCACGACTGGTACCGCCTCTTCACCGCCGCCGGCTACATCCTGCCATAGGGCAGAGCGCCGGTATTAAGCCAGCTTATGAAATAGCGAGACCGGCGCGCGCGTCTCAGGCGACGAGCGCGCCGGATCCGGCATGCGGTCTGGTCGAGGAAAGCCAAGGGGCGGCACCCTCTACCCGTGTCCAGATACTGTCGGCAGTGCCTAGGCGCGTGCCGGCGTTCACGGAGGCGAGCTGGGCGGCAAGGATGTCGATCGAAGCGCCTGCAGGCGCCAAGAACGCTCCGGTCTCCGGTTTCCTGCCGGCTTCTACGAGCGCCGGGTCCACAAGGCCGAACAACGTTGCCGACGGCCGGCTGTCGGAAGCGGGCGAGGCAGAGGCAAGTCGCGACATGGCGTCCGTGCCGAACCCATCGACCGAGCTGACGGACCAAGCCAAGGCCGGCGCGTCGTCTTTCGCGACGACCGCGAGGCTCGTCGGCGCAACGCCGTCGTTGCCCGCCTCGCTTGCTGCCGGAGACACGGCGGCCGGCTCCTTCACGACACGAAGCGCGGCTGTCTGAATGTCGGGGCTGGTGTCGGCGGCGGAAAATGCCGCGAGCCGTGCCGTCGCGGTGTCGTCGTTGCGGATCGTTCCCGTTGCCGAGATTGCGCTGGCGCCGCCGGCAAGAACGGCGCCAGCAGCGCCTGACAGCGTCAGTTTCAGCGTTTCGTTGCCTTCCACGGCGGTGTCGCCTTTGACGAGGATCGAGACGGTGCCGCTCGTCTGGCCCGCCGCGATCGTCAGCATGCCCGACTGGGCGACATAGTCGCTGCCCGCGGTCGCGCTGCCATTGGCCGTGGCATAGCCGACGGTCACCGGCAGGGATGACGGCGCGGACAGGCTGACGACATAAGTGAGCACCGCCGTCCCGCTATTGCCTTCGGTCACCGAAGCCGCCGCGATGCTGAGCGTCGCGGGCCTGACCTCCAGCGTGTAGCTGCCGACCCCGGCGCTGGCGCCGCTGATCCGCACATAGTGATCACCCGCAGCCAGCATGGCGCCATAGCGCGCGTCCCCGTGTGGCGAGCCGGTGAAGCTCGCCAGCGGAATGGTCAAATCGTCCGGGGCGAGCAGGTCCGCACGGACGGAGGCCGAGGCATTGCGGACCGTCAGATCGACATAGGTCGGGCTCGACAGAGAGAAGCGGTAATAGCGCTCCTCGGTGCCGACCAGCTTTGCCTCCGCCGTCTTCCCGGCCGGGTCGAGGCCGAGATCGCGGGCCGTCGCCGGGCTTCGTCCCGCCGGCTCCGCCGTCGTCTCCGTGGCCAGCGACAGGCTGTAGCCAACGTCAGCTGCCGTCGTCGCCAGCTTGAGGTAGTAGCTACCGGCCGCAAGCCGCGTCCTGAAGCTGTAGGCTCCATATCCGTCGGACTGCGCGGTGTCGATCAACGAACCGCTCGCGTCATAGACCTCCATCCAGACGCTTCCTTTGGCACCCCCGAGCACGATCGCGGCGAGCGAGTCGGCATCGAGTGAGAAGCTGTAAATATCGGTCGTGTCGCTGCTGCCTATCCAGCCGAGGGTCGTCACGGGGCTTGGACCGACGGCCCCGAGCGCCTTCGCCGCCGAGAAGCCGGCGCCGGCCGTGTCTACTGCCGCGCTGGTGCCGGTCGCGGTCTCGCCCGTCGCATAGGTCAGCACATAGGCAGCATCCAGCGCATTGTCGGCGGACTGGCTGACGGCGACATAATAGGTTCCCGCGGCGAGGAGGCGGCTGATCCCCGCGCTGCTCCCGCCCGGCGCGATATAGCTGTCCTGAATCGACGCCCCGGAGGCATATTGCAGGCTGAGGGTAATGGGAGCGCCGCTGTCGGACGCAAGGTTCAGATTGACGCGGCCGGCACTGGCGAGCGTGATCTTGTAGACGTCGCGCGGCGCGCCGCCGCTGAGGCTGTCCGAAACGGTCTTCGGCGCCGCCTGCGGCGTCAGCACGGTGGCCGAAGCCGTCGTGTGGCCCGCGCTTCCATCCGGCGAGGCGACGGCGGCGCCGAGAAGCCGATAACTGCCCGCGCCGGTGACGCGCACGGCATAGCTTCCGGCAGCGAGCGAGACGACCACGCTGCCCGGACACTCCGGATCCACGGCATATCCGCTTTCGAGCGGGCCGCCGGCGGCGGTCATGAGCCCGACAACGCCGCTCCCAGACTGCATGTCGAGTTCGAGCCGCACCGTCGAGGCCTTGGCGAGCTTGAAGGTGTAGAAATCCTCGCCATAGCCGGGATTGACCGTGTCGCTGGCGAGCAGCGCAGCGGTGCCAAGAAGCGTCGGCAGCGCCTTGGCGGCTTCGAGCGTATGGCTCGCGCCGCCATCGGGCGCCGGTTCGGCCTTGGCTGACACCGTATAGAGATCGGTGCCTTCCGTCGTGGCGGAAATGGAGAAGCGATAGGTGCCGGCTTGCAGCACCTTCTGCATCGTGCCGTCCGGCCCGAGAAAGGCGTTGTCGATGTCCTGACCGAGGCTATCCTTGAGATTGAGCCAGACGGACGAGCCGTTGGTCGAGTCGAGGCTCGTGACCCCCAGCGTGACGAGGCGCGGGCTCGAGATCGTGAAGCTGTAATAGTCGTCGCCGTCAACGCCTTGCCGCCGGTAGACCGCGTCCGAGACGCTGACCGCCGTCGCGCCCAGCGCGCCGAGCGCCTTCGGAGCATCGAATGTCTTGCCGGCCGCATCCGGTAGAGCCGTGGCCGAAAGCGCCATGCGATAGGGTGTGTTGGTGGGACCGGCGCCGAGTTTCAGATAGTAGCTGCCTGCGAGAAGGTCGATGGGCTCCGCGATGCTGTCGCTGGTGCTTGCAAAGAGTTCCTGGCCCGTCGAATCGACCACCGACCAGGTGAGGGAGCGATCGGGCGTCAGCCCGGAGAAGCCGAGCGTGAGCCGCGAGGTCTTCGATAACACGAATTTGTACATGTCCGTCGGGTCGCCGGACCCGAGCCAGTCGGCCCGCGCGACGGCCGTGGTCGTCAGCGTGCCGAGCGAAGCCGCCGTCGCCATGGTCGCGCCGGCGCCGTCCGTCCCGCTGCTGCCGACGACGACGGCGCCGGTCCAGGTGGTCAGCGCATAGGCGACGTCCCGGCCGAAGCCATCCACCTCCAGATAATAGCTGCCGGCATTGAGCGTGAAGGCCGTCGCGCCCGGTCCCCTCTGCCCCTCGGCGACCAAGTTGCCGGCGCTGTCCAGGATGCGGTAGCCGGAGATTCCGAGATCGCCTGTGAGGCGCAGGTTTACCACCTGCTTGGAGGCGAGGGTGAACTTGAAGTATTCCGGACCGGCGGCCGAAAAGACGCTGTCCCTTATGGTCGCGGAGCTTGCCGAAAGGGCGATCGTCTTGGCTGTCGCCAGAGAATGGCCGGCCTGGTCGACGACGCTGGCGCGCTTGACGGTGACGCTGAACGGGAGGTCATCGCCATAGCTGGGGCTCTCCACACGGACATAATGCGTGCCCTTGGTGAGATAGAAGACCTGCGTACCGGCGGAGGAATCGATGCTGCCTTCCTCCAGCGCGCCGCCGGCATCCACGATCGAGAAGAGCGGCGCCGCGCCGTCCGTTCCTGCGACGCGCACGGAGACATAGCCATCGGCGTCGAGCGTGAAGCCGTAATACTGCTCGGACATCGCAAGGCCGACCCAGCCGCCGACGCTGCGCGGGACATCGCTCACCGCGCCGATGGGAGTCGCACCGGACAGGCCGGTTCCCGGCGCCGGCGGCTTCGGCGTCGAAGCCGCTGCCGTGCCGCGCAGCGACAGTGTGTAGGGACCCGACAGTCCGTAAACATCAGTGTTAACACTAAGATAGTAGGTGCCGGCTGAAAGATTCTCGAGGACGCTCGTTCCGTCGACACCCGGCACAGACCATGTGTCGATCTCGTTGCCGACTTCGTCGTAGAGCGAGAAATTGGCCCAGTCGTAAATGTCTCCGACGGCGTCGAAGTCGAAGGATATGGTAGAACTGGTGCCGATGCCGAACTTGAAGACATCCAAGGTTCCCGCAGCGCCTGTGTCGAAATAGTCGGCAACAGAGACCGCGCTGGTTCCGATAGTGCCGAGATCATAGGCGGTGGCGCGTGTATCGCCGGCTTTGTCGGCGATCGCCGTCTTGACGCGCGCCGAGAGCCGGTAGCTGACCGAACCCGTCGTATTGGCGAGCTTTAGGTAGTAGGTGCCCTTGTCGAGATCGAAGCTTTCGACCTGCGTTCCGTCCAGCCAAGGCACATATTCGTCGTGAAGTTGCTTACCCGAGGCGTCATAGACGATGAAATCGGGCGAGCCGGAATTGCTCATCGCGCCGGCCAGTGTGAAGTCGACGATGCTCCGACCGGACAGGGTGAACTTGTAGACATCGGCGGCGTCAGAGACGGATCCTTTGACGCCGATCCAGTCCGCGACGGCTGTCGATGAGGCCTGGCTGAGCGTGCCGAGATTGCGGGCCGTGGCGAGCGTGCCCCCGGCATTGTCGGTTGACGATGAGCCGGTCGCCGGTGCGCCGGTCCAGTAGCGCAGCGAATAGTCTTCGAGCGTCGTAGCGCCTGAACTGCCGTAAAGCTGGTAGGCTTTGACGTAATACGTGCCCGGCTGCACTTCGCGCGAGGCAGACCAAGCGCCTCCAGAAAAGCCGCCATCGATCCAGCCATCCGGACCGTAAACATCGATGCTGACGGTGTTGGCGCCAATGGGCAGGAACTTGATCACCTGCGCTTTGGTCAGCGTGAACTTGTACCAGTCCTCGGCGCCGGCGGCGGCGCCCACCGTGTCCGTCAGTGTCTGCACGGTGGACGAGATGCCGCCGGGCAGCGCCGTTGCCGCCGCCTGTGTCTTGCCGCCGGCGCCATTCGGACCCGGCACCGCGGAGGCGCTGATCGAATAGGCGCCCTCGCCCCACTGCTCCTGGTCGATCGCGACATAGTAGGTGCCGGCGCCGAGGCGCCGAGTGAGCTTCGCCGCGTCGAGATCATTGGCATAGTCGAGATACGCGATCTCGCTTCCGTCGGAGGCGAGCAGACGGAGATTCGGCAGCGCGGCGGTGTCGCCGTCGAGGAACAGGTTGACGGTGGAATAGGCCGCGAGCTTGAACGAATAAAAGTCGGTCGGCGCGGCGCGGCCGACCCAGTCGGACCGCGCCACCGCGGTGGCGCCGAGCGTGCCGAGGCTGGTTGCCTTGGCCTGGCTGTGCCCGGCCGATCCGTCCGGCCCGGTCACCGCCACGGCGCCGAGCTGATAGTACTTTTCTTGGTCGTCGGAATGGACCTGGACGTAATAGGTGCCGGCGCCGAGCACGGTGTCGAAGGCCGCGTCCCAGTGCACCGACGACCGGACGGCAATGTCTTCCGCGCCCGTCCACTCACGGGTGCCGAGAACCTGACCCGACGCGTCCATGAGGGTGAGCGTGGCATGGCCGCCGCCATCCGGCACGATGAGCCGGAGCCCGACGCGGCTGTTGCCCGTGAGCTTGAAAGAATAGAAATCGTCCGGGGTGACGCTGCCGACGAAGTCGCTCCGGCTGACGGGTGTCGCGGTGAGCGTGCCGAGCGAAGTCGCGGTTGCGCGCGTGCGGCCGATGGCGTTCGGAATCGCCGACGCCGAGGCCTTGATGGCATAGCCAGTCTCGCCGAAGCCCTGCATGACCTGGGCGTAATAGGTTCCTTTGGCCAGGATCACGACCCCCGAGCCGCCGGTGATCCAGCGCACGGCGTTGCCGTTCGCGTCGAGGAGTTGGAGGTTGGTCCAGCTTTGCTCGTTCAAGCCGAGCAAATCGAGCGAGACCCGCGAGGCCGACGTGATCGCGAACCTGTAGGTATCGGTCGTGTCGCCACTCCGGCCGATATAGTCGGCATAGCTTGTGGCAGTGGTGGAGAGCGTGCCGAGCGACCGCGCGGTCGTGAGAGTCGCACCGGCGCCATCCGCCGAGGCCGTGCCGACCTTCGTCGCACCCGACCAGGCCACGAGCGAATAGCCCGAGGCTACCGCGGACTGCCCGGAGACCGAGAGATAATAGGTTCCGGTGGCGAGCTGCTGGCTGATCAGCCCGTTGTAATAGCCGCTGGCACTCGACATCGCGACCAGCCGGCCGAGATCGTCGCGAAGCGAGAGACTGACATCGGCGCCGCTGCGCAGGCCCGACAGAGCGATGTTCGCGATGCCGGACGCGGTCATCCTGAAGCTGAACACATCCGAACCGGCTGCGGCATCGAAACGATCACTCGCCTTGGTCGCCGTCGAAGACAGGGAGCCGAGCGCTTTCGCAGTCGCAAGGCTGTGACCGGCGCTGCCGTCGTTCCGCGCCTGTGTCGACAGCGTCAGGCGGTAGCCGGTGTCCGCATCGGACAACAGATCGACCGCATCCGCGCTCGATACGGCGAGATAATAGGTGCCCGACGACAGCATTCCAGCCAGGAAGGCTCCATCCGGCTCGTAATGCGCCCTGGTCACCAGGCGGCCGCTGCCGTCATAGAGCTGCAACTGTGCCGCGGCGGACTTGTTCGAGAGCGACAGGGCGACCTCGACCGCCTGCGGCGACCCCAGGGTGAAGCGGTAGACATCATTCGGGTCCGAGCGGCCGATGAAATCGGAGACGCCGAAGCCGTCCGCGTCGAGCGCGAGAGCAGTCGCCCTCGCCAGCGTATCACCGCCGAGATCGGTCAAGCTGAACTGAACGGTCATGATCATCTCCCGCGCCAGTATCGGCGCAAGCCCGCAACCATCGCGCGCGTATTCTGAGATGCACGCCACGATATATTCAATCCCCGCGCGACCCAAGCATGAGGTTTTTTTCAGTTGACGCGGCTCGCCGATGGCAAGACGCGCGGCGACGCAGCCCATTCCACTAACCCATTGATCGACCTCGCTGACAGCAGCCGCCTCGCGATGCCGCCGGCTCCGCCCCATCCGATCCGATACCTCTTGCACTAAAGTCGTTATAACGTCATAACTCTCGCTGTCAGCCGGCGCAAAGCCGGATCGCGCAGGGAGAATTCAACATGCAGATGTTCCGGACCATCGCGCGTGCCGCCGGCACCGCGGTCCTCCTGCTTTCGGGCAGCGTCCTTGCCCATGCGGTGGACGTTTCCTTCCTC
>CAWZZK010000016.1:0-8680 GCA_963966455.1 Kaistia sp. | reverse complement strand
GACTTCATTCCCAGGCCGTTGACAGGGTTTCAAGTTAAGAAGCCGGACATGCCGAGGGCGGCAGTCCTCGAGGAGATGAAACCCAAGGGCATTGTGCGGCCTATCTTGCTCGACTTGGCCGCAGCATCTGGCGCCTACGTGATCATAAGTTCGACGGGCTCGACGTCCGACAGCGCGCTGGACAGACGCCGAGAAGCTATGGCTGATGCCATCGAGGGTTCAACTGCCGAGAACAAGCTGACCCTAGACTTTTACGACCGCACCCGGGTCGCGACCTGGGTTCGCGGCCACGCTGGGCTGGTCTTGTGGGTGCGTACGCACATCGGCAAAGCGGTGCCGGGCTGGCAGGCCTTTGGCTCTTGGTCTTATGCGCCTCCAGGCACGGACGGAAGCTATCTTGCCGACAACCAGACACGCATACGCACAGACGCCAAAGACGACGGTGACGGGGTCTCCGCGATAGAGGGCATCGAGCGCATTCGGCAAGTGCTCGCCCAGCCGGGCCATGTTGTGCGCTTGGTGGGGCTATCCGGGGTTGGCAAGACACGACTGGCCGAAGCGCTGTTCGATGCCAACATCGGCCAAGGCGCTCTCGATCCTTCGCTCGCGATCTATACCAACGAAGCAGATGGTCCCAGTCCACCGCCAGTCGGCCTCGCATCTGACCTCATAGCTGAACAGACACGCGCCATTCTCGTTGTCGACAACTGCTCCTCCGCATTGCATCGGCGGTTATCGGAGGTGGTCCGCGGCACAGGCTCAACTCTCAGCGTCATCACAATCGAGTACGACATTCGGGACGACCAGCCCGAAGGTACAGACGTGTTCGTCCTTGACACGTCTTCACCAGAAGTAATCGAGAAGCTAGTGGCACGGCGCTATCCGGATCTCTCCGAGACCAACGTGCATACGATTGCCGCTTTTTCCGGGGGCAACGCGCGGGTAGCTCTCGCCCTCGCGTCTAGGATCAAGAAAACCGAGTCCATCGCAGGCTTAACCGATGAGGAATTATTCACCCGGCTGTTCCAGCAACGCAATGAGCCAGATCCTGTCCTGCTGAAGGCTGCTCAGGCATGTTCACTTTTATATTCCTTCGAAGGCGAAAAGACGGACGAAGACGAGGCCGAGCTTGCAGTCCTGGGCAACCTCGTGGGCAAGACGGCTGAGGAACTGTTTGATGCCGTGGCAGAGCTGCGAGATCGCGATCTCGTGCAGGCTCGTGCAGAGTGGCGCGCAGTCTTGCCGCATGCCATCGCAAACCGTCTTGCCAAGATGGCCCTTCAACGCGTTCCGGCTGCAAAGATCCAGTCGCTTCTGGTCGAGCAGGCATCCGAGCGCGTCCGTCGCTCGTTTTCACGACGTCTCGGCTATCTCCACGACAGCAATGAAGCGAAATCGATTGTCGAAGGTTGGTTGGCGCCAACGGGGCGGCTCAGCGACCTGCTCAATCTCGACGAGACTGACCGGGCGATGCTGACGAACATCGCGCCTGTTGCGCCGGAAGCCCTGCTCGCGGCGCTAGTGGCGGCCCTGTCGATGGCGGACAGTGCCACGCTGCAACGATGCGGACATTTCGTGCGGTTGTTGCGCTCGTTGGCATACGATGCCGCTTCGTTCGAGGCCGCTCTTGGCCTCCTCGTCAGACTGGCGATGGTTCAGGGCGACAGGGAAGATCTTGGGTCGGCAAGCTCAGTTATCGAATCGCTCTTCACGATCTACCTGTCCGGCACCCAGGCTCCAGTCGACATGAGGGTCAAGGTGGCGGAAGCACTTCTGCACTCTGATGAACCGGAAGTGCGCGCACTGGGTTTGAAGGCGCTGGATGCGCTGATGAAGACGCACCACTTCTCATCGTCACATGGGTTTGAATTCGGCGCTCGTCCGCGCGACTATGGCTACCATCCTCGCACCTATGGTGACGTGCGCGCTTGGTTTGACAGCGCCCTCGGATTAGCTGGCCGAATCGCGCTCTCTGATAGTCCCGTCTCGGAGGAGGCGCGGAAGTCAATCGCCAGGGCATTCCGAGGTCTTTGGGTCACTATTGGCCAGGCTGACGAACTGGAGCGGATCGCACGAGCGATAGGTGAGAGATCCTTTTGGCGCGAGGGCTGGATCGCCGCGAGGGAAGCGCGCTTCTTTGAAGGCAAAGGAATGGATAGCGCCCTCAAAGAACGACTCATCGCGCTGGAAGATTTTCTGCGACCCAAGGACGTTTGCAGTCAGGTCCGAGGACTCGTTATCGGGGGGCGCAACGGCGCGTTCGACCTCGGCGACAGCGAAGATAACGGTGAATACGAGGATGAGCCAGAAGACGCTTACGTTGCTCGAGCCGCGCGTACCGCCGCGAAAATCCGGGACTTGGGCCACGACGTGGCGGTGGACCAAGGCGCGCTCAAGGAGCTGCTGCCGGAATTGATGGGGGCGAGTTCCGAGATATTTGCATTCGGGCAAGCACTGGGCGAGGGGGCCGTCCATCCGGCCGAGATGTGGCGTTCGCTCACTGAGCAATCGGCCGCATCTGACCGACCAGGCTTATCCCTCCTGGGTGGATTCTTGGTGGGCTTGCAGCGGCACGACAGGCAGATCGTCGATGATCTGCTCGACGCGGCAGTAACGGATCCTATACTCGCCGCTCACTTCCCTGAACTTCAATCGCGGGTAAGCATTGATGATCGCGGCGTGGAGAGGCTGCATCGCGCTCTTGAGCTAGGCATAGCGGCAATCACTGCCTTCTACAGTCTCGCCTATGGCCGCTCTTTTGAAGGCATTCCAGACCCGGATTTTCGCGATCTCGTCCTTGCGATTGCTGCCAAGACTGACGGGCCTCGCGTTGCTATTGAAATCGTCGGTATGCGTGTGTTTGCTGACAAGAGTGACGGGCGCGAGTCTTCCCCCGAGATCCGCGAGGCTGGTCGCGCGTTGCTCGGCGACTATCCATTCCCCACGCGGAATGGTCGCGAAGTCCAGGAGGACCATCGCCTCGCGGCAGTCGCGGCATATTCGCTAGTGGGACTTGAAGGCGTCGCAACCGCAAGGGCTCTCTGCCGAAAGTTAATAGACGCAGCGGCCGACCATCACATCCAGGCATACGAGTATGGCGAGCTGATCAAGAGCCTACTCAAGACACAGCCGCTTGCCATACTGGATGAATTGTTCGCAGGCGACGCGGAGTTGCGTGAGCGAAGCAAGGCCGTGCTTCGAAATCTCCTGATCATGGACAAGCCCGTCTTCGACGTCGTACCGGATGAAGTCATTCTGACTTGGTGTGACCGAGACGCTGCCGTTCGGTATCCCCTCGGCACTGAGGTAGTCACGCTGTTCAAGAGACCAAAGGACGGCGAGCCCCACGAATGGACGCCGCTGGCCGCCAAACTTCTCGCGAAAGCCCCAGATCAAGCAGTGACACTTGCTGCAATCGTTAGGCGCCTTCGTCCATGGACGTGGAGCGGCTCGCTGGCGACCAAGCTCGAAGGACGGCTCGCACTTCTCGGCGCCCTCCCGGGGATTGACGCGCCAGCCCTCGCGGGCCCGATGGCCGCAGCCAGGGCGGGCCTCCAAGCATGGATTGATGAGGAGCGGCTGAGGGAGAAGAACGAGGATCGCTTGCGCAACAATCGCTTTGAAGACTGAGAGATGGTTGTCCGGGGCCTGTCGCTGCGCCGGATGAACAATCGAAGCACGCCACGAGAAATGGCGGGACCTTCTTAGGTACCAGCCTGCTCGCGTCGATCGACGCGGTAAACTAGCCGGCAGCATTGAGCGATTGAACCGGCTCGGCCTTAACGAGGGTCGGCTCGTCCTGTTCGCGCCGTCTCCCGAAGCCCCCTCGCACCGCTGCTGAGCGTCTCACATGTCGGCAGCGTTACCGCCTCGACGCATTGCCGCGCCTGTTCGAACAGCGGTCCCGACGAGTACCGCCCAAGGGTCATGCCTTGCCGCTTGTGGCCGACGACAGACGCGATGATGTGCTCAGGCTGGCCTGCTTGCTCGGCCTTGGTGATGAACCAGCGGCGGAAGGAATGGAAGTTCACGAGCGAGCGGCGCTTGCCGGGGATCACCTCGTCAACGCCAACCTGCCGTCTATAGTCGGTGAACTGGTTCGAGGCCTTGAAGGACCGCTCGCGCATGGACCCCGCCTTCTTCGGCCCCGGCCATTCGGGAAAGAGCGGGTCTGAATGGTCCTTTCCCTCAGACCGGGACGCGATGATGGAGAGCAACACAGGATGGATCGGGCAAGCCCGTGCCTCCTTCTCCTTCTTCTGCGGCTTGAAGCGGAAGTAGCCGTTGATGCAATCGCCGACCGAGAGGCAGACGATGGCATCAAGGCGGGCGCCAGTCAGCGCGCCGATGCGCATCAAGTCTGCCATTGCGGGGGACGCAGGACCGTCAAGTAGCTTGACCAACTCTGCATCGGAGAATTCGCGCTCCCCCTCGTCGGCCTTCGTCTGGGGCTCCTCCAGCGTCTTGCCATGCCAGACGTTCGACGCCGCGTAGTGGCGCTTTTCCATCCACTGCCAGTAGCGCGACAATCGGCGGAGGTACTTGTTGAGGGTGACCGGCGACACGCCCTTGGTCATGCCCGCCAGTTCGTCCATGAAGCGCCCGGCAAGCTTCGGGGTGATGGCTTCAACAGTAGGCCGCAGACGGTTATCGCGGCACCACTGGGTGAGATAATCCAGCGCCCGGTCGTCGTCGGCGAGCGTTCTCGCCTTGACGGAGAGGGACGCCTTGTAGGCCGCATGATGCAGGTCAAGCGGCGTCGCCTCGCCTCTCGCCACGGCGGCATAATGGCCAGCCACCCGCGAGCGCGCAGGATCGAAAACAGGTTCTTCGCGCCCGGTATCAAGGTCTGTTTCGATGCCGACGGGCCTGCCCGCGATCTCTTCGGCTCGCAGTTCTATCCCGATGTCGATTGTATCGATGTCGGCATCATCCCGAGCGAGGCGCCGCAGTCGGGCCATCTCCACGGCCTCTTGCATCAACTGGTTCTTGCCGCTGTCGTCACCGGCATTGCTGATGAGAGCCTTCAGCTCGGCGACGACGGGCCATTTGAGGCGGTTCGCGACCGCAAGGCTGTCCGTCTGAAGGGACCGCTTCAGCTTCGTGCCAAGCTGCCCTTGCAGGCCGCGCGGAACCGCCACCACGACGCGCCATTGCCCGTGGTGCTGCTCCAGATGACGACGGTCGGCGTCCGATGATCTGCCCATTCAATGCCCTGCGCACCCGCTTGCGTACCCCAAGTGCGTACCCCACGGACGGGCTGAAACGCAAGGAATTAGGCCATTCCTGCGGTTCTGATCCACAAGGGATAGGCTCCCCTCGGCTCCACCAATCCGCTGATGATTGGTAAAACAGCAGCTGAATCATTGCTCTGAACTGCGCGCCTTTGCGGGCCCGCAGCGGATTAGCGCAGGCGTGGAGACGCGCCACTGACCAGCCTCGCCGGTTGGAACGCTCCCTGCGAGAGCGTTCCCGTCCTTCGGCGCCGGCCAGCGATGGACAGCCGGCCGGCGCCCTTGATCATTCCGTGAAGCCGATCTTCTCCATGTGCAGGGACAGCGTCGGCGTTATCTCCGAACCGGTCACGTTCGTGTTCATGAGATAATTCAGCGTCTCGTAGTGGGCGAAGACGATCGGTGCGTCCGCGGTGACGAGGCCGCGGATCTCGCGGTAGAGCGCCTTGCGCGCCGCGGTATCGTCGCTGGAAGCCGCCTGGTCGATCAACGCATCGACCTTCGGGTTCGAATAGCCGGTGGTGTTGATCGGCCCGCCCGAGCGGATGACGAGGGAATAGAAGTTGTCGGGATCGATCGTCCGCTCCTGATAGGCGCTGGTGATCGAGAAGTTGCCCGAGACGAAAGCGTCGTACCAGACGGAGACGTCGACCGGCTTGATCTCCATGTCGATGCCGATCTGCTTCAGCTGGTCGCGGACCACCTGGCCGGTCTTCAGCAGCTCAGGATACTGTGGCAGGCCGAGATACTCGACCTTGAGACCGTCCGGATGGCCGGCTTCGGCGAGCAGCGCCTTGGCCTTGGCGATGTCCTGCGCGGCCCCGAACAGGCCCTCGGCATCATACCAGGACGAGCCCGTCGGCACTTCTTCCAGGCCGAGTTCGCCGGTCCCGAGATAGGCGACGTCGCGGATGTCGGCGCGCGAGATGGCGAGCGCCACCGCCTGGCGGACCTTCGGATTGTCGAAGGGGGGCTTGCGCGTATTGAGCGCCAGGAAGTCCGGAATGCCGGCCACGGGGCTCGTCACATAGGTGAAGCGGCTGTCGGCCTTCAGCGTCGGCACCTGGTTGAGCGGCACCGCGTCGATCCAGTCGAGCTCGCCAGCGGCCAGCGCGTCGATGCGGCTCTGGTCGACGGGCAGGAAGCGGAACGTGACGCCATCGAGATAAGGCAGCGAGGGCTTGAAGTAGTTGGGGTTCTTCTTGACCGTGATGTGGTCGCCCTGAACCCACTCGACGAATTCGAAGGGACCGGTGCCGACCGGGTTGCGGGCGGGATCGCCGCTCTCGATCGCCTTCTTGTTCACGATCTGGCCGTTGGTGGCGAGATTGGTCAGGAAGGGCCCGAAGGGCGACTTCAGGTGAAACACCGCGACGGCCGGGTCGCTCGCATCGACGGATTCGATCTGCGAATAGAGGCCGGCATAGGCGCTGGCCGTCTTCGGGTCGAGGATGCGCTCGAAGGTATACTTGACGTCGGCGGAGGTGAACTTCTCGCCATTGTG
This sequence comes from Kaistia sp., assembly GCA_963966455.1. GTDB lineage: Bacteria > Pseudomonadota > Alphaproteobacteria > Rhizobiales > Kaistiaceae > Kaistia > Kaistia cartagenensis. Next base: position 1,942 of record CAWZZK010000016.1, on the reverse strand, counting down.
GAAGCTCGCATTGGGGACGAGCTCGAAGCGCCATGTCTTCGGGTCGACCTGCTTCCAGGCAGTGGCGAGATCGCCCACGAACTGGCCGGACGGATCCATGTCGATCAGCTTCGAGAAGATGCCTTCATAGACCTGGGCGCCGGTATAAATCGACGAGGTCGCCGGATCGAGCACGTCCGGCTCGCCGGTCAGCGCGGCGCGCAATTCGCCGCCCGGCTTGATGTCGGCCGCGAGCGCGGCCGGGCCGGCCAGGGCCAGCGAGATCGAGAGCGCGGCGAGCGCGCGCACAAGGGGTCGCGCGACGCGGACCCCGGCTCTTGCTTGTGTGGAGGTCATTTCGGATGTCCCTGGCTGGAGGTTCGGTCTGTTCTTCAGACGCTGCTTACGAATTCGACGAACGCGGTATTGAACGGATCAGGGCTCTCCCACATGCAGGCATGGCCGCCCGGCACCGTCTGCCAGCGCGCGCCGGGAATGGCTTCCTGCAACAGCTTCGAGAGACGCACCGGAATCAGGATGTCCTCCTCGCCGGCCAGCACCATGGTCGGCACCTTGATGGCGCCGACGCGGCCGAGCGCGTCATGGTTCTGGATCACGGCGAGTTGGGCGAGATAGGGCTCGACCTTCATGTCGAGCGCCGCCATGGCCGCGGCGAACTCGGCGGCGTCGCCCGGCCGCTCGTTGAAGAAAGGCCCGGTGAACGCCCAGAGCGCCACGTCGCGCATCACGAAGGGCACGTCGATCTTCTGAGCGAGATCGGCCCACATCGCGAACATGGTCTGGCAGAAGGCGTCGGCGGTGCCATAGGTGCAGGCGAGCGTCAGCGACTTCAAATCGGCGCCATAGGCCAGCGCATATTCCTGCGCGATCATCCCGCCCATCGAGACGCCCATCATGTGGAAGTCGCGAAGCCCAAGATGGTCGACGAGCGCCTTGGCGTCGTCGGCGAGCTGCCGCGAGGAATAGGGTCCCGCCGGACGGTCGGACTGGCCGATGCCCCGATTGTCGAACGAGAGCACCTTGTAGCCGGCCGCGACGAGCGCGGGGACCTGGAAGCCCCAGGATGTCAGGTCATCGGCGAGGCCGTTGACGAGCACGATCGTGCCTTTCGTGCCCTCTTCGCCGTCGATCTGGTAGTTGGTGGTAAGGCCGTTCAGCGTGACTTTCGGCATTTTATCCTCCTCGGAAGGCGGGACGGGGCCGCGGCACCGCGGCGATGAGGGCTTTGGTGTAGGCGTGGCTGGGCGCGTCGATCACCGCGTCGGCCGAGCCGGTCTCGACGATGCGGCCCTGCTGCATGACGGCGACCGCGTCGCTGACATGAGCCACGACCGCGAGATCATGCGTGATGAAGAGGGCGGCGAGACCGAGATCGCGCTTCAGGTCCATGAAGAGGTTCAGGATCTGCGCCTGCACGCTCATGTCGAGCGCGCTGACCGGCTCGTCGGCGACGATCAGTTCTGGCTCGCTGGCGAGAGCCGCCGCGATGGCGACGCGCTGGCGCTGGCCGCCGGAAAGCTGCGAGGGCAGTCGCTTCGCGAAGACGGGGTCGAGGCCGACCCGGGCGAAGAGATCGGCGACGCGCCGCGCGCGATCGCTGTTCGAGCCGATGCCGAAGCAGTCGAGCGCCTCGCGCACGCTGCGGCCGACCGGCCAGCGCGGATCGAGGCTGCCGAACGGGTCCTGGAACACCGGCTGTACGCGGCGGCGGAAATCCGCGAGCCGCCGGCCCGAAAGTCCCTGGACATCGGTCCCCTCGAAAAGGATCGCGCCGGAATCGGGCTGCGTCAGGCCAAGGATGCAGCGGCCGAGCGTCGACTTGCCGCTGCCGCTTTCGCCGACGAGGCCGAGCGTCTCCCCACGCGCTACGGCGATCGACACGCCGCCAAGCGCCGTCGCGCGCCGCCGGCCGAACAATCCGCCCGGCGCGGCATAGGTCTTC
>CAWZZK010000015.1:0-8223 GCA_963966455.1 Kaistia sp. | reverse complement strand
GCGCCGGGTCCTATGACGAGGCAGTCAGGCTGATCAATGCCCACGAATTCGGCAACGGCACCGCGATCTTCACCCGCGACGGCGACGCCGCGCGCTCCTTCGCGGACAAGATCGAAGCGGGCATGGTCGGCATCAACGTGCCGATCCCGGTCCCGGTCGCCTATCACTCCTTCGGCGGCTGGAAGCGGTCGATCTTCGGCGACCATGCCATTTACGGGCCGGAAGGCGTGCGCTTCTACACCCGCATCAAGACGATCACCAGCCGCTGGCCGGACGGCATCAAGTCGGGCGCGGTGTTCAACTTCCCGACGATGTGAGGACCTTGAACGCGTTGCTTTTCAAAGCCTGTTCTCGACGTCATCCCCGGGCTTGACCCGGGGATCCAGGCTTTGGGATCGAGGAAAAGTCTGGATTGCCGGGTCAAGCCCGGCAATGACACGCTGTTGACCGTCATCGAAGGACACAGAGAATGACCGCCCCCACCGACAATCTCCGCATCAATGGCGAGCGCCTCTGGGACAGCCTGATGGAGATGGCGAAGATCGGGCCGGGGGTGAGGGGTGGCAACAACCGCCAGACGCTCACCGACGCCGATGCGGAAGGGCGGGCGCTGTTCCAGTCCTGGTGCGAGGCGGCCGGGATGACCATGGGCGTCGACAAGATGGGCACCATGTTCGCGACGCGGCCCGGCACCGATCCGGATGCGCTGCCGGTCTATGTCGGCTCGCATCTCGACACGCAGCCGACCGGCGGCAAGTTCGACGGCGTGCTCGGCGTGCTGGGCGCCCTCGAACTCGTGCGCACGCTGAACGATCTCGGTGTCCGCACGAAGCATCCGATCGTCGTCACCAACTGGGCCAACGAGGAAGGCGCGCGCTTCGCGCCGGCCATGCTGGCCTCGGGCGTCTTCGCCGGGCAGATGACGCTCGACTATGCCTATGGCCGCAAGGATCCCGAGGGCAAGACCTATGGCGAGGAGCTGAAGCGCATCGGCTGGCTCGGCGAGGAAGAGGTCGGCGCGCGCAAGATGCACGCCTATTTCGAGTATCACATCGAGCAGGGCCCGATCCTCGAGGCGGAGAAGAAGTCGATCGGCGTCGTTACCCATTGCCAGGGCCTGTGGTGGCTCGAGGTGACGCTGACCGGCAAGGAGGCGCATACCGGCTCGACGCCGATGGCCATGCGCGTCAATGCCGGCCTCGCCATGGCCCGCATCATCGAGCGCGTGCAGGCGATCGCCATGGAGAACCAGCCGGGCGCCGTCGGCGGCGTCGGGCAGGTGTTCTTCTCGCCCAATTCGCGCAACGTGCTGCCCGGCAAGGTCGTGTTCACGATCGATATCCGCAGCCCCGACCGCGCGAAGCTCGACGGCATGCGCGCGGTGATCGAGGCCGAGGCGCCGGTCATCGCCGCCGAACTCGGCGTCGGCTGCTCGATCGAGCCGGTCGGCCATTTCGATCCCGTCACCTTCGATCCGGCGCTGGTCGGCCGCGTGCGCTCCGCCGCGGAGCGGCTCGGCTACAGCCACATGGACATCATCTCCGGCGCCGGCCACGATGCCTGCTGGGCGGCGAAGGTCGCCCCCGCGACGATGGTCATGTGCCCCTGCGTCGACGGGCTTTCACATAACGAGGACGAGGCCATCACGCCCGAATGGGCGGCGGCCGGCGCGGATGTGCTGCTGCATGCCGTGCTGGAGACGGCAGAGATCGTCGGCTGAGCGCGAGCGGATCAGAGAGAACGAGGGAATCATCATGTCGACGGTCATCAAGGGCGGCACCATCGTCGCGGCGGATCGCACCTATGAAGCGGACATCCTGATCGAGGGCGAGACGATCAAGGCGATCGGCGAGGGGCTTTCGGGCGACACGGTCCTCGACGCATCCGGCGCCTATGTGATGCCGGGCGGCATCGACCCGCACACCCATCTCGAAATGCCCTTCATGGGGACGACGACGGCCGAGACCTGGGAGAGCGGCACCTTCGCCGGCCTTTCGGGCGGCACGACCATGGTCGTCGACTTCGTCATTCCCGGCGCCGACGGCATGGTGAAGACGCTCGACGAATGGTCTGAGCGCGCCGCGCGGCAGGCTTCAGGCGACTATTCCTTCCATGTCGCGATCACCGGCTGGTCTGAAAAGCACTTCGACGAGATGGCGACCGTCGTCTCGCGCGGCGTCAACACCTTCAAGCATTTCATGGCCTACAAGGGCGCGCTGATGGTGAACGACGACGAGATGTTCGCCTCGTTCCAGCGCTGCGCCGCGCTCGGCGCACTGCCGCTCGTCCATGCCGAGAACGGCGACATCGTCGCGGCGCTGCAGCAGAAATATATGGCCGAGGGCAAGACGGGCCCGGAGAGCCATGCCTATTCGCGGCCGCCCGAAGTGGAGGGCGAGGCGACCAACCGCGCCATCATGATCGCCGATGCCGCCGGCGTGCCAGTCTATATCGTGCACACCTCCTGCGAGCAGGCGCATGAGGCGATCCGCCGGGCGCGGCAGAAGGGCATGCGCGTCTATGGCGAGCCGCTGGTGCAGCATCTCGTCCTCGACGAGCGCGACTATTTCAACCAGAACTGGGAATATTCGGCGCAGCGCGTGATGTCGCCGCCCTTCCGCGACAAGGTCCATCAGGACAGCCTCTGGGCTGGCCTCGCCGCGGGCTCGCTGCAGGTGGTGGCGACCGACCACGCCGCCTTCACGACCGAGCAGAAGCGCTTCGGCCTCGGCGATTTCCGCAAGATCCCGAACGGCACCGGCGGCCTCGAAGATCGCATGCCGGTGCTCTGGACGCGCGGCGTCGAGACGGGCCGGCTGACGCCGAACGAGTTCGTCGCCGTGACCTCGACCAATATCGCGCAGATCCTCAACATCTATCCGAGGAAGGGCGCCATCATGCCGGGCTCGGACGCCGACCTCGTCGTCTGGGATCCGAAGCTCTCCAAGACGATCTCGGCCGCCAACCAGAAGTCGATCATCGACTACAACGTCTTCGAGGGCGTCGAAGTGCGCGGCCTCCCGCGCTACACGCTGTCGCGCGGCGACGTCGTCTGGTCGGACGGGCAGAATTCCGGCCCGCAGCCGGGCCGCGGCAAGTTCATTGCGCGCAAGCCTTTCCCGGCCGTGAACCGGGCGCTGTCGACCTGGAAGGAACTGACGGCGCCGCGCGCGGTGACCCGTTCGCCCGAACATATGCCGATCGGCGTCTGAGGAACCGCATGCGCGCCGGGGAGGAGCAAGGCGCGAAGGCGGATGGGGCGGCGGCGATCGAGATCGCCGGCCTCTCCCTCGTCTTCGCCACCAATGACGGGCCGGTCCAGGCCCTGAGCGACATCAACCTTCAGGTGAAGCGGGGCGAATTCGTCTCGTTCATCGGCCCGTCCGGCTGCGGCAAGACCACGCTGCTGCGCGTCATCGCCGATCTCGAACAGCCGACCGGCGGCTCGATCACCGTCAACGGCGTGTCGCCCGAGGAGGCGCGGCTGGCGCGGGCCTATGGCTATGTCTTCCAGGCGGCGGCGCTCTATCCCTGGCGGACGATCGCCAAGAACATCGCGCTGCCGCTGGAGATCATGGGGCTCGCCAAGGCCGAGCGCGACAAGCGCATCGCCGACAATCTGGCGCTGGTCGATCTCTCCGGCTTCGAGCGCAAGTTCCCCTGGCAGCTTTCGGGCGGCATGCAGCAGCGCGCATCGATCGCCCGCGCGCTCGCCGTCGAGCCCGATCTTCTGCTGATGGACGAACCCTTCGGGGCGCTCGACGAGATCGTGCGCGACCATCTCAACGAGAAGCTGCTGCGCCTCTGGGACCGGACGCAGAAGACGGTCGTCTTCGTCACCCATTCGATCCCTGAGGCGGTGTTCCTCTCGACCAAGATCGTCGTCATGTCGCCGCGACCGGGCCGCGTCACCGACATCATCGAGTGCGGTTTCCCGCGCGACCGCACGCTCGACATCCGCGAGACGCCGGAATTCCTCGAAATCGCCGCCCGCGTCCGCGCCGGGCTCAGGGCGGGGCATTCCTATGAGGATTGAGGCGAGGGCTTCTTCTCCCTCTCCCGCGCAGCGGGGGAGGGCCGGGGAGGGGGTGTTCCCGCATGCCCGTCGTCGCAGACAAGAAAGCCCCCCTCTCCAGCTCTCCCCCACAAGGGGGGAGAGGGCTCCGTTGCGCCCTTTGCCTTCGTCCGCGCGATCGATGCCGGCCGTGACCCTCCCCCTCTCCCCCTGGGAGAGGGCCGGGGTGAGGGCATTCACCCTCGCAATCGCCTGCCTTCATACCGAGGCCCGCACATGAGCGGCGCCGCGCCTGCGATCCGCGCGCCGCAGAAGCCCGGCGGCAGGCTCGTGCCTGTGCTGACCGTGGCAGCGGCGATCATCCTCGTCTGGTATGTCGCTGCAGTCTTCATGAATGCCGGCCTCGCGCGCGACGCCGCGGCGCGGGCCGACAAGGTGCTGTCGGGGACCGACCTGGTGGTCGCCACCTATTCCATGGAGCGGCCGCTGCTGCCGGCGCCGCACCAGATCGTCGCCGAGGTCTGGAAGTCGACGGTCGGCACGCCGGTCACCTCCAAGAAGAGCCTCGTCTATCACGCCTGGGTGACGCTTTCGGCGACGCTCGCCGGCTTCCTCTCCGGCACCTTGCTCGGCCTCGTCCTCGCCGCGGCGATCGTGCATGTGCCAAGCCTCGACCGCAGCCTGATGCCGTGGATCATCGCCTCGCAGACGGTGCCCATCGTCGCCATCGACCAGATGATCGTGGTCGTCGGCTACAACCTCATGAACGGCCAGATGGGCCTTTCGCCCGACGCCTCGCGCTTCATGGCCAAGGCGCTGATCTCGACCTATCTCTCCTTCTTCCCCGTCGCCGTCGGCCTCGTGAAGGGGCTGCGCTCGCCCGACACCATCCTCGTCGATCTGATGCGGACCTATTCCGCCAATCGCTGGCAGACCTTCTGGAAGTTGCGGCTGCCGGCGGCGCTGCCTTTCCTGTTCGCCTCCATGCAGGTCGCCATCGCCATCAGCCTCGTCGGCGCCATCGTCGGTGAATTGCCGACCGGCGCCTCGGCGGGCATCGGCGCGCGCCTCCTCGCCGGCTCCTACTACGGGCAGACGGTGCAGATCTGGTCGGCGCTCGTCGCCGCCTCGATCCTCGCCGCGCTGCTCGTCTGGATGGTCAATCTCGGCGGCACCGCCGTGGTCAAGCGCATGGGGCTGATGCGATGACCGTGACCTGTCCGGTGGCGGCGCTCCCCCCTCTCCAGCTCTCCCCCACAAGGGGGGAGAGGGCAGGGCGTGGCACTGCATCAATCCCTTGCGATCCCTCCAGGCAGGGCTCCGCCGCAGGCGGAAGTACCGTCCCGCCCTCTCTCCCGCGCAGCGGGGGGGAGCTGGAGAGGGGGCTCTTTCTATCCTCGACGTCGGGGGTTTCCCCATGACCCGCACGCGTGGGCATATCCAGCCCTGGATCGCGATCGCCGCGCTGATCGGCATGGCGGTCCTGCCGCTCGATGCCGCCGATCCGTCGCTGCGGCTGACGGGGCTCGGCCTCTCGGGCCCCGCGATCCTCATCCTTTCCGCGTTTGCGATCCTCGCGGCGATCCGACTGAGCCGGAACGTCGTCGCGGCTATTCTTCTGGCGCTCGCGGCGCATGGCGGCGCGGCGCTCGCCATCGATCTGCTGCCGCGGCTTGCCGGCCATGCCGGCCCCGGCTTCTGGATGCTGGTCGCGACGTCCTGGCTGCTCGCCTGGGCGCTCGTCACCGAGCTCACGGAATGGCCGCAGCGCAAGGGCATCGGCGGCTTCCTGCTGTCGCTGATCATCCCGCTCCTGTTCGGCGCCTGGCTGCTGATCCTCTGGCAGATCATCGTCGTCGTGTTCCAGGTGCCCTTCGTGCTGATCCCGCCGCCTTCGGCGATCGGCGTGCGCATCGCCTCGTCGCTGCCGATCCTCGCGGCGGATTTCAACCAGACCTTCCTGAAGGCGGTGATCGCCGGCTATGCGATCGGCTGCGGCTCGGGCTTCCTCGTCGCGATCCTCGTCGACCGCGTCTCGTTCCTGAAGCGCGGCCTCTTGCCGATCGGCAATCTCGTCTCGGCGCTGCCGATCGTGGGCGTCGCGCCGATCATGGTCATGTGGTTCGGCTTCGACTGGCCGTCCAAGGCGGCGGTCGTCGTCGTCTCGACCTTCTTTCCGATGCTGGTCAACACGGTGGTCGGCCTCTCGGCGTCGCAGCCGATCAGCCGCGACCTGATGCGCACCTATGCCGCGTCCTACTGGCAGACGCTCTTCAAGCTGCGGCTGCCGGAAGCACTGCCGTTCATCTTCAATGCTCTCAAGATCAATTCGACTCTCGCCCTGATCGCGGCCATAGTTGCCGAATTCTTCGGCACGCCGATCGTGGGCATGGGCTTCCGCATCTCAACCGAAGTCGGGCGCATGAACATCGACATGGTGTGGGCGGAAATCGCGGTGGCGGCGCTGGCCGGCTCCGCGTTCTACGGCGTGGTGGCGCTCATCGAGCGGGCCGCCACTTTCTGGCATCCGTCCTTCCGCACCTAGGGACGGAAACGAAAACCCGACGGAGGGGTCGACAATGAAGAAATGGATGATCGGCGCGCTGGCCGCAGCCGCCAGCCTGACGATGAGCGCTCCGGCCTTCGCGGCCGATCCGCTGACGCTGCAGCTGAAATGGGTCACGCAGGCCCAGTTCGCCGGCTATCTCGTCGCCAAGGAGAAGGGCTTCTATGACGAGGAGAATCTCGACGTCACGATCAAGCCGGGCGGCCCCGATGTCTCGCCCGTGCAGGTGATCGCCGCTGGCGGCGCCGACGTGATCGTCAACTGGATGGCCGATGCGCTCGCCTCGCGCGAGAAGGGCGTCAAGCTCGTCAACATCGCGCAGCCCTTCAAGGGCTCGGGCCTCCTGCTCGTCTGCCGCAAGGACAGCGGCATCGCCTCGCCGGCCGATTTCAAGGGTCACACGCTCGGCGTCTGGTTCTACGGCAACGAATATCCGTTCATGGCCTGGATGAACAAGCTCGGCTACAAGACCGAGGGCGGGCCGGACGGCGTCACCGTGCTGAAGCAGGCCTTCAATGTCGACCCGATCGTGCAGAAGCAGGCCGACTGCATCTCGGCGATGACCTATAACGAATATGGCCAGATCCTCGATGCCGGCCTGAAGCCGGAAGATCTCGTCGTCTTCAACTATCGCGACCAGGGCGTCGGCATGCTGGAAGACGGGCTCTATGTCCTCGAGGACAAGCTCGCCGACCCGGCCTTCGTCGACAAGCTGGCGCGCTTCGTGAAGGCGTCCGAGAAGGGCTGGCAGTATGCCCGCGAGAATCCGGACGAGGCGGCGCAGATCACCGTTGATGCCGACGAATCCGGTTCGCAGACGCTCGAGCACCAGAAATACATGATCGGCGAGGTGAACAAGCTCACCGCCGGCACCTCCGGCGCGCTCGATCCGGCCGACTACAAGCAGACCGTCGGCACGCTGCTCTCCGCCGGCGGCGTCATCTCCAAGGAGCCCGACGCAGCCGCGACCTCGACCGCCGTCACCGACAAGGCCGGCATCAAGTAAGCCGCGCCTTCATCGCAGAGATCGACTGTCGGGCGCCCTCGGGCGCCCGATTGCTTTTGCGGCATAGGGTGAGCCCTTTCGCCGTTTGCATTGAACGGGGCGGGATGGGATGGCAGCAACGGCCCATCATGCGCCGGAACTGGGATCGATCAGACCTCGTCGAGGCGCCCGGAAAGTTGCCTGATCAACCCCCGCGCATCGGGCGGAGGCTCTCGCTCGATGCGGCGGTAGTCGCGGCCATCGACAGTCCGGGTCAGCAAGCCAAGATCGACGAGTTCACGCCGGAGCAGGGCGTGATCCCCGAAACGATGCCGCGCGGTTATGAACGTCTTGACCGCGGCGTCGTCCAGGCTGACGCCGGTCGGGAATGCGCTCCAGAGTGCCCAGAGCGCAAGGACTTGGTGGCTGCGCCGCGACGGCCAGCGGATGAGTTGGCCTTTTTCGTCGAAATGGCCGATCGCACGAGCGATCAGCGCGACGTCTGCCTCCGCGACCGGACGCGGATCTTGTTCGCCAACGGGTGGCGACTCTGCCGGTGCGCGGGCACGGAGCTGCTGGAAATTCTGATAGCCGGCCGAGCGAGCGAGCATATTGAGAAGCTCGACATGCGTGGGCGGACCATCATGCGTCTGGATT
>CAWZZK010000014.1:0-5895 GCA_963966455.1 Kaistia sp. | reverse complement strand
GATACAGCGGCATGACGGTGCTCGCGCTCTCGCTGGGCGGGAATGATCGGTAGATCGGATCGACCGGATTCCGCAACACCGCGCCTCCGGCATCACGGCGGACAATCGCTCCGTTCGTCTTGCGAGGCATAATCTACTCGTGTAGACTGCTCCCCACACGGCATATTGCGCCTGATCGCAATTGTCCAGTCCACCAGAGAGCCGGGACGGTCCTGTCCGATCCGGGGGCGCTGCCGCGCACCCGGGCGAAGGCGGACGAGCGCGCGGCCGCAGAAGAGCGAAGGGCGTCATGAAGGGAAGAATTCTCATCGCCGGCGAGACCTGGGTCACAACGGCGATGCACACGAAAGGCTTCGACACCTTCGTCACGACCACGTTCGGCGAGGGCTATTCCTCGCTCAAGGCGGCGCTGGAAGAGAGCGGCTACGAAGTCGACGTGATCGAGAACCACATCGCGCCGGCCCGCTTTCCCGATACGGCGGAGGCGCTCTCCCGCTATTCGACGATCATCCTCAGCGATATCGGCGCCAACACGCTGCTGCTGCATCCCAACACGTGGCTGAACGCGCAGAAGTCCGCGAACAAGCTCGACGCCATCGCCGACTATGTACGGAACGGCGGCGGGCTGATCATGGTCGGCGGCTATCTGACCTTCACCGGCATCGAGGGCAAGGGCTGCTGGAAGGATACCGTCGTCGAGGCCTGCCTGCCGGTTCGCCTTCAGGCGACCGACGATCGCCGCGAGCATCCCGAAGGCATCGTCGGCACGATCGTCGAGCCCGGGCATCCGGTGATGGCGGGTGTCGCGGGTCCGCTGCCGGCCCTGCTCGGCTATAACCGCGTGACGCTGGCGCCGAATGCCGAACTCCTCGCCACGGTCGCCGGCGACCCGCTGCTCGCCCTGACCGAGACCGGCGCCGGCCGAACAGCCGCCTTCATGTCGGATTGCAGCCCGCATTGGTGCCCGACCGATTTCGTCAGCTGGCCCGGCTACCGCGCTCTCTGGTCCAATCTCTGCGCCTGGACCGGCCGCCTGCCCACGGGCGCCGATGCCGCTGGTGGGCGCTCGTGATCGATCTCCTGCATGACTGCGACCCCGGCAATGACGATGCCGTCGGCATTCTTGCCGCGCTCGGCCACCCGGCCGTCAATCTGGTCGCGGTGACCACAGGCGCTGGCCATCTCGCCTTCGACCGGACGGCGGAGAATGCTGCGATCACCGTCGCCGCGGCCCATCCGCGGACGGTGCCGGTCTCGAGGGGAGCCGAAGGGCCGCTGCTCCGGGAGCGGATGATCGCGCGCATCCTTGATTTCGACAGCGGGCTCGATCCTGACCGGCCGGATCTTCGCCGCGTCGAACTCGACCCGCTGCATTCGGTCGACCGGATCGCCGCCGCCGCGAAGGCGCATCCCGGGCTCACGATCGTGATGACCGGCCCCTTCACCAATCTCGCGCTGGCGCTGCGGCGCCATCCTGACGTGAAGGAGTCCATCGGCCGCATCGTGACGCTCGGGGGCGCCTGGGGCCTCGGCACCAAGACAGCCGCGGCGGAGTGGAACATCCTCTGCGATCCGGAAGCCGCGGCGATCGTCTACGGATCGGGCATCCCGATCACGATGGTGCCGGTCGATGCGAGCGGCACGGTGCCGATCGACGATGCGCTGGTCGCGCGCGTCGCCGCCCTACCCGGCCCGGCCGCTGCGCTGGCGGCCGAACTGCTCGCCTCGCTGCGGACGACGCATCGGCCCGGTGTCTTCGCCCCGGCCGACATGCCGCTGCACGACCCGTGCGCGATCCTCGCCGCCGCCGATCCCGCGATCGTCACGACGGTTCCGGCGCGCGTCGATGTCGAGACGGCGAGCGGGCTCAACTACGGGCGGACCGTGGTCGACTTCGCCGGCCGGACCGAGCGACCGAACAATTGCGACGTCGTCATCGCCTTCGATGTCGCGGCAACGCAGGACGCGCTGGTCGGCGCGATCGCGGCGCTGTCGCGGCTTCAACAGGGAGCCTGAGGCCGGGGGGCCGCGAATGGCGCGGCAGCCCGGCGATCACCATGCAGACCGCCGGCTTCATGGCCGGAGGCTGCCACCAAAAGAAGGGAACTCATCATGACTTTGCTTTCGAGGGGAATGACGGGCCTGGCGGCAGGCATCGTCTCGATGATGCTCATGGGCGGCGCCGCCCTGGCAGAAGACAAGTTCAGCGCCGTCTATGTCATGAGCGACAATCTCGGCGACATGGGCTTCAACGACAACGCCAAGACCGGTTTCGACCGCGCGGCGAAGGACGGCGTCAAGGTCAAGCTCTTGCAGGCCTCGCCGACCGATCCGCAGCTGTGGCGCCAGAATCTGGAGGCCGTCTCCAATTCCGGCGACTGGAGCGTGATCTTCACCGGTCCCAACATGCACGACAATCTGGCTGCCGTGGCGCCGCAGCATCCCGAGCAGAAATACGTCTTCTTCGATGACGAGCTCGCGCTGCCGAACGTGCTCTCCGTCAAATATGCGCAGAACGAGGGCTCCTATCTCGCCGGCGTGCTGGCGGCGATCGCCGCGACCGACAAGACGGACTTCCCGCTCTCTTCCGGCGAACCGAAGATCGCCGTCGTGGCCGGAATGGACCTGCCCGTCATCCAGGACTTCATCCTCGGCTTCAAGCAGGGCGCGGCCACCGTCGCTCCCGACATCCAGGTGCAGGTGATCTTCATCGGCAACTTCAACGACGCCCAGAAGGCCTATGACCTGACCAAGACCGCAATCGAGAACGGCGCCAACGTCGTCTACAACGTCGCTGGCCCGGCCGGCCTCGGCATCCTCAAGGGCGCGGCCGACTCGAACAAATACGCGATCGGCGTCGATTCCGACCAGAACGGCCTGCATCCGAAGAACGTCATCGCCTCGATGACCAAGCAGATCGGCAACTCGATCTACGATTCGATCGAGCAGATCCGCGCCGGCAAGGCGGAGTTCGGCAAGCTGAAGATCTACGGTCTCGCCAATGACGGCGTCGGCCTCATCTACAACGACGCGCTCGTCCCCGCCGGCGTGAAGGCCAAGGTCGACGAGGCGAAGGCCAAGGTCGTCAAGGGCGAACTGAAGGTCGACACCGCCTTCAAATGAGACGATCCCTTGCGGGGGCGGCCAGGTCGGCCGCTCCTGCATCCTTCTCGCTTCGCCGGCGGACAGAGCGCATGAACGAGCACGATGACATCCTCACTTTGTCGGCGATCGCCAAGAGCTTCGGCGACAAGGTCGCGCTGAAGCATGTCGACCTTTCGGTCCGTCGCGGCGCGGTGCATGTCATCTGCGGCGAGAACGGCGCCGGCAAGTCGACGCTCATGAACATCCTCGCCGGCATCCATCAGCCGAGCGCCGGCACGATCCGCCTCAATGGCCGCGCGGTGACGATCCCCGATCCGATCACCGCCAGCCGACTCGGCATCGGCATGGTCCACCAGCATTTCACGCTCGTGCCGTCGATGACGGTCGCCGAGAACATCTATCTCGGGCGCCACATCCGGAAATACGGACTTATCTCCGACCGCAAGGCGATGACCGAGCGGGCTGCTGAGCTCATCGATCGCTTCAATTTCCGCCTCGACGCGGAGGCGCCGGTGCGCAGCCTTTCCGTTGGGCAGCGGCAGCGCGTCGAGATCCTGAAGGCGCTGGCCTTCGACGCCGAGCTGCTGATCCTCGACGAGCCGACGGCCGTTCTGACGCCGCCGGAGGTCGACGAACTGATCGGCATCATCGACGGGCTCAGGGCGCGCGGCCGGACGATCCTCTTCATCACCCACAAGCTGCGCGAGGTGAAGGCCGTCTCCGACGTCGTCACCGTCATCCGGCGCGGCGAGAGCATCTCGACCTATCCGACGGCCAGTGTCTCGGAGACCGACATCGCCCGCGACATGGTCGGCCGCAACGTCTTCCTCGTCGGCCGCGGCGACAGCGCCGAGCCGCGACGCTTCGGGGCGCCCGTCCTGTCGCTGGACGGCGTCAGCGTCACCAATTCAACCGGGCGGCTGCTGCTCGACACCGTCTCGCTCGATATCCGCGCCGGCGAGATCGTCGGCATCGCCGGGGTCGACGGCAACGGCCAGACCGAACTCGCCGAGGCGATCGTCGGGCTGATCGAGACGCAGGCCGGCACGATCACACTCAACGGGCGCGACATCACCACCGCCTCCGTTCCCGAGCGCCTGCAGGCCGGCATGGGCTTCGTTCCCGAGGACCGGCTCGATCGCGGCCTCAGCATCACCATGTCGGTGGCGGAGAACCTCGCCGCCACCAACTATACCCGCGCCGGACTCACGCGTTCAGGCCTCGTCGATGTCGCGCGACGCGATGCGTTTGCGTCGGAGAAGATCGCCGAATTCGACGTGCGCGGCGCCGTGCCGGCGACGCCGGCCGGCCAGCTTTCGGGCGGCAACATGCAGAAGCTCGTCATCGCCCGCGAGCTCAACCGCGATCCCGGACTTCTCGTCATCTGCCAGCCGACGCGCGGGCTTGATATCGGCGCGGCGGAGTTCATCTATGCGCGGATGATGGCCGCGGCCGATCGCGGCCGCGCCGTGCTGGTGATCTCGTCCGAACTCTCCGAGATCTTCGCGCTCTCCGACCGGATCGGCGTCATGTATTCCGGCCATCTGCTCAAGGTGCTCGACCGCAAGGATGCGGACGAGATCGTCGTCGGGCAGCTCATGAATGGCGGCGTCACGGCGGAGGCCGCCTGATGGCCGGCATTGTCATCGACACGCTGAAGGCCGTCCGCGCGCCGCTGGCGGCGATCCTGCTGACGCTGGCGCTCGGCTTCGTGCTGGTCGCCTGCATCACCGACGATCCGGTCCAGGCCTATCGCGACCTCCTGTTCGCCAATTTCGACTCGGTCGGCAATTTCGCGCTGTTCCTCAACCGCGCCACGCCGCTGCTCCTGATCGCGCTCGGCGTCATCTTCTCCTTCCGGGCCGGCATCTTCAATGTCGGCGGCGAGGGCCAGCTCTATGCGGGGGCCATCGCCACGACCGTGATCGGCGTGATGCTCGGCGGCCTCTCGCCCCTCATCCTGTTCCCGCTTGCGGTCGCCGGCGGCATCCTTGCCGGTGCCTTCCTCGGCTGGATCCCGGCGACGCTCAAGATCCGCCTAGGCGTCGATGAAGTCGTGACGACGCTGATGCTCAACATCATCGTCCTGCTCTTCACCTCCTATCTCTCCAACCAGGTGATCCGCGACACGGCGAGCTATGGCGCCGTCAGCCAGATGCTGCCCGCCTCGATCTGGCTGCCGGATCTTCCGGGCGTGCGCGGCGCGACGAGCGGCATTATCGTCGCGCTGGTGCTGGCGGGCGTCACCTGGCTGGTGCTGTTCCGCACCGAATGGGGCGCGCAGCTTCGCGCCTCCGGCACCAACCTCCGCTTCGCGAAATCCGTCGGCATCCCGGCCGACCGGCGCATCATCACCGCCATGCTGGTCGCCGGCGGCTTCGGCGGGCTCGCCGGCGCGCTCTATGTGCTCGGCATCGGCCACCGCTTCGAGCAGAACTTCTCGCCCGACTACGGCCTTGTCGGCCTCACCTGCGCGCTGCTGGCGCGCGTGCATCCGATCGGCGCGGTGGCGACCTCGATCTTCTACGCGATGATGATCAACGGCGCCGCCTATATGCAGATCTCGACCGACGTGCCGCGATCGCTCGTCGATCTCCTGACCGGCCTCCTCGTCCTCCTGATGACGGCGCGGCCCAAGTTGAAATGGGGCCGGAGCTGACCATGGCCACCACCGCCCTTCTCGCCGCCATCCTCGAGCAGACCGCGCCGATCCTGCTCGCCGCGCTCGCCGCGATGATCACGCTGCGCGCCAACATCCTCAATGTCGCCGTCGAGGGCATGATGCTCGTC
>CAWZZK010000013.1:0-8471 GCA_963966455.1 Kaistia sp. | reverse complement strand
ATCGCCATCAGAAGCAGGACCAGGAACGAGGCCATCGCGGCGGCATAGCCGTATTCGTTGTACTGGAAGGCCTGCTGGTAGATGTAATAGATGGCGAGCGAGGTCGAATTGGCCGGGCCGCCCTTGGTCATCACATAGATGAGGTCGAAGGCCTGGCCGCCGGCGACCGCGGCGACGGTCGAGACCAGAAGCACGAAGAAGCTCGTCGGCCGCAGCAGCGGCAGCGTGATATGGCGGAGCTGCGCGAAATAGCCGGCGCCGTCCATGCGTGCCGCCTCATAATATTCTTTGGGGATGTCCTGCAGTCCGCCGAGGAAGATGAGCATGTAGAAGCCCATCAGGAACCAGACGCTGACGACGACCACCGAGACGAGCGCGAGGTCGGGATCGCCGAGCCAGGAGAGGCCGCCGAGGCCGAGGAAGCCGGTCATCTTCGGCACGAAGCCGATCTTGTCGACGAGCAGCACCTGCCAGACAAGCGCCACGACGACGAGGCTCACCATCTGCGGCAGGAAGAACATGGAGCGGATGACGGCGTTCAGCACCGATCCCTTCTGCACCATCAGCGCCAGCGCCAGCCCGACGACATAGAGGCTCGGCACCAGCATCAGGACATAGGCGAGCGTGACCTTGAGGCTCTGCAGGAAGAGCGGATCGACGAACATGCGCCGGTAATTGGCGAGGCCCGAGAACTGGAAGCCGCCGAATCCGTCGAGCGTGAAGAAGCCGAGCCCGAGCGCAAGGAGCCTCGGCAATCCGGCGAAGACGAACAGCCCGATGGCGTCGGGCGCGACGAACAGATAGCCGGCGATCCATTCGCGGTGTTGGGCCGAGAGGCGGAAACCGGCGGCCTTGCGGGCCGCCGGGGTGGATGATGGACGCGACATCGCCTCGGACATTGCGGACGCGGACCCGATCAGAGGATCGGGGCGCCGGAATAGCCCGCGAGGAAGCCGTCGAGCTGCGCGGAGGCCTGCTCGGCCACCTTGGCCGGGTCTTGGCCGTTGAGCTGCGTCGCCTGGATCGCGTCGGAGATGATCTTGTAGACTTGCGGCGGCACGCGGGGCTCGGCGCGGGTGCCGGGATAGATCTCCTGGCTGAACACCTTCATCATGCCCTCGTTGAAGGCGGCGGCGCCCTTCTCGAGCGCCGACTGGCGCGGCGGCATGTCACTCTTGGCGACCGTGCACCAGTCGACGACGCGCTGGATCGAATCCGGTGCCATCGAACCAAGCGCCCAGGCACAGAACTTCGAGGCCGCTTCCGCCTGCTTGCCGCGGGCATTGGCGACGAAGGCCCAGCCGCCGCCGACGGTCACATATTTGCCGCCGGCCGGCTGCGGCAGCTTGAAGATGCCGTATTTGAAGTCGGGCGCACCCTCGCGCAGCGCGGCGATCGCCCAGATGCCGACATTCTGCATGGCGCAATAGCCGGAGCCGAGATTGGGAACGACGTCCCAGCCGCCGCCGCCGAGCGGCTTCCGCGGCGCAGCGCCGGAATTGACCGCGTCCTGCCAGAGCTTCAGCGCCTGCACGGTGCCCGGCGAATTGAAGGCGCTCTTGCCCTCGGCGGTCTGGAAGTCGCCGCCGCCCTGCCACATGAAAGGATACCAGGTGAAGTTCTGATAATAGCCGGGCTGGGTTTCGAAGAGGACGCCGAAGCGGTCGCTCGTCGTCAGCTTCTTCGCGACGTCGAGCAGCTGGTCCCATGTCTTCGGGACGTCGTTCTCGTTGAGGCCGGCATCCTCGAAGGCCTTGATGCTGTAATACATCGCCATCGGCTCGACTTCCATGGGAATGCCATAGATCTTGCCGTCGACCTTGCGGTTGGCGATGACGCTTTCGGGGAAGTCCTTCTGCGCCGCCTCGTCGATATAGGGCGTCAGGTCGGCGAGCACGCCGCCATTGTAATAGCGCAGGAAATCGCCGGGCGAGATGATGAAGAGGTCGGGTCCGCCGCCGGACGCGAAGGCCGTCTGCAGCTTGGAGCCGTTCATGTACTCGTTGTTCGGCACATAGACGAGCTCGACCTTGACCTCGTTCTGGTCGTTCCAGGACTTCACCATCTGCTCGAACCACGTGACCTGTGATCCGACGGTGCCGCCCGGGGCGTAGAATTGCCAGAACTTCAGCGTCTCGGCGGCATAGGCGCGCGAGACATAGGGGGCCGAGAGCGCGGCGCCGCCGATGAGCGCTGCGCCGCCGGCGAGAACCGAGCGGCGGGTCGGGAGCAGCAGCCGGCTGGATCCGGTGCTGGCGGAGCCGGAGATGCGAGGCGTATCGTCGTTGGACAAGGCGTCATTCCTCCATGGGGCCGCCGGTTCTTGTGCCGGTCGTGCCAGGGCTGAAACATTTCAGGCGAAACTAGGTCAGAAGGGCTTTCCTATTTCCGGTCGCTTGGCAATCATACGACTTTTCATGGCGTTAGGATGGGTGAGGCCCTTCCGAAACGTTTCAGTGATGTCTATCATGACAGCCCGAACCTGACAAGGAGTGACCGTCAATTGACGACCCTGCGCGACGTCGCCCGCCATGCCGGCGTGTCGATCGGTTCCGTTTCCACCGTCCTCAACAATACCGCGCCGGTCAGTCCCGCGCTGAAGGCCAAGGTGCTGAAGGCGGTCGAGGAACTCGGCTATGTGCCGGACGCGGTGGCGCGCAGTCTGAAGACAGGGCGCTCGCGCACGATCGGGCTCATCGTGCCCGACATCACCAATCCGCATTTCTCCGCGGTCGCCAGCGCGATCGAGATCGCCTGCGATGCGAGCGGTTATGCGCTTCTTCTCTGCAACACCACCGACAGCCCCGCCAAGGAGCTGCGCGATCTGCATCTGATGCGGCGGCAGCGCGTCGACGGGGTCATCCTGGTTCCGAGCGGATCGGGCGAGGCCTATGTCGCCGAGCTCACACGGGCGGCGACCGTTCCGGTCGTGCTCATCGACCGCACGCTGGAGGGCTTCGACGCCGATGCCGTGGTGCTCGACAACCGCGCCGCAAGCTTCGGCATCGTCGATTATCTGGTCCGGGCGGGGCACCGGCGGATCGGCATCGTCGCCGGCCCGAGCGGGATGTCGATCGCCGAGGAGCGCCTTGCCGGATATCGCCAGGCGCTCGATGAGCACGCGATCGACTATCGCGAGGATCTGGTGGCTCGCGGCGCCTATCAGCCGGAGCCCGACTACCGGGCCACGACGAGCCTCCTGTCGCGCCGGCCGCGGCCGACGGCGATCGTCTCGACCAGCAACCACACGATGATCGGCGTGATGAAGGCGCTGGCCGACCAGGGCTTCCGCTGTCCGGAGGACATGTCGGTCGCGTCGATCGACGACGTCGTCTGGGCGACGGCCTTCTCGCCCAAGATGACGGTGATGGCGCAGCCGATCGTCGAGATGACGGAACTGGCGGCGGCGCGGCTGTTCGGCCGTCTCGCCGGGACCATCGCCGGACCCGGCGCCATTCTCGTGGCGCAGCCCTCGCTGAAGGTGAGGGACTCGACGCGCCCGCTCACCGAGTAAGGCGCGGGCGGCGTCGCCGCCGCCCGGCCGATGCGCTTCAGTAGCGCTGCGGGGCCGCCGGCTTGTTCCCGACGATCTCGTCGATGCGGGCCATGACCTCGGGCGTGACCTTGTCGCGGTTGTCGAGCGCGGCGAGGTTGTCGTCGAGCTGCGAGAGCTTCGAGGCGCCGAGGATCACCGTCGAGACATGCGGGTTGGCGAGGCACCACAGGAGCGCCAGATGCGTCATGGAGATGCCGATCTCCCTGGCGAGCGCCGCCAGTTCGTCGACCTTGGCGAGCTTCGCCTTGCCGCCCTCGCTCTGCCAGATCTCCTTCAGCCACTCATAGCCCGGCAGGTTGAGGCGGCTGTCGTCCGGAATGCCCTTCGAATATTTGCCGGTTAGCACGCCCGAGGCGAGCGGTGACCAGATCGTCGTGCCGAGGCCGACGAGATCGTAGAGCGGCAGGTAGTCGCCCTCGACCTTGTGGCGCTCGAAGATGTTGTATTGCGGCTGCTCCATGGTCGGCGGCGTCAGGTTCATCGAGCGAGCGACGCCCCAGGCCTCGGTGATCTGCTGCGCCGTCCATTCCGACGTGCCCCAGTAGAGCACCTTGCCCTGCGCGACGAGGTCGTGCATGGCGCGGACGGTCTCTTCGATCGGCGTATCGATGTCCGGGCGGTGGCAGAAATAGAGATCGAGATACTCGACCTGGAGGCGCTTCAGCGCCGCATGGCAGGCATCCGTCACATGCTTGCGCGACAGGCCGCGCTGCGTCGGCTTGGAGCCGCCCCAGAACACCTTGGACGACACGACATAGCTTTCGCGGCTCCAGCCGAGATTGGCGAGCGCCTCGCCCATCAGCGCCTCGGAGACGCCCGCCTCGTAGCCCTCGGCATTGTCGAAGAAATTGATGCCCGCCTCATAGGCGCGCTTCATGATCGCGATGGCGTCCTTCTGGTCGACCTGCTTGCCGAAGGTGACCCAGGAGCCGAGCGACAATTCGCTCACCTGCAGGCCCGATTTTCCCAAACGACGATAGTTCATGTGTCTTCCTCGCATCCGGCGGGAGCGCGGCCGGCGATGCCGGACCCGTCCCGCGATCAGTGTTTCCAAGCCTTGGTCGCGCCTTTCGGCGCGGTGCGCGGCAGCCAGGGGAGGTGGCTCCGCATGTGTTCCGGCAGCGGGGTTTGCCGGCGACGGCCGATGGGCCATCATGGTCCGGCGCGGCCCAACCGCTCGCCGCCGCGCCATTTGAAACCATTCAGAGCGTGATGCAAGAGCGGCTGGCACAGCGATGATCGTCCTCGGTACCCTCTCCGTCTTCGTAGTGCTGGCCTGTCACTGGATCGGCATCTTCCTCGTCAGGAGCCTGTTCAACGCGACGCTCGGCCGTTTCCAGATCCGCCGTGTTCTGGGGGCCGAACTCGCCTTCGGGCTCGCGATCTTCGGTCTCGTGCTGATCAATTTCGCCGATGTGACGATCTGCACGCTGCTGGTGATGGCGGGATCGCGGGCGGCGGGACCGCTCGCCATGCATTTCGGCGACGCCTTCCTCTTCGCCATTTCCAACTTCACGACGCTCGGCCTCGCAGCGCCGGAGGGCTCGCAGGTGCCGCGGATCGCCGCTCCGCTCATCGCCATGAGCGGCATCGTCAGCTTCGGCTGGAGCACGAGCTTCCTCGTCGCCTGCTCGCATGCGGCGCAGAAGTGGCGCAACGCGCCAGGAGCGCTCTGAATCGCCCGCTCTGATCACAAGAGAGTGACCGCGTAACGCCTAGCGGCCGGCCTGCGTAAGGCATGGGTGAAGGCGGCCGCGACGGTGCCTTCCCAAGACGACGGCCCGTCGGCCGTGATCCAGCAGCCGGGGCAGCCATGCTCCCGAACAAGGCCTGCCGCGAAAGCCTCGCGGCCGGGACGGGAGCCCTTTGCCAAGCCGCCGGCTTTGCCGGTCCAAGTTTCATCCTCCAGAGAAGGACGATCCAGCATGAACACCGCCAGCAAGACTTTTTTCGCCGCCGCCATCGCGACCATGGCGCTTCTCGGCGCTGCCCGCGCCGAAGACGCGATGAAGTCCGACGCCATGGGCGGCGACGCCATGGCCACCGACCAGATGAAGCCCGACTGCCCGGCCGGCAAGACCTGCGACGACGCCATGAAGAGCGATGCGATGCAGGGCGATGCCATGAAGGGCGATGCGATGCAGGGCGACGCCATGCAGGGCGACGCGATGAAGCCGGCAAAGTAACGCGCCGCGTCGATGCCGGTCCCGCTCGGGCGGGGCCGGCCTTCACGGGAAGGGGGAACCATCGATGGATGGCATCGATCGCAGCGCCGCCGGGCGGGCGGCACCGACACGGCGAGTCCTGGTTCGCAGGCATTCCGGCACGGTGCGGGTGACGCACTGGGTCAACGTGCTCTGCTTCGGCATTCTCCTCATGAGCGGGTTGCAGATCTTCAACGCCCATCCGGAACTCTATTGGGGCCAGTATGGCGCCGATGCCGACTGGTCGTTCCTGGCGCTCGAGGCGAAGCGCGGCGACGACGGCGCGATCGAGGGCGTGACGCGCATCGGCGCGTTGGAGATCCCCACGACGGGCGTGCTCGGCGCCTCGGCGGTGAATGGCGAAATTCGCCCGCGCGGCTTTCCGAACTGGGCGACGCTGCCGGGGTTCCGCGATCTTGCCGAGGGTCGGCGCTGGCACTTCTTCTTCGCCTGGCTCTTCGTCATCAACGGCTTCGCCTATCTCCTCTACGGCCTCATTGCCGGGCATTTCCGCCGTGACCTTGCGCCGAGCCGCGACCAGCTGGCGCCGCGCCATCTCTGGCACGAGATCGTCACGCACGCCCGGTTGCGTTTTCCGAAAGGCGAGGAGGCACGGCGCTACAATGCGCTGCAGAAGCTCGCCTATTGCGGCGTCGCCTTCCTATTGCTGCCAGTCATGGTGCTGACCGGGCTGACGATGTCGCCCGGCATGGACGCTGCTCTGCCCTGGCTCGTCGATCTCTTCGGCGGACGCCAGTCGGCGCGGAGCCTGCATTTCATCGCCGCGACGCTGCTCGTGCTCTTCGTCGTCATCCATCTCGCGATGGTGTTCGCGTCGGGCCTCTTCAACAATCTCCGCTCGATGATCACCGGGCGCTACGCGATCGAGACAGAGGAGCCGAAGCCGTGACCATCCGCCTCGACCGCCGCCGCCTCCTGACCGGTGCCGGCGTCACCGCCGCCGCTGCTGCGCTTTCCGCCTGCGCGCCCCTGTCGGCGAGCGACGGGGTCCGCAACGTGCTCGACATGGCCGAACAGCTGACGATGCACGCCCAGCGCCTGCTTCTCACCGGCGATGCTCTCGCCCGCGAGTTCACCGAGGCTGACCTGTCGCCCGTTTTCAAGTCGAACGGCACGCACAGTCCCGACGACGCAGCCTATCAGCGGCTCGCCGAGGGCGGCTTCGCCGACTGGCGGCTTCAGGTCGACGGCCTGGTCGAGCGTCCGCTCTCTCTGTCACTTGCCGACCTTCGGGCAATGCCGTCCCGCAGCCAGATCACCCGTCACGACTGCGTCGAGGGCTGGAGCGCGATCGGCAAATGGACCGGCGTGCCGCTGGCACAGGTGCTCAAGGCGGCTGGCCTCAAGGCCGGCGCGCGCTATGTCGTGTTCCATTGCGCCGACGAGTACGAAAAGACGCTGGACGGCAGCGGCCGCTACTATGAGAGCATCGACCTCGTCGATGCGTTCCACCCGCAGACGATCCTCGCCTATGGCATGAACGGGCGTGACCTGCCGATCGCGCATGGCGCGCCACTGCGGCTCAGGGTCGAGCGGCAGCTCGGCTACAAGCAGGCCAAATATCTGATGCGGCTCGAGATCGTCGAAAGCTTCGCCCGCTTCTATCGGGGCAAGGGCGGCTTCTGGGAAGACCGGGGTTATGAATGGTATGCCGGCATCTGACGCGATCAGCCGGCCCGACGCGAAAGGACTTCGTCATGAAGACATTGGCAGCGTGGATGCGTGACGCACGGATACCGCTTCTTATCGCCGGCGCCCTCGTCGTCGCCGGCCTCGCCGCGACCGGCGTCGCCGGCTCGGCGCGCGCCGAAGGCGAGGCCTTCGTGATCCCGCCGCCCGCGATGGACGAGGCGGCGAAGAGCGGCTCGGAAACGGCGGTGCTGGCCGGCGGCTGCTTCTGGGGCGTGCAGGGCGTGTTCCAGCATGTGAAGGGCGTGTCGAACGCGGTGTCGGGCTATTCCGGCGGCGATGCAGCGACGGCCCAGTACCAGACGGTCGGCTCAGGCAGGACCGGCCATGCCGAATCCGTCGCGGTCACCTTCGATCCGAAGGTGATCAGCTATGGCGAGATCCTGCAGATCTACTTCTCGGTCGTGCATGACCCGACCCAGCTCAACCGGCAGGGGCCCGACACCGGAACGCAGTATCGCTCGGCGATCTTCGTCAAGGACACTGCGCAGCGGAAGGTCGCCGAAGCCTATGTGGCCCAGCTCGGCAAGACCGGCGTCTATCCCGGCAAGATCGTCACCGAGATCGCGCCGCTGAAGGGGTTCTACCCGGCCGAGGCCTATCATCAGGACTTCCTGACGCTGAACCCGACCTATCCCTATATCGTCTACAACGACCTGCCGAAGATCGAGAACCTCCAGAAGCTCTTCCCGGACCGCTACCGCGCCAAGCCGGTTCTCGTCTCCGACGCGAACGGCTGAGGGCAGGAAGAACCTCCTCTCCATCTCTCCCCCGCTTCCGCGGGAGAGAGGGCCGGGCACGGACGTCGTCGACAGCTCGCCCGCATTGACCGGCGGCCTCTTCTCCCTCTCCCGCGAAGTGGGGGAGCGACTGTGTTTTCAAGCCGGTCTCCATGGGGTTCTGGATCTGAGGATTGCATTGAGAATGGTCAGGAACTTGCGCATGCATGCGGTGATGGCGAGCTTTGGTGGTTTGCCGGCAGCGCGCAGCCTCGCATAGAA
>CAWZZK010000012.1:0-10229 GCA_963966455.1 Kaistia sp. | reverse complement strand
TCGCCATCGTCCTGTTCACGCTCGGCTCAATCTGTTGCGGCCTATCCAACTCGATCGAGGAGATCGTCGCATCCCGAATCCTGCAGGGCCTCGGCGGCGCGATGATGGTTCCCGTCGGGCGGCTGGTGATCCTGCGTTCGGTGCAGAAGTCCGAACTCGTCGGCGCGCTCGCCTGGCTGACTGTGCCGGCGCTGATCGGCCCCGTGGTCGGGCCGCCGCTCGGCGGCTTCATCACGACCTATTTCGACTGGCGCTGGATTTTCTGGATCAACGTGCCGATCGGAATCCTCGGGCTTATCCTGGCGACGCTGTTCATTCCCGATATCCGCGGCGAGGAGCGGGTGCCGTTCGACTATCCGGGCTTCGTGCTGTCGAGCCTCGGCATTGCCGGCTTCGTCACGGGCTCGACCTCGCTCGGCCTCAATCTGATGCCGCTCCCCTATGTGCTGGCGACGCTGCTCGGCGGCGGCGGGCTGCTGGTGGCCTATGTCATCTACAGCCGGCGCCTCGCCAACCCGATCCTCGACCTGTCGCTGTTCGCCATTCCGAGCTTCCGCGCCAGCGTGATCGGCGGTCTTCTGTTCCGCATCGGCATCGGCGCCATGCCCTTCCTGCTGCCGCTGATGCTGCAACTCGGCTATGGGCTGACGCCGTTCCAGTCCGGCTCGGTAACCTTCGTCTCGGCGATCGGTGCCATCGCCATGAAGTTCGTGGCGCCGCCGCTGCTGCGCCGCTTCGGCTTCCGCAGCGTGCTCATCGCCAATTCCTTCATCGCGGCGATCTTCATCGGCATGCCGGCGGCCTTCGATATCGGCACGCCGCTGCATCTGATCACGGGGCTGCTCTTCATCGGCGGCTTTTTCCGCTCGCTGCAATTCACGAGCGCGAATGCGCTGTCCTACGCCGATGTCCCTCAGGCGCGGATGAGCCGCGCGACCAGCCTCACCAGCGTGTTCCAGCAGCTCGCGATGTCGCTCGGCGTCTCGGTCGGCGCCATCGCTCTGGAACTGTCGCTGGCCGGCACCGACGGCACGATCGAGGTGGCGACCTTCCACCCCGCCTTCATCGCGATCGGCCTGATTTCAATGAGTTCGGCGATCTTCTTCATGCTGATGCCGCGCAATGCCGGCGAGGAGATGTCCGGCCGCAAGCTGAAGCCGAAGCCGCTCGCCCCCGATCCGGTGACGGCGATGCGCGAACGCGCCTGATCAGGGATGCCAGCCCTCGTCCTCGACGGAACCCTCGTCGTGGTTGTCCGGCTCGTCGGCCGCGGTCACACGGCGGCCCTTGAAGCCCTTGGCGAGGATGAAGAGCTCCACCGAGCCGGCGCGGCTCGCCGGCGGCTTCAGATGGTGGACGGTGGCGAAGTTCTGCTTGAGCGTCGTCAGAAGGGTGCCCTCGGCGCCGCCGCGGAAGACCTTCGACAGGAACGAGCCGCCCGGCTTCAGCACGTCGAGGGCGAAATCGGCGGCGACCTCGCAGAGATAGGTCGTACGCAGATGGTCCGTCTGCTGGTGGCCGGTCGTGGGCGCCGCCATGTCGGACAGAACGACATCGGCCGGGCCGCCCAGCGCCGCCTTCAGCGCGGCCGGCGCGTCCACGTCCAGAAAGTCCTTCTGGAAGAGGATGACGCCTGGCAGCTGGTCCATTTCCAGATAATCGATGGCGACGACGCTGGGATCGGTGTCGGAGGAGCGGACGCGCTCGACGGCCACCTGCGACCAGCCCCCTGGCGCCGCGCCGAGGTCGACCACCTTCATGCCCGGCGCCAGGATATGATGCTTGTCGTCGATCTCGGTCAGCTTGTAGGCGGCGCGCGAGCGGTAGCCCTCGCGCTTCGAACGGGCGACATAGGGGTCGTTGAGCTGGCGCTCGAGCCAGCGCGTCGAGGATGCCGTCCGGCCACGAGCCGTCTTGACGCGCACCGTCAGTTCGCGCCCGCCCGGTCCCTTGCCGGTACCTTTTCCGCCGGGGGTCTTCATTGCGTCCGTCCGCCCTGTCGTGCCGCGCGGCGCCAGACGCCGTCCTCCGACATCATTTCAACGAGAATGCCCTCGCGCAGCCCGCGATCGGCGACGCGCAGCCGCTGGCAGGGCCAGCGCCGGCGGATCGCCTCCAGGATCGCGCAGCCGGCGAGGACGAGATCGGCGCGCTCGCGGCCGATGCAGGGGTTCGCCACCCGCGCGGCATAGTCCATGCCGGTGATCACCGCCATCATGCGGTTGACCTCGTCCGCCGAGAGCCAGGTGCCGTCGACCTTGCGGCGGTCATAGCGCGGCAGGCCGAGATGCACGCCGGCCAGCGTCGTGACGGTGCCGGATGTGCCGAGCATGTGCAGGTTGCCCCCGGCGATCGCCTTGTCGAGCGCGGCGGCCTCCGGAAAGGCGGCCAGCATCGCCGCGACTTCGGCCACCATGGCCTCGAACACGCGCTCGTCGACCAGCTCGCCGCCATGACGCTCGCTGAGCGTCACGACGCCGACCGGCAGCGACACCCAGGTGCGGATGCGGTCCGACATGCGGCGGCGGTTGCGGTCGGCCGGGCGCGTCAGGTCGATCCACACGAGCTCTGACGAGCCCCCGCCGATATCGAAGAGCAGCGCGCCGCTCGTGTTCGGATCGATCAGCGAGGCGCAGCCGGCGACGGCGAGGCGGGCCTCGGTCTCGCGGCTGACGATCTCGAGCGAAAGGCCGGTCTCGGACTGGACGCGGCCAAGGAAATGGGCGCCGTTCTCGGCGGCCCGGCAGGCCTCGGTCGCGATCAGCCGGCGCCGCGAGACGCCACGGTCGCGCAGCTTGGATTCGCAAATGCGCAGCGCTTCCACGGCCCGATCCATCGCCGCGTCGCCGAGCCGGAAGATGCGCGAGAAGGCATCGACGACGTGGAAGCCGCGGTCGCGCGGCCGCGCGATGAGCAGCCGGCAATTGTTGGTGCCGAGATCGAGCGCCGCATAGAGGCCGTCGCCCTGGCTGCGCGCAAGGGCGGGCGCCGTGACGGGACGGGGAGGGGGCAGCTTGGCGGCCGGCTGCGGCGGGGGCGCCGGACGTCGCTCGCCGGGGCGCGGCCCCGCCGGCTGTCCTGCGCCGCGCGGCTCGCCGCCCGCGGCATAGACCGGTCGCCGCTTCTTGCGGCGGCGGCCCTTCTTTTTCGACGGAGTCGGACCGGCAGCCGGTCCGTGTCCGTCACGGGACACCACAGGGTCGGCGCCAGAAGGCGCACCCCTTGCGGGCGCCCCGGAATCCGCATGAAGCGGTTCCTCGCCCGAAATCGTCACTTCAAGATCCTCAGCCGCTGCGGCGCGGACATCGACCGGCGCGCGGCTCATCGAGTGCGTAGTTGGAGAGGAGTGTAAGCAGCATGGCGCGCCGGTACAAGCGCGCGTCATGGGTCCTCGCCCCCTCGCGTCATGGTTCCGTCATCCCGCCATGGCAGGCAGGCCGCGGAATGCCGGCCCTTTCGAGGGCTTCCGCAGTCGCGAAGGCCGCGCTAGAAGCGGTCGAGATCTTCCGCCGCCTGCCACAAGGACACGACATGACCGCGATCATCGACATCACCGCCCGCCAGATCCTCGACAGCCGCGGCAATCCGACGGTCGAGGTCGATGTTCTCCTCGAGGACGGCTCGCTCGGCCGCGCCGCCGTCCCCTCGGGCGCCTCGACCGGCGCGCATGAGGCCGTCGAGCTGCGCGACGGCGACAAGTCGGTCTATCAGGGCAAGGGCGTCCTGAAGGCGGTCGAGGCGGTGAACACCGAGATCTTCGACGCGATCGGCGGCATGGAGGCCGAGGATCAGGCTCTCATCGACACGACGATGATCGAGCTCGACGGCACGCCCAACAAGTCGCGCCTCGGCGCCAATGCGATCCTCGGCGTCAGCCTCGCGCTCGCCAAGGCCGCGGCCCAGGCGGCCGGCCAGCCGCTCTACCGCTATGTCGGCGGCGTCAATGCCAAGGTCCTTCCGGTGCCGATGATGAACATCATCAATGGCGGCGTGCATGCCGACAACCCGATCGACTTCCAGGAATTCATGATCCTCCCCGTGGGCGCTCCCTCGCTGGCCGAGGCGGTGCGCTGGGGCTCTGAGGTGTTCCACACGCTGAAGAAGGCGCTCAAGGACGCCGGCCACAACACCAATGTCGGCGACGAAGGTGGTTTCGCGCCCAACCTGCCGTCGGCCGTCGCCGCGCTCGACTTCGTCACCAAGGCGATCGAGAAGGCCGGCTACAAGCCGGGCGAGGACATCTATCTCGGCCTCGACTGCGCCGCGACCGAGTTCTTCAAGGACGGCAAGTATGTCTATGAGGGCGAGGGCGTGACCCGCTCGATCGACGAGCAGGTCGCCTATCTCGCCGATCTCGCCGCCAAGTTCCCGATCATCTCGATCGAGGATGGCATGAGCGAGGACGACTGGGCGGGCTGGAAGCAGCTGACCGATGCGATCGGCGGCAAGGTGCAACTCGTCGGCGACGATCTCTTCGTGACCAACACGACGCGCCTGTCGCGTGGCATCAAGTCGGGCACGGCCAATTCGATCCTGGTCAAGGTCAACCAGATCGGCTCGCTGACCGAGACGCTCGACGCCGTCTCGATGGCGCACAAGGCGGCCTATACCGCCGTCATGTCGCATCGTTCGGGCGAGACCGAGGATTCGACCATCGCCGATCTCGCCGTCGCCACCAATTGCGGGCAGATCAAGACCGGCTCGCTCGCCCGTTCGGACCGGACCGCCAAGTACAACCAGCTGATCCGCATCGAGGAGCAGCTCGGCATCCAGGGCGAGTATGCCGGCCGCAGCATCCTGAAGGGCTGAGGCGGGAGCCGGCACGGTTTCATCCGCGCCGGTTGTGCCAAGAGGCTTTTCAGCCGACGAGCAAAGGCTTTAGACTCGCGTCTCATCTACCGGGACGCGAGTCGCTGCGGACACGTATCGCGCATTTCCGCGGCTAGATGACGGTGGGGCGATGGCCGTACCGTCTGATCCACGTTGTCCGCCTGGACGACACATGTCGGATGAGCGGATGATCGTGGAGTTTCCGGCACCGGCGGACGGACGCGCCGTCGCATGACCCACGGCCCCGATATCGGTCAGCGCGTCCGCGACATGCGCCGCCAGCGGCGGCTGACCCTGCAGCGCGTCGCGCAGCTCTCCGGCCTCTCGGTCGGCTTCCTGAGCCAGGTCGAGCGCAACATCACCCGCCCGTCGCTCGATTCGCTGACCGAGATCGCCAAGGCGCTCGACACGACCATTGGCTCGATCCTCCACCAGCCGGACCTTCCCATCGCCGTATCGCGCAGCGAGGGCAGGGTGGCGCACCCGGTGCGCGACAGCATCGCAGCCTATGAGCGGCTGTCGACGAGCTATCCGGGCCAGATGCTGACGGCGATCAAGCTGACCGTGCCGCCGTCGTTCCAATCGCGCATTTTCGCCTTTCCCGGCGAACAGATCGTCTACGACCTGACGGGGATCGCCCGCTACGTCATCGAGGATGTCATCTTCGAGCTGCAGCCGGGCGACTCGCTGCATTTCTCCACCGCCCGGCCGCATCGGCTCCTGAACGAAAGCGGCGCGCTGGTGGAGCTGCTCGTCGTGAGCACGCAGCAGCTCTTCGACGAATATCACCGGGTCATGCCGCAGGTCTTTCTGCGCGACGGCGCGGCGCGGAACGGCGCCGCGCCCTGAGCGGCGATACCCGGCTTGACCGTGACGGACGCGCCCGCCGATCATCCGCCCGCGCGGCGGCCGATGTGTTGCCCGTTCGCAAGCCGGAGAGATCTATATGGCGCCTGTCGCACGCCTCGCCGCCCTTCTGGTGGCTTTGGCCTTACTCATGGTGGGGGGACCCCGAACGGCCTCGGCCGACCCGGTGCGCCTGTCGGCGACCGTCAGCTATGAGGAAATCGGCCGCTGGGACGCGGCGAAGCTGAACGACATCCTTACCAAGGACGCGCCCGCCTTTTTCGGCATCGATGTAGCCTACACGCCGGCCGTGAACGGGATCCGGCTGTATCGGGTCACTTATGGCTCGGTGGTTCCCGAAAAGGGCAACCAGCCGATCGTCGCGACCGGTCTCCTCGCCGTTCCCGATACCGGCGGCAACAGCTTCCCGCTGCTCTCCTACCAGCACGGCACGGTCTATGGGAAAGAGCAGGTCCCCTCCTTCCCCGAGCAATCGACCGAAACGCAGCTCGCTCTCGCCCAGTTTGCCGGCCAGGGCTATGTCGTGATCGGCGCCGACTATTTCGGGATGGGTGCCTCGACGGAGCCGGAAGGCTATGTCGTGAAGGCGAGCCAGCAGCAGGCGCCTTTCGACATGCTTCTCGCCTCCAACGCCGTACTCGATCACCTTGGCATCAAGACGACGAAGCTCTTTCTCGGCGGCTGGTCGCAGGGCGGCTATGTCACCATGGCTTTCCTCGAGAAGCTGGAGGAGAGCGGGATCAAGGTCGACGCCGCCGCGACGGCGAGCGCGCCCGTCGATGTCTATGCGCTTCTCTCCGGCAATCTCGATTTCCCGCGCGACAATGACGCGACCTGGATGCCGACCATCTTCATCCTCGCCGCCTTCTCCTACGAGAACTATTACGGCATTCCGGGCCTCGCACATTCGCTGATCAAGGACGAGTATTACGACGCCGCCCGCAAGCTCTACGAGCGCGAGCCGCTGGAGGCGAAGGACATTCCGACCAAGGTCAGCGACCTGGTTCGCAAGGACTATTTCGATCCGACCTTCTTCCGTCGCTCGGCACTGGGCAAACTGGCCGCGGGCAACGACGTCTACCGCTGGATCATCCGCACGCCGGTGCGCAACTACTATGGCGAGGCCGACGAGGCGATCCCGGTCAATCTCGGCCGCCTGGCCATGACCTATCAGCAGGCGATCGGCAGCGGCAACCACGCGGTCGAGGCCGTCTCCACGGGCGCCACGACCCATCGCGGCACCTATGCCAAGGCTGCGCCGCTCTGGAAGCTCTGGTTCGACGGGCTCTGACCGCGCCGACCGGTTCAGTTCTCGCGCCGGAAGGTGAGGCCGTGCTCGACCGCCGCGCGGCCGAAGCGGTCGCGCACCTTGTCGATCGCCGCCTCCGCCGCTGCGCGCTTGGCGGCGGCCGGGTCGAGCAGATCGTCGGGGTCGGCCAGGATGGGATCGGCGAATTGCGACAGCGAGACGCCGATGAGGCGGTAGGCGGTGCCGTCGATCTCGCGCGCGAGCAGTTCCTCGGCCGAGCGGAAGATCCGGTCGGCCAGCTTCGTCGGATCGGAGAGATGGCGCGCCCGCGTGCGCAGCTTGAAGTCCGCGCTTTTCAGCTTCAGCGTCACGGTATGGGCAGCGAGGTTGGCGCGCTTCAGCCGCCCTGCCGCCTTCTCGCAGAGCCGGCGCAGGATCGGGCGGAGCGCCGCGAGGTCTGCGATGTCGTCGTTGAAGGTCGTCTCGGCGCCGATCGACTTGGCGTCGTGGCGCGGATCGACAGCCCGGCGGTCGTCGGCGCGGGCGAGGCGGGCGAGGCGCAGGCCCATGGAGCCGTAGCGGCGGGCAAGTTCCGTCTCCTCCATCCGCTGCAATTGTCCGATCGTGCGGATGCCGTCCTCGCCCAGCCGCCGCTCGAGCGCCTTGCCGACGCCCCAGATCAGCGACACCGGCTGCGGCGCCAGGAAGCCGACGGCCTCGGCGCGACCGATCACCGAGAAGCCGCGCGGCTTGTCCTGGTCGGACGCGATCTTGGCGAGGAACTTGTTGAAGGAAAGGCCGACCGAAACGGTGATGCCGATCTCTTTCTCGATGCTCCTGGCGAAGCGCGCGAGCATGACGGCCGGCGGCGCGCCATGCAGCTTCTCGGTGCCCGAAAGATCGAGGAAGGCCTCGTCGATCGAGATCGGCTCGACGAGTGGCGTCATCTTCAGCATGCGCTCGCGGATCTCGCGCCCGACGGCGACATATTTCTCCATGTTCGGGCGGATGACCACGGCGTCGGGGCATAGCTTCAGCGCCTGGAACATCGGCATGGCCGAGCGGACGCCCTTGATGCGCGCGATGTAGCAGGCGGTGGAGACCACGCCGCGCCGCGCGCCGCCGATGATCACCGGCTTGTCGGCGAGGCTCGGATCGTCGCGCTTTTCGATCGAGGCATAGAAGGCGTCGCAGTCGATATGCGCGACCGAGAGCGCGAAGAGTTCGTGATGGGCCAGGATGCGCGGCGAGCCGCAGGCGCGGCAGCGCCGGCCCATGCCGGCCGGGGCGAAGCAGTCGCGGCAGAAGGCTGGTTGAGGTGCGGACTGGTTCATCGCAGTCGGATGTTCGGCGCGGCCATGGCGTGGCCGCGAGGGTAGACGAGGGTCGGTGCGCTCACAATTCCCGCGCTTGGTTGCGGCGCGGCAAGCGGCGATGATATAGCGGGTCCGGCCGCTCCGGGCGGCCCCGTCCACCGCAGGGAAACGACCATGTCCGTCGACATCGCCACCGTGAAGCGCGTCGCCCGACTCGCCCGCATCGCCATCTCGGAGAAGGAGGCGGTGTCGTTCCAGTCGGAGCTGAATGCGATCCTCGGCTTTGTCGAGCAATTGAACGAGGTCGACGTCGCGAATGTCGAGCCGCTCAGCTCGGTCGTCGCCCAGCGGATGAAGATGCGCGACGATGTCGTGACGGACGGCTTCTATGCCGACAAGGTCGTCGCCAATGCGCCGGCCGCCGACGACGGTTTCTTCATGGTGCCCAAGGTCATCGAATAGGCGTCACCGCCGCCCGCGACCCGAACCGACTTTACGCAAGGCGATCCCGATGACCCGTGCCGACGACCTCACCGCCCTTTCCATCGCCGAGATCCGCGACGGCCTCGCGGCCCGCTCCTTCTCCGCAGTCGAGCTCACCAAGGCCTATCTCGCAGCCATCGAGGCCGCCCGCTCGCTCAACGCCTATATCGTCGAGACGCCGGAGAGGGCGCTGTCGATGGCCGAGGCCTCGGACGCGCGTCTCGCGGCTGGCGAGCAGCGTCCGCTCGAAGGCGTGCCGATCGGCGTCAAGGATCTGTTCGCGACCGAAGGCGTGCACACGCAGGCGGCGTCGAACGTCCTCTCCGCCTTCAAGCCGACCTATGAATCGACCGTCACGGCCAATCTGTGGGCCGACGGCGCCGTGATGCTCGGCAAGCTCAACATGGACGAGTTCGCGATGGGCTCGTCGAATGAGACCTCCTATTACGGCCCCGTCACCAACCCGTGGCGCAAGGAAGGCTCGAACCTTCCGCTCGTGCCGGGCGGCTCTTCCGGCGGCTCGGCGGCGGCGGTGGCCGCTCGGCTCTGCGCCGGCGCGACCGCGACCGACACCGGCGGCTCCATCCGCCAGCCCGCGGCCTTCACCGGCACGGTCGGCATCAAGCCGACCTATGGCCGCTGCTCGCGCTGGGGCATCGTCGCCTTCGCCTCGTCTCTGGATCAGGCCGGCCCGATCGCCCGCAATGTCCGCGACG
Organism: Kaistia sp.; assembly: GCA_963966455.1. Classification (GTDB taxonomy): domain Bacteria; phylum Pseudomonadota; class Alphaproteobacteria; order Rhizobiales; family Kaistiaceae; genus Kaistia; species Kaistia cartagenensis. Next base: position 768 of record CAWZZK010000012.1, on the reverse strand, counting down.
CGGCGATCCTCTTGAAGTCGATGGCCTCGGTCGATCCCAAGGACACGACCTCGGTCGACCTTCCGGTCGGCGACTACGAGGCGTCGGTCGGCCAGTCGGTGAAGGGCCTCAGGATCGGCATCCCGCGCGAATACCGCATCGAGGGCATGCCGGCCGAGATCGAGGCGCTCTGGCAGCAGGGCATCGACTGGCTGAAGGCGGCCGGTGCCGAGATCGTCGACATCTCGCTGCCGCACACGAAGTATGCCCTGCCGGCCTATTACATCGTCGCGCCGGCCGAGGCTTCGTCCAATCTCGCCCGCTATGACGGCGTCCGCTATGGGCTCCGTGTTCCCGGCGACGACATCGTCTCGATGTATGAGAACAGCCGCGCCGCCGGCTTCGGCCGCGAGGTGAAGCGCCGCATCCTGATCGGCACCTATGTGCTCTCGGCCGGCTATTACGACGCCTATTACGTCCGCGCGCAGAAGATCCGCACGCTGATCAAGAACGATTTCGACATCGCCTTCGCGGCCGGTGTCGATGCAGTGCTGACGCCGGCGACCCCCTCGGCCGCCTTCGGCCTCGCCGAGATGGCCATGGCCTCGCCTGTCGAGATGTACCTGAACGACGTCTTCACGGTGACGGTGAACATGGCCGGGTTGCCGGGCATCGCGGTGCCGGCGGGTCTGTCGGCCGAAGGTTTGCCTCTCGGGTTGCAACTCGTCGGCCGGCCATTCGATGAAGAGACATTGTTCTCGCTGGGTGAAGTGATCGAGCAGGCGGCCG
>CAWZZK010000011.1:0-41288 GCA_963966455.1 Kaistia sp. | reverse complement strand
TTCATATTTGCTCGCGAGTATCATATCGCGAGGAAGCAAAAATATGCTAATATATCACATCATATTGAAGTCATTCATCGTAATCTCGCCAGCCTGGCGAAATCATTGATGGATGATGTCGTCGACTTTTCCTCAAATTCTAAGTTTGTTCGAAAAATTGACGATCATCGATTTCTCACAGAGGTCAGTGCGGTATTGAGTGATGTTGCCACTATGTTCGAGTTATTAACGTCGACCCGGTGCAGGACATCTATAAAGCTAATGCATGTGGACGGTGATGTGAAACTCTCTTGGGTTTCGTGCTTCGCTCGCGACAGACAATCTGCTCGTGAAAATGAAGACCGCGACAAACGACGAGCTCGCGACAGACTGGATAAGATAGTGGATAATAGTGACTTCAATAACCTTGTGTTCGACCATAACATCGCGGGGGCGTTCTATCTCAACAACAATATTCCGCGCTCTCTAGCGAGCGGTCATTACAAGAGCACAAGCATTAAGATATACAGAAATGTGTTGCTAAATTCAGATGACATTGGGCAGAACATGAAGTATATACTACCGTACCGGAGTACAATTGTGTGGCCCATCAAATCGTTTAGCGGAGCAGAAGCAAATGATGGTTATGGGATCATTGGATTTCTTTGTGTAGATAGCGAATCTCGTAGCGTATTTAACCGTCGATGGGATGGAAAAATCGGAGAGTCAATTGTTCACCAGCTTGTGAATGTCTTCTACTTGAAGAACCAGATTGACATCCTAGCTGAGCTTCAGAAACAGGAACGCTGAGATGAATCTGTTGAAAAGAGTACACGATACAATGTTTGGGTCCTCGAATGAAACGGAGGGCGAGCCAAGTGAGCCGCTCGAGATCGAGATCGGACCTACTGATTCCGGCGATGGTTCTGTCGAACTGCGTGCCCTCAATGGTCCCTTTGCCGGAAATCGGGTTCGCGTAATGAATTTCTCTGATCGTGGAGCCTACTACAACTTAGGCGAAAAATAGCGCAGAGGCAGTCGTTTCGACTGCCTCTTTGCAAATAATCCGGTTGTGTTGCAACCGCCGTCGGTGATTGTGGCGGCTAAGTTGCCAGCGATAGAGTGAAATAAACTTCCGCAGCACGAGTAATGAGCGCAATTCGACCTAGTCGGCCCTGAATCAGGCTAGTTATTGTCCATGATACCCGCTCGGCCGAAATAGGCGGCGGATGCGGCCTGTCGGTCAGGATTGCTTTAGCGCTGGATCATGAGGAAACGGGGACCGCTTGTTCAAGCTGGTTCGGGGCATTGCAGAGGCCTGCGCGCGGCGGGCCCTGTCGTCAGTCGGCCGGGAGATCGGCGAGGGTAGGGAGCGCCATGAAGATGGCGTCGACCATAGCGATGCCGAAATCGAGCCCGATGCGGGGCATGTCGGCGTCGAAGACCCAGTAGCGACGGCTATCCAGCGGGTCCCAGAAGGTCGAGATCAGAGGGAAGCGCCACAGGCTGGTCTTTGCGCGCCAGGTGACGATGGCGATGAGTTCGGGCTGCGCGTCCTTGTCCAGCCCGCGCCGCCAGCCACTGAGGGTCGCAGTCAGGTCGTCCTGCTGCCGCTCGGCCACGAAGGCCCTGAAGCCGGCGACGGTGCGGATATCGGGCAGGCAGAGATTGAGACGCGTCTCGAGGTCGGGGGCGGTCCAGCGGTCCGGGTCGATAGCGAGGAAGATCATGCGGATACTCCGGGCCCTCGCATAACGCCGGAGGGCGCTGCGAGGCCGGATGGCCAAACGGGACGGAATGGAGCGAAGTGCTCAAGAGCGAGTGTGGGGCGAGGGGAGGGGTTCCGCAAGCGCCTGGCCGGCCTTCGGACGTGCCAGGCTTCGCCTCAGCCGCCGAAGGATACAAATGGCCCGGACCCGGGCCATAGCGGTCCCAAGCGATTGACCCAGCCGCCGGGCGTAGCAATGCAGCGCCACGACGGTCCACCGAAAGCCCCCGTTTAGCCTGTCGTCGGGGGGATCTTGGCCTCTGCCGCCGCGATCGCACGTTCCAGCGCTCCCCAGGCCTCGCCAACCGGGGGCTGGCCGTGCTCATAGGGCCAGGTGTTCTTGATCAGCGCCAGGGCAATCCGGGCGGCCTCGAGGAGCTGCGTCTCCAGGGGCGACAGGGTCGGGCGTTTGTCGGGCGAGTTTGTCATCGTGTTCTCTCTTTCCTTGGTTTTCCCGGTCGCGTCCTCCGCGGCCGGTTGGGTGAGAGAGGCGACGGGCGCCTGAACCAGCCTGCAACGGAGGGTCCGGCCGAGGGACCCGCTTGCGGGAGACGGCTGGATGCCTTGCAGGGTGGTGCGACCGGCGCATAACCCAACCGTCCAAGGCCGCGCGAGGCCGACCGGGGCCAGGAACGGAGAACCGGCGACACGCCCGAAGAACGCCGATCATCAGTGCAGTCGGTTTGGCACCTGGTTAACTGCTCGGTTTGAGGGCTGCATTCAGGGCGAATTTCACTCTTCCTAAAGAGCTAGCCGGGTGGCGCCGTCTTCGTTGACTCGACCGACAAATGCTTCAGGATTGTCTTGTCCTTGGCATGCCACTTGCTGCAGCTTGCAGTAGCTCGGTCGTAATGCGATCGGATAAGCCTCATGGACGCGGCGCTTCTCGGCAGTCTCATTGGCGATCTCTATGAAGCCGCGATCGACCCGCTGCTTTGGTCGGGGATCGCGGCGCGCATCGCCGCTGCCTTCCAATCGACTAGCGCCGTCGTGAAGCTGCATGGCGGCGACGAGCCCTTCCAGCTGGTCGAGATGACCTCCAACCTCGTCGTTCCCGACCGGCTCAGCGAATGGGCCGGCCGCTGGCATCGGCATGATCTCTGGGTCGAGCGGTCGGTGGGCTTCGGCATGAACAGGATCGTGACCGACGAGATGCTCGTCACTCCGGAGGAGCAGCAAAAGAGCGGTTTCTATGGCGAATGGCTTCGCTATCTGGAGATCCACCACATGGTGGGGGCCGTGTTTCCAGCCGGCGACGCGGTCGGTGTCCTGGGCATCCACCGGCCGCGAGAGGCCGGCGCCTTCACGGCTGAGGACCGGCAGAGCGTCGATCTGCTGCTGCCGCATCTGCAGCGCGCGCTCGGGCTCGGCCAAAGGCTCGCCCAGGCTCATGTCGAACGGATCCTGACAAGCGCGGCGCTCGACCGTATCGAGACCGGTGTTCTGGTGCTCAACAGGGCGGCGCAGCTCGTCTATGCCAATGCCGAGGGTGAACGCATTCTCATGGCCGGCGAAGCCTTGACGCTCAAGGCCGGCCGCGTCTGCGCAGTTGATCCCCTCGTCCAGGAGAGCCTCATGGCTGTCGTGCGAGACACGGTCGGGCCAAGTAGGCGCAGCTCTCTCACGGCGACGCCGGTGCTTGTCCTGCCACGTTCCGGACGTTTGCCGATGTCGCTTGCAGCCCTGCCGATTGGCGCCCATGCCTCGTCGTTCGGACCGGCGGAGCCTCACCTGCTGCTTTTCCTGCGCGATCCCGAGCGACGAGAGGTGAGGGCCGAGCACCTGGCATCGCTGTTCGGCTTGACGCCGACCGAAGCGTCGATCGCCATCGAGCTCAGCGCCGGCCGCTCCGCTGACGAGATAGCGGCGCGCCTACAGGTCGCGGTCGGCACCGTGCGATGGCACGTGAAGCGGATCCTGACCAAGACGGGTACCAGCCGCCAGGCCGAGCTCGTGGCGCTGCTCCTCTCCAGCGTCGCGGCTATCCCGGGTTGAGCCGAGCTAGATCGCGAACGCCCTCCCGTTTGGGAGGCGCTCGGCGGTGTGTCGGAGCGCATGATCGGGGCACCGTTCCCGAGCCCGAGATGCTTTCATGTACGCTTCGCCCTACGCCGTCCGGAGCCTTCGGAACTCCGGTCTCCTCGCCGCCTTCCTCCTCGGCTCCGTCGTGCTTGCCGCCTGCGGGAGCAAGGCGACGCTCCAGGGCCGTTATGCCGATCAGAACGACATGTTCAGCCTCGACTTCCAGTCGGACGGCAAGGTCAAGGTCGGCGGCGCTGGTGGCGACATGCTCACTGATTACCAGGTCAGCGGCCAGAACGTGACGATCACGACGCCCAAGGGCTCGCGGACGCTGACGCTCGTGGACGACGACACGCTGCAGATGCCGGACGCGACCAAGCTGATGCGCGAACGCGCCTATGCCTGCAAGGACAGCGATGGCGAGATCGGCACGCTGATGCTGGAGCCCTCCGGCGAGGTTCTGCTTAAGGCGCCCGGCGGCGGGGCGCCGGAAACGCTCGGCCGCTACAGCGAGGACGCGACCTCCGTCACGATCACCGAGAGCGACGGCAGCAGCGTCTATTCGAAGGAGGGTCGCGATCTGAAGGCCGACAAGGTCAGCTGCAAGAGGATCTAGGAATCGAACCTCCCATATGGGAGGCGCGCTGGTCCCCTCGACCGGGCATTCTGCCTCCGGGAGCTCTGCGGCGCGCCGCATCGCCGCGCTATGGCGCCAAGCCTCATCGATAGGACTGATCGTGTCGCAGCAGGAAAATCCGTTCCGCCGGCCGCTCAACCAGAACCCTTTGACGGGCAAATGGGGGGAGACCGAACCAGAGGCGCCGGCGCTGCCGCCGATGCTGTTCCTGATGGCGATCCCGGTCGTCCTGATCGGCTCGATCTTCATGATCCCGGTCTTCCCGATCGCCGCGACCATCGCGGCGATCCTCGGTTATGTCTTCGAGATCGTCGTTGGGATCATCTGGAACCCCGATAAATGGGCGCTGTGGACCATGATGGGGCTCGTGATGATGGTCGCGATCTATCTGGCATTGCCGATCGAAAACCGTGTCGCCCGCGCGAGTGGAAGCTATCGCTATGCGCGCCACTGGATTCGCGTTGTCGGCCTCGCGCTGATGATCAACGAGATCGGCATCCCATGGTTCTGCCAGGCGTTCGGCATATATCAGGACGCACCGCCCTGGGGTCTCCTTTATGGCGTCACGGCAGACAAGCTGATCCGGATCGCGATCATCGCGGTTATCGTGCACATACTCTTCCGCCTGATCGATACGCGCGGCCGGGGACTGCGCTTATATGAGCGCATCGGCCCGCCGAAGCTCAGGAAGGGCCGCTTCCAATGATCCGGCTCTCCGCCACCTCAATGGCTTTTGCGGCAGCAGTCGCGACAGCGGGTCCTGCCCCTGCTGCTGCACCGATCACGCCGGCCGATGCCTTGCACCTGCTCGCCGCAGCGGGCATGTCCTGGACCGGTCAGCCTCCGCATGTCCAGGTTCTCAATCCCTGCCAGCACGCGACCGCGCCGCAGGTGCGCTTTCTCGACCTCAACGGGGATGGTCGGCCTGAGGCCGTGACGATGGACCATGATCCCGCCTGCTATGGCCCTGATCCAGGCTACCAGTCGAAGATCCTGACCAGGACGGCGAATGGCCGCTGGCAGGTTGTCGCTGTGATGCTCGGCGTGTTCCAGCCACTGCCGGCGCGGATGCGCGGCTGGGTCGACTTCACCAGTCAGAACGGCAGCTGCCGCCCGGTGTTCCGCTGGGCGGGCAGCGCTTATGCCGCGGCGCCCGGTTGCGGCAAGGGAGGCGCGGCAGTTGCCGATGCGCCACCAGCCAAGTCGGGCAAGCCGTCCTCTTCGGTCGCTGCGGCCGAACCGTCGCCAGTTGCTGAAGCGCCCACGCCATCAGGAGTTCCGGGGCCGGACGAACAGCTGAAGCTCTTCCCCGCCACCTATGGCCGCTTCGCGCCGCGCGGCGATTGCACGCGCCTGCCTCGGGTGACAGTTGGCGAGGATGCGATCCGTCTCGAAACGGCGTCGGGAAACGGGCGCTTCACCCGTCCCAACGTCGTCACGAACTATGTCGGCCCCGAGGATCAGTCGATCACCTATCAGCTGCACGGTCCTGGAGAGGGTCTTGCGATGTCGATCGAGGGGAATCGACTCTGGACCTCGGGCGGCGACCCGCTTACCCCAGCCGAGCGCGCTCTCGACGCAGCTGCCGATGTTGATGGCAAGGCGCCGCTGAGGCGCTGCCAATCCTGATTGCTTGGCGAGGGGCGGGTAGCAACGGTTGCAGTCCCCGTTGTTTCCCGGCGCTGCAGGTCCCGGAGTGGGCTGCACGTTGCCAGCTGGCCACGCCCCGTTGACCTCTCGTCGGGCAGATCTTGGCCCTTGCCGCTGCCATCACATGTGCCCGCCCCCCGGCCTCGCCAAGCCGGACGGCCGTGGTCGTGGGGCGAGGATATGTTGATCTGCCCCACGGGACGACCTCGAGGAGACGTGATGGCGGTCGCTCCGTCCTCAATGCCGCAGTCACGACCGCCAGAAGGCCGATGATGTTGATAGCGCGCCCGTTCCGGCAACCGACCAATGCGGCGGACTTTGCAAGAGAAGTGACTCGCCCTGCGCATTTATGTCCTGTGTTCACAGGAAAACAGGAAAACAGGAACCAAGTCTTCGCGGCGACCCCGGTAACGCCGGTCGTCCCCGTTCGACGGCCTGACCGGGGGACGGACTGGACGCCAGGCCAATATTGTCTGTCCACCGACCGCAAATTTCGATCGCACTCTTTAGTGCTCGCAATCACGCGGCTGCAGACCATGCAAGAAGTCAGCGGCGCGCTGCGCGTCGGCGGCGGCGCGGAAGATCGCCCGCTTGTCCGCCTTGAGGATCGTCAGCCAGTGGCTGAGATACGCCGCATGGTCGGCGCGGGGCTCAGGCGTCAGGCCGAGATCGGCGGAGAGAAAGGCGCTGCCAAGCTCCGCCACTAGCTCTTCGCGGGCATAGCCATCCCGGTCCTGCTTCTGCGCCAGAGCGCGATCGAGGCGGGAGGGATGACCGGTCCAATGGGTGAGCTCATGGGCATAGGTCGCATAATAGCTCTCGGCATCGCGGAAGCTCGCGAAACGCGGCAGCTGGATGCAATCGGCTGCGGGGCTGTACCAGGCACGGTCGCCGCCATGGCCAACGGTAGCGCCACAGTTGAGGAGAAAGCGCTCCGCCGTCTCGATGCGAGCGACCGGGGCAGGGGAGGTCGCATAGCGCTCCGGCAGTCCGTCGATCTGCTCGACATTGAACACGGTATAGCCCTTGAGGAACGGGATCTCGCGGGCCTTGTCGTCCTCCACGGCCCCGGTGTCGCCCGTCAACGTGTCCTCGTCCGTCCGATCTTCGCCAGCCTTCCTGATCCGCCCGGCATAAACGACGAGCGAGCCGGTCTCGCCCTTGCGGACATGGCCGCCGAGTTCCTCGGCCTGACGGAAGGTCATCCACCAGGGCGAGGCGAAGCCCCGCGCGACGCTCTCTGCCCAGAGCAAGAGGACATTGATGCCGGAATAGGGGGTGCCGTTGTGGCGCCAGGGACGGGAGACGGCGCCCGATACCCGTCCGGCATCCCAGGGCTTCAGCCACGGCCGGACACCCTGCTCGAGGTCGGCAATGATCCGATCCGTAACGCGGCATAGAGATCCGGCCGACTTCCGTCACGAGCCTCGGCATTCCCGTTGCGGTGGCTCTTGTCCTTGCGGCTGGAATGCGTCCGGTCTGCAGTCTTGCGGCCGCTGCGGCCGGCTTCCGTCAAGGTCTTCCTGGTCATGGCGTGATCCTTTCTGTCTTCGAAAGGCGGGTTCAGGTCCCGTCCTGAACCCCTGCCACGTGGCGAACGCGGGGAAGGGTGGGGGCAAGCGGCGCTGGCGGTGGGGGATCACCCGCCCGGAACGGGGCGCGCGGTCACCGCGCGCGTCTGCACGCCGCGCTCCTCAGCGGCGGAAGACCGGGGAAACCGCCAGCGGCGCTTGGCGGGGAGGGAAGGGGCGGAGCCTCACCCTCCCCAGGGCCGCGTCGGCGGCCGGAAAACCCGCTGCAGGCGTAACCTCAATGAAGGGGACCCGTCTGAACCAGGCGGCGTTCAAAGTTCTCAAGCCAGCGTCGCGGCAGGCTGACGGGTCACAGGCGGTCGTTGCAGAGACGGCCGTAGCTGCGGAAACGGGGCGTCGGCATCCCATCTTTGAGGCCAGACTGAAAAGCATCGGCGGGGCGAGCTATGACCCGATGTTCGACAGCCTGTCGGCCATTACCGTTTGAGATGCCGCAACAGCTAATGCCGGCCGCATGGCGGGCTTTCACTATTGTGGCTTTGGAGTGGTCGGCTGCCTGCTAAAGAGGCGCTTGAGCCTGGTTCCCGAGTGGCTCGGTTCCTTGGCGCAAGATCGCCAGATAGCCGGAATAAGCGAACACGCGGCGACGCTGCTTACCCGTAACCTCATGGATGAGTCCCAAGGTCACCAGTTGATCGATGGCGTTGCCGATAGCGGGTTTGGACAGGCCCAACTCCTTGGCGGCCGTCTGAATGGTCAGGATGGGACGCTTCTGCAGCAGCTCGTGAACCCTTAGGGCAGAGGGCGCTGCACGGCCCAGGGCGGCGATAGCGCGACGATCCGTTTCAAAGAGCCCGAGCAGCTGACGGGCCGCGTCGGTTGCTTGGGCGGCGGTTTCAATGACCCCTTCGAGGAAAAAGGCCACCCAGGCTTCCCAATCGCCAGTCTGGCGGACACCTTGGAGTAACTCGTAGTAGCGCTGCCGGTGGGTCTTAAAGAACAGGCTGAGGTAGAGAATCGGCTCCTGGAGCGCGCCTGCGGCGCACAATAGGAATGTGATCAGCAGTCTGCCGAGGCGTCCATTGCCATCGAGGAAGGGATGGATGGTCTCGAACTGCACATGGACAAGAGCCGCGCGCACGAGCAGCGGAAGGTCCGGTGTTTCGGGATGCAGAAAGCGTTCGAAGCTGTCGAGGCAGTCCATAAGCCTCTCCGGGGGAGGGGGCACGAACAGGGCATTGCCTGGCCGCGTTCCGCCAATCCAGTTCTGGCTTCGCCGAAACTCGCCCGGCTGTTTACTGCTGCCGCGGCCAGTATGGAGGAGAACCGCGTGAATTTCACGGATCAACCGCAGCGACAGCGGGAAACCCTCCCGGAGACGGCCCAGCCCGAAATTCAACGCGGCTACATAGCCCGAGACCTCCTCGACGTCGTCGAGGCCAACTTGCGGGATTTCATCGTTCTCAAAGAGAAGAAGGTCGGAAAGAGAGGACTGGGTTCCCTCGATCTGCGACGAGAGGAGCGCCTCTTTGCGGACATACATGTAGATGAAGACCGGCGGCGCCGGCAAAATGGTCGTCACGCCATCCAGGCGACCCAATGCGGCGGTGGCCCTATCGACCAGATCCATCATGCCCGTCAGGTTCACGGGAGGATCCGGCGGCAGCGGCGGCGGAAGGAATGCCGAGACGGTCTCGCCGGCGACGGTTGAGCGGACCAAGGTTCCTAGCCGGGGATTCGGAGGGGTGGCCAAGGAAGCGATCCTTTCCTTACGGTTTTCATAAGGAAAGGATAATGCGTTTTCGCTTCCCTAGCGAGGCGTGTGCCAGCGAATTGAGCAAGCCGCTGCACCTAGCACGGCGTCCGTCAACAGAGATGAGGGTTGGTCCGGTAAGGTCCGGAGGCCATTCGATGGCCCCTTGGAAGGGCCGCACCTGTCACGAGAACGTCGACCCAAGGCTTGCGCGTCGCCCGCCTTCCGTCAACGGGTGACAAGCGGCATCGACCAGCATCGGCCGGTGGCTTGGCTTCTCGATGGCTGCCTGGGCGTTATGCCGCCACGCCGTGGAGTTTCCATGACCCAGACCAATGCCTTCTGGGCAGGTCGTGTCCTCGAGGCTTGAGCCGGGCCATCGACGATGTCATCTCGGCGACCGTCTATCTCGGCGGCCCAGCCGCAACGGCTTTGGAGAGCGGCGGGGCCCCTTCAGACGAGCCCGAGCCGCAACAGGCTTTCGGCCGTGGACAGGATGGCCTCCTCGCGCGGTCGCGGCGACCAACGTATTCCATCCCTGGTAGCTCCGGGACGGATGGCGCGAATTCCTCGCCGCCGATCCGGGCGGCCACGACATCCGCGCCGTGCCAAGCCGTAGGCCCCCCAGCTGTTGTTGATCATCAAGTGTCACGCAAGTCCTGGATAGAGCCGCGGAAACCATCGCTCGACCTGCTCGATCGGGAACCCGAGCCGCACCGGACCCTTTTCCGAGTCCGACAAGAGCAGCCCGCGTTTCAGCAGAGCCGACAGAACTGTTCGGGCTTGGCGATCTCGGTAGCCGGTTAGGCTTGGTGCCTGGCCACGTGCAAATTCGCCAGCGATGGCGGCTTCTCTGAGGAGGGCCCAGCTGCCCTTAGGCAGCCGCCCCGCGCGCATTTCTTCCTGGGTCCAAACCTCGATGCGCGCGAGCATCTCTGAAGGCTCAAAGAGGCTTTCCATGAACGTGACCTGATCGACGCAGGTCTTGAGGAAGAAGGACGAGAACTGCTCTAGTCCGGCCTCGGTCAGGTTACCGCGTCCATCGAGGTCGCCGCGGCGTGGCTCGTCAGCCGCCTGCAACACCGCCTTGTATTCGCCGACCTGACGGGCCAGACCGCGGGCGACGGACCATAGACTGGAACCGACGCCGAGCTCTCGCAGCCAAGCGTAGGAGAAAAGCCGGGCGACGCGTCCATTGCCATCAAGGAACGGATGAATCCAAAGTAGACGATGATGGGCGGCGCCAGTTGCCACGATCTTGCGCAGACGCGTGAGATGGCGGTGGGTGTAGCCGTCGACAAAGCGAGCCATAAAGGCGTCGAGCTCGTCGGGGGCCGGAGGGAGATGGCGGCCGACCATGACGTGAGCTGTACGCAGCTGGCCGGGGGCCACTCTCAATCGCTCTCCAGTGGCGGGGTTGTCCACCCACAGCAGATCGTCCGGAAGGCGCTCGCAAAACTCGCGGTGAAGCCAGAGTATATAGTCAAGGGATACGACGGGTGAGGGGGCCTTCTCTTCATCGACGAGTCGCTGCACCTCAATATGGGCTCGGGCCTCGAGCTGCAGGTTGCGCCGGACGGGGTCCTGGGCATAATCGCCGGCAAGGGCGCGCCCGATGTCGACCGGGTGTGTATTGTGTCCCTCGATGAGATTTGAATAGTAGCAGTTCATGGCGCGGACGAGATCGCCGAGACCTTGCCGCAGGACCGGATGGATGCGGCCGCCGAGGCTGCTGGCCCGACTGAGTAGCTCCGTCGCCAGCTCCTCAAGTTGATGCTTTTGGTCTTCCGGAACCAGGGGTTCCATGGATGAAGGTGATCTCATTTTGCCGATTCCATTGCCGGTAAAACACTAAGGCAAGGCAACGAGATAAGGCAATTGGTGCGGAAGCGGATTGCCGATAAATTTGCCGGTCTGTTAGGCACCCTTCTGCACAATGACTGAGTTGAAAGGTGGACACGCCGGTTTCGCCGCTTGCTGGGGGCACCGCTCCAAGTTTCAAAGGATCACAGGAACCTGACGGTCATGTGTCCATGATGCCAGCCCGCAGCCACGCAGAAGGCACCACGCCTTTCTGTATGTCGCCCGGCTTGCTGCGCAGGGCGGCGGCCAGCTTTGGTCCCGAAATTTGACGTGACGACACTACCCGATCGAGCATGCAAACGGGCATGCTGGGTTCTGGCCCGGCCGACGACGAGGACGTTGGCCGGGTAGCCTTGACCTCACCGAGACTTCACTGATTCCGAAACGGGCTGCCAATGCAATCTTCGTGAGAACAGCGAGGCCCGCCCATGAACGCAGGGCCACGCTGGCCTTGCCGGTCGAGCCTACATCCGCATGCCGCCGGCGACCTGCAACGTCTCGCCGGTGATCCAGCGCCCCTCGTCCGATACAGCGAATGCAACGGCACTTGCGATATCGGCCGGACGACCGATACGGCCGAGCGGGGTACGCGCGAGGAACATTGCCGCCGTTTGCTGGTCGAGTTCGCCGGTTCCTTCGGTCTGAACTGCGCCGGGAGCAATGCCGACGACACGGATATTGCGAGCGCCGAGTTCAAGCGCCAGCGAGCGGGTGAGGTTGTCGACGGCCGCTTTGGTTGCGCCATAGACCTGGCCGAACGGTACGGGATTCACACCCGCGCCTGACGAGATGTTGACCACCACGCCACCGTCCGCAGGGAAAATGTCTGCGGCCGCCTGAGTGGCGAGGATCAGACCCTTCACGTTCAAGGCGAACATGCGATCGATCGAATCCGCAGTGATTCCCGACAGGTTCCCGAATTCGGCAATGCCGGCGTTATTCACCAGAATATCGACTCGGCCATAGGCTTCGAGGGCTTGCGAGAAGAGGTGTCTGATTTCGGACGGCTGAGCCATGTCGGCCTTGATGGCCTTCGCTTCCCCGCCGGCACGAATGATCTCGTTCACGACCTGATCAGCGCTTTCCGCCGTCCTGGAGTAGTTGACGATGATCCTGGCGCCGCGCTCTGCGAGCTGCCTGGCGATGCCGGCACCAATTCCCTTTGATGCGCCGGTGACGACTGCGACCTTGCCGTCAAGATCAGCGACGGGCGGAAAATGACCTGAACTCATGACATCTCCTGAAGAATGAGGCTCCTCATGACTGCCTACTCTCGGAGTTACCGGATGTAACCACATAACTTGTGGTTAGCGACGTTTTTGAGTAACCAAGTGGAAACGATCGAACGCGGAGGTAAGCGTGGTTCTCAAGGTAAGGTCGCGGGTGGAGGCGCTTCCCGGCTGCCCCATGTCCATGTGTATGGCGCTGATTGGTGGCCAATGGACGCCGGAGCTGCTGTGGTCTTTGAGCGACGGGCCGCGCCGCTTCTCCGAGCTCAGCCGTCACATCCCTCAAATCTCGGCCAAGATGCTGACGAGCAGGCTCCGTGATCTGGAGGAGCGAGGCGTGCTGACGCGCCGGGTGTTGCCGACCTCACCGCCGACAGTCGAGTACGAGCTCACCTCGCTCGGCAGGGAGCTGCTCCCTGCAATCCGGTCGATTGTCGACGTCGGATCCCGCTTGATTATTCTCAAGAGGTTCGGATCGCCGGATAGCGAGCCAGCAGAAGTCGAGAGCAACGTTTCGCTTGAGACCGACTACACTCTGGTCGGTGATCACCGCGAATGATCGGAGGCGGACCGTCTCCCCAACCACTACGAGATCATCGAGCCCAGTAGGGAGGGCGGGCGATCCAGAATCCTGGTCTGATCGCAGCCTGTCCATTCGGCCTCGAGCCTATCAACGCTTCCCCGAATTCGCGCCGACGGGCCCGATGCCTTCACCTAAAATCAGATCGGGCCCTGATACCAGACGCCGATGGCGAGGCATGGAGAGCCACAGCAGAGCTCGCTCGTCCAGGCTGCCACCGCCCTTACGCCTTCCGATCAGCTCGCTTGAGCCAGCGCGACAGCGTCGGCTCCGGCAGGGAATCGAAGCTGGTCCTCGGTGTCGTGAACGGCCTGCCAGATGGCTTCTGCCACGTCGCTTTCCCTGGTGGTCATGGAAGGCTTCGCGAATGCCTCGAGGATCGGCCGCGCGAAGTCCGCATAGTCGCCGGGAAGAAGCTCCGAGAGGGGAACGATGGCATTCGCGCCGAACCGGGTCGTTGGCGCATAGCCCGGCTCGACGAGCTTCACACGCACCCCGAAATAGCCAAGCTCATGCGCGAGCGACGCCGAGAAGCCCTCGATGGCCTGCTTGGTGGCGGTGTAGGCTGCCGCGAGCGGGAATTCTGCCAAGGTGACGCTCGACGTGACGTTGACGATGGTGCCGGACCGACGCTGCCGCATCTGCGGGATGGCGGCCTGGCACATCGCCATGACGCCAATCGTATTGGTCTCGAAGAGCTGCCGGATGAGGGACATCGGCATCGCCTCGAATGCCCCGACCCCGCCAAGACCGGCATTGTTCACAAGCACGTCGATCGGACCTGCAGCCTCGAAAAGGCTGGCGATGCTCTCGGGGCTGGTGACGTCAAGCGGGAGAACGCGCAGCCGCTCGGCTCCCTCAAAGAGCGATGGGTCGGGACGCCGCATCGTGGCGAGAACATTCCACCCGCGCGAGAGGAAGTGCTCGGCGGTGGCCTTGCCGTAGCCGGACGATGTGCCGGTGATGAGGATGGTCTTGGTCATGTCGGTCTCCTTGGGTGCCGTCACTCCCTCATAGACAGGCCCGACAGGACGATCCATAATTCGCAATCCAGAAGAAATTACGGATCGTCCAGAAGTGGATCCCCTCAGCGATATCGTCGCTCTCCTGAAGCCTAGAGCCGCGATAGCGAAGGCCATCTCGGGGCGCGGCCAATGGGGTGTCCGCTACGGGTCGTATGATGCGCCCGGCTTCACGGTGGTCCTCACCGGCGGGGCATGGGTCACGTTGGGCGATCGGGAATCGCTTCGGATTGCCGAAGGGGACTTTCTCCTTTTGCCGACGACACCGGCATTCTCGCTGTGCAGTGAACCGGGCGTTGCCTGCGTTCCCGCTGAGCCCCTCGCTGAAGCCGTCCGCCACGGCGAGCAGCAGGGAGAGCCGGATTTCGTGGCTTTGGGCGGGAGCTTCGCGATCGAGAGCGTCAACGCGCCGTTGCTGCTCGGGCTGCTGCCGGATGCCATTCATGTTCCAGCTTCGGCGGGGCGTGGGACACGATTTGGCCGCGTGATCGAACTCCTGTCCGAGGAGTGCGCGACCGACTATCCCGGCAAGGAGCTGATCATCCAGCGCCTGTTGGAGACGCTTCTGGTCGAGGCGCTGAGATGGGACAGCACCGGAAGCAACGCCGTGTCGGCGGGTCTGTTGAATGGCCTGCGCGATCCGGCGACGGCCCGTGCGCTCCGTGCCATCCACGAGGACATTCGGGCGAGATGGACGGTTGCCGACCTCGCAGGAATTGCCGGCATGTCGAGATCGGGCTTCGCCGCGCGGTTCACCGAGATGCTTGGCTGCGCGCCAATCGAATATCTGGCGCGCTGGCGCATCGCGATCGCCAAGCAGGCCCTCTTGAGTGGCGCCAAGTCGCTCGACCAGATAGCAGATGACATCGGCTACGAATCCGCCAGCGCCTTCAGCACGGCGTTCAGCAAGAGGCTCGGCTGTTCTCCGGGCCGGTTCGCCAGAAGTCATGCGGTCAAAGTCAGTGCCGGCTTGTCGGCGACGGCGTGACGCTTCTTGCTGGCCGGTTGGGGGCCGGCTGGGCGTGGACCCTTACGGCGCACAGCGGACCACCCACCGGTTCTGCAGGCCATGGAGTGATGCGGTCGTCTGCAGACGCTCTTGGGCACTGCGCTGCCGGCTGAAATGTCTGTTTGGGAGAACGCGCCGATCTTTAGCTTCCCGATCGCTATCGGGCGCGACGTGCCGGTCGCGAACACTGCTGCCCCCACCTCGACACCACTTCGTCTACATCTTCGCTCGCCGGTATTGACCAGGCGTGACGCCAAGCCTGGTGCGGAAGACCGTCGTGAGATGGGCTTGGCTGGAGAAACCGCAGGCGATCGCGATCTGGGCGATGCTCGGCTGGGCGCGCGCGAGCAGGGCCTCCGCGCGACGCATACGGCGCGAGAGCACATAGGCATGCGGTGACAGGCCTACCGTTTCGCGGAAGCGGCGCGCGAAATGGTACACGCTCATCGAGGCGGCGCCGGCAAGTTCCTCAAGATCGAGGTCGCGCTCGATATGGGCCTCGACATAATCGACGACGCGGGCGATGGCGCGCGAGGGGATCCTGCCGTTCGGTAGCCGCGCATGGCGCTTCGCATGGCTCGAAAAGCGGCTGACCAGAATCTCGGAGAGGATGAGCGCCCAGCTGTCGAGCAGCAGACCGCTGGGCTCCGCGACCTGCAGGCCCGACCGCACGGCGTTGACGGCCGCGAAGAGCCGCTCGTCGCGCGTCGCCCAGGGAACGGCGATGTGCTCGGCGCTGAAATCGCGGTCATAGAGGCTGGCGCTGACCTGGCCCATCAGCGCGACCGGGACGAAGAGGTGCGCGAAGCTCACCATGCCTTCGAGACGCCAACGCGTCGTCTCCAGCGGCTGCACCGACATCGAGCCGATTTCGCCTGGAACAGTCTCCTTGTTGCGCCAGACGCGACCGCCGCCAAGATGAACCATCACCGCGCCGAAGTCCGGGTCGCCGTCGACGGATGTATCTTCGAGATCGGTGCGCCAGAACGAAGCCTTGAGCGAGGACTTGCGGCCGATGCCGACGCTGCGCACCGGCATCATGCGGAAGCGCTCGACATTCTCGCGGTGGTTCGTCGGCGTGGCGTCGCTAAGCGCGGGCACGCAGTCCGGCAGGCCGCGCGGTTCGGCGAGCGGAGCTACTGTCGAAGGGGGCATGCAGCGACCTCTCGTGAATTTCTCGAACGAGACGAAAACGCAACTGCAATAACGGTCAAGACGATAGCAGACAAAAGACTACGGGTCTTCGCAGAATAGCAAGAATCTGAAATCGGCAAGACGCAAGCGCTGATAGATTTGACGTATCCGATTGCAAAGCCCGGAACGAGCACGAAGAGGCAGTGCTCCAAAGGGTTCCGTTCAACCGCCGCTCAGCTATCGCTCGACGCGAGACGCTTGTGTCACCGCGCCATCTGCGCGGCCGTGCAGTCGCGGCCGATTCAAGGGGGAGCTTGCTGATGCCGAACCCGTTCAGGCGGATCGTCACTGGCCATGACGAGACCGGCGCCGCCATCATCCTCTCTGATGCGCCGCCCACCCGGGCCGTGCCGGTCGGCGGTCCCGGCGGCGCGACATTCTTCGAGATATGGAGCACGGGCGCTGCGCCGGCCGAGATCACGCATCGCGCCGATGAGCCCGAGGAGGCCGGGCTTGTCCTCGCGCCGCCGAAAAACGGCACGCGCATCCGCATCATCGATTTCCCGCCAGAAAGCGACGCCATCCGCCATCTCGGCGCGGCCGGGGCACAAGAAACCTTCAGCGCCATGAGCGGCGGCGACGCTTCGCGCTTCAAGGCCGGTGGGCATCCCCTGATGCACCGCACCGAGACGCTCGACTACGCCATCGTTCTCGAAGGCGAGATGACGATGGTGATGGAGGCGAGCGAGACGCTGCTCAACGCCGGCGACGTCGTTATCCAGCGCGGAACAAGCCATGCCTGGTCGAACCGCTCGGGCGCCATCTGCCGCATGGCCTTCGTGCTGATCGACGGCCGCTATGCCGAGGGGCTCTGACCATGCGGCTTCAGCCCTTGCCGCCCGAGAGCCTCTCGCCGGCGCTGCGCAGCGTGCATGACACGATCGTCGCGCTCATGGTGCGGAAGCAGCCGCAGATCATCGCCGAGGATGAAGCCGGCGCGCTGATCGGTCCTTTCCCGGTCATGCTGCATTTCCCCGATTTCGGCGTCCCGGCGCTGCAATTCTTGGCGGCGATCGGTACCGAAGCGAAGCTGCCGCCTATCGTGCGCGAAACAGCGATCCTCGCCGTGGGCGCGCGGCTGAATGCCCGCTATGAGCTCTATGCGCATGAGATCATGGCCGCGGTTGCCGGGCTCACGCCCGAGGCGATTGCCGCGCTCGCGGCCGGAGAACGGCCAATCGACCTGCCGGCCGAGGCCGCGATCGCGCATGATGTCGCCGCCTCCCTGATCGCTGGCCGCATCCTGCCGAGCTCGACCTACGAGCGCGCCACGGCGCTGCTCGGCCGCGAGGGCTTCGGCGAACTCGTCTTCCTCATCGGCGGCTATGCGCTCATCGCCGTCGCGCTCAACGCCTTCGACATGCCCGTTCCCGAGCCGTCCTCCTAGCCGTCCCCACCAGCAAGCGTCGGCTTGATCGGCCGGCCACAGCGGAGATCACGATGAAGAGTATGCTCACGACCCTCCTCCTCGCCGCGGCCGCCTTCGGCGCCACGGCCGCCGTCGCCGCCGAGAAGGCGACCAACATCGTGCTGGTGCACGGCGCCTTCGCCGACGAGACCAGCTGGGACAAGGTCGCCGCAATCCTGAAGGCCAAGGGCTATCAGGTGACGGAGGTCAAGAACCCGCTCACCTCGCTGGCCGACGATGTCGCGGCGACCAAGGCGGCGCTCGCGGCGCAGTCCGGCCCGACCCTTCTCGTCGCGCATTCCTGGGGCGGCGTCGTCATCGGCGAGGCCGGCGCGGACCCTAGGATCAAGGCGCTCGTCTATGTCTCGGCCTTCGCACCTGACAAGGGGGAATCGCTGACCAAGCTGCTCGCCGGCTCGCCGCCCAGCGAGGGCACCAAGGCGATCCGCCCAAATGCCCAAGGCGGCCTCATCTTCGATCCTGCCGCCTTCCCGGCGCTCTTTGCCGGTGATCTCCCGAAGGCCGAAGCGGAAGCGATGGCCGCGCGGCAGCTTCCCTCAAACCCCGCCAATTTCGACGCCGTCACGGAGGTCGCTGCCTGGCATGACAAGCCGACGGTCTTCGTCATCACGACGGACGACAAGGTGATCCCGCCGGATGCACAGCGTTTCTTCGCCTCGCGCATGAAGGCGAGCGTGACGGAAATCCCCGCGAGCCATGCCGGCCTCGTGTCGCAGGCTGACAAGGTCGCCGCCGTCATCGACCAGGCCGCGCAGCAGCCCTGAGAGAGGAGTGGGGAGACCGCCATGTTGAACGCCACGCCAGCGCAGAGGAAGCTCGGCTTTCAGATCCATGCTTTGTGCTTCGTGGTCGGGCTCCCCGTCCTCGCCGTGATTGATTATCTGACTGGCCCGCCCTGGTGGGTGGAATGGGTTTTGATCGGCTGGGGAATCGGGTTGGCGTCGCACTGGCTGTTCGGCCTGAAGAGGTGATCAACTCCGCGCTTGGAGCCTGGCGCGTTCAAGGTCGGTATGGTCTCGACGCTCGGCTTTTGCGCAGCTGCCGGTGTGGTACTGATACGTCTGCCGTTTGCCTGAACAGTACTTTTCGCTTCGATAGCGCTTGCTGGAGTGGTTCCCGCCGATCTGCGCAATCTTTCAGCTCGGCACAACTGATCGTTATCGGCCTATGGCTCATCCTGCGTGCCAGCCGGGGACAACACCGAGGCTCGTCGGTTGGCTTCGTCGCCCGACTGCGACGGCGTCGTCCAGAGCGTCGCCGATAAAGTGGATACCAACATCGACGCGCGAGGACGCAATCAGAACTACGGCAAGAATGCCAAAACCGTCTCGCCGGCACCGGTGGATCGGACGATGGGCCCTAGCCAAGAGCTCCTGGAGCGAAGCCAAAGGAAGCAACCCTTCCTTGCAATTTTCATAAGGGATATGGGCTTCTCGTTTCCTTAGCGAGCCATCTGCGCTCAAACGAAGCAAGTATACATCTTGCCCGATGTCACTATCAGACCGAGCGATACGGTCCGCTGAACAGGTCCCCCATTGCCCGCCGCATCCTGAGTGTTAGCCGCCGCCGGCGGCGATGCTCGGGGCGGTCGTGGAGCATGTGGCAGCGCTGGCAGAAGGCCCTGAGATTGCGCGGGGTGTTGTTGCCGGGGTCGTGGTCGAGATGACCGGTGGCGAGGAAGACCCGCGTGGTTCGGAGGCCGGGCAAGCCCGGGGCAGGGGAGGCCGAGCCGAGCGAGGCCAGGATACGCCCGCGGCCGCGGCGGCCGGCCGGGCGCGCCGCAGCCCACCACCCGCCAGCGCCGCGGTGGTATACGAGCGTGCCCTGCGGCCGCCCGCACTGTTCACAGCGGCCTTTGGCGCGGGTGAAGCGGATCATGGCGGAGAGCTGCGGCCAGTCGATGGGATAAAGCCAGCGATGCTGCGGGCGGATCGGCATCAGCGCGTCTCCTCCTTGGCGGGAGGAGCGCCGTCCTCCGGCTTTGTCGATGTCGGAAGGGGACCCCGCGTATCAGCCGCCCTGGCCGACCGTCCGACGCGCCGCGTCGCCCGTCCTTCCGGGAAATACTCATAGAAGGTGCTGCGCCCGATCCCGAGCTGCCGGGCGATATCCGCGATCGAGATCGTCCCCTCGGCCAGAAGAGCCCGCCCCATCGCCATTTGACCCTCGCTGAGCTTGCGCGGCCGACCACCCTTGCGGCCGCGGGCCAGCGCCGCCTTCAGCCCCTCCATCGTTCGCTCACGGTTGAGGTCGAGAAAGTACTCGGCCATGGCGCCGTGCATCTGCAGCGCGAAGCGGCCATGCGCCGTCTCGCTGTCGAAATGCTCGGTGAGGCTCTGGAACTTGATGCCGTCCTTCCTAAGCGTATCGATGGTGCGCATCATCTCAACGAGGGACCGTCCCAGCCGGTCGAGCTTCCACACCACCAGGACGTCCTCGGGCCGGAGATACTCGAGCGCCGCCTCGAAGGCGGGGCGCTTGGTCCCGGCACGGCCGGACTTCTTCTCCTCAAAGATCTTGCTGCACCCGGCCTTCTTCAGCGCGTCACGCTGCAGGTCGAGATTCTGGTCGAGGGTGGAGACGCGGGCGTAGCCGATGAGCATGTCCCGATTCTGATTCAGGACCGTTATCCGGTCAATTGAAATCCGACATGGTTAGTGGACATAATCCACCCATCGGTACGACCCAAAACGAGGGGAGGGCGGTTATGTCCGGAAAACGTTCGTTTTCAGGACAATGAGGCCGCTGCTTTGGTTTTGGCCCATTCGATCAACGATCGATCAAATACTCGGAATTGCGGCGCAGCGCGCGTGTCGCGGCCAGTCGATGCGGCAATTCAGGGTCCGAGATGGCTCTGGTTAGGGATAAGGACGCTGCACGGAATACTCTTATGTGATGTATCGCTGCTCCCGACACTCGAAAGCCCCGCGTGCGTCCTGGCAGCTGCCATTGAAGTTGCTATCAGCTTGACGGGTCGGGCATGTGCAAGGTTGAATTCTTTGCGATAACAAGCATCAGTGTCGGCCGGCGGGGGGAGCATGAGCTACACGAAGGGTCGCCATCCGGGGGCGGTATGGCGGAAGACTGATTTTCAAATCCATACGCCTCGCGATGCCGGCTGGACCGGTGGCCCAAGTCTACCCGGTGGCTCGGAGGAGTGTGAAAAGGCGCGCGAGGTCTGGGCCGACGAGTTCGTCGCGGAGTGCCTCAAACGAGGGATCGGGGCGATCGGAATCACGGATCACCACGACATCGTTATGTACCCGTACGTCGCTCGCGCAATCGAGCGCTCATCTGAAGCCAAGGCTGCATTGTGGCTGTTCCCGGGCATGGAGGTCACCTGCAACGATTCCGTCCAATGCCTGATATTGTTCGACCAAGGCATGCCACCGGAAGAGATTGCGCGGCTGTTCGGCAAGATGCCCCATATCGCCGTTCCGGATCCCAAAGCTCCTCAAGCGCCCCAGACCCAGCTTTGCGGCCGAGACGTTAAAGAGCTGATCGGAGACGTGTTCGAAGATAAGATTCTTAGGGGACGGCATATCGCTTTGCCGCATGCTAGCCAAGGTGGTCATAAAGACATTCTGCGAAAGGGTTTCCACCCGAGGTTCGCAGAATTGGAAGTCGATGGAGTGTATAACGAGAAGGCGTATTCGATCCTTGATTCAGTCACACTTCAGAAGATCTACGGAGAGATTCCCGACTGGGGAGACCGCAGGCGCGGCATTGTCACAACGGGCGACAACCGGAAGGCCAATTATGACGATCTCGGAATCAATCCCTGCTGGATGCGGCTAGGCGAACCGACTGCGGAAGCATTGCGACAGGCGGTCTTGGCGGACGAGGCCCGGATCATCTACACAGAACCGGCGATCCCTAGCCAGCGCGTCATGGAGTTGCGGGTCAGCTCAACTCTGACGGGCGCGGACTTCGCTGTCACGTTCAATGATGGCTTTAACGCATTGATTGGCGGCCGCGGATCCGGAAAGTCGGCAGTCCTAGAGTATCTACGGTTTGCACTCGGTCGGAGCACGGTTGACGCGACTGAAGATGTGACTGCTGGTCGCGAACGTGACTTAATCAAGTCAACACTGGTCGGCGGTTTCGTCGAAGTTGATCTTGACCGAAATGGTGTTCTTGAGACCTGGCGGCGCTCGCTCGACAAGCAAGCTGTAATCACGGTGTCGTCTGGGGCGGAGACGCGTGACCTGCCCATCCACGTGGCGCAGGAACGCTTCCGAGCCAGGGCGTTTTCTCAAAAGCAACTCTCCACCATGGTGAGGCACCCAGAAACCGCCGATGAACAGATCACCGGTATCGCTGCTGCTGAAAGTGTCGATCGGCGCCGACAGGCAGAACAAGAGATCAATGATGCGGAACGGGGGGTTCGTGCAGCATTTCAGCAGGTCGTACAAGGCTGGGCTGCACAGGCAGCGTTCGACCGCACCGAGGCGGCATCGGCAGACCTTGCGCGGCGTCTTGACGCCATTCGGAGTCGGCTGGAGCAAGGTGGTCTCAGCACCGACCAACAGGCGATCCTAGACAAGCAGCCGCTCTATAATCGAACGGTCGCCTCGTTCCAGTCGGCAGTGAAGGTTGTCCAAGCTACGCTTGATCAAGTCAGACAGATCAAGGAACTGCCGCTGCAAGCATGGGATAGCGTGGTCGATACGCCATCGGTGGTTTATGCGCGAGACAGCATGCTCCGACTCAATGAGCGAGTCCGCGACTTCATTAGTGATATCACCGATGCTCTCATGCTCACCCTTGAAGAGCTAACTCGCCATCAAGTCGAATTCGACGGCGACAGGAAGAAGTTCAGCGACGACTATGCGCTCGCAAGCCAAGCACAGTCCCATTTGACAGCTCTACTGGCAGAATTTCGTCAACTGGGTGAGGAGCAGCAGTTGGCGGAGAGGAACTTTCAGGAAGCTAGGACAGCGAAAGCCATGTCGGCGGAGGCAGAATCCCGTCTCGCCGAGGCGAGGGCGGTGCTGGATGCGCGCTTGAAGACATTGCGCGAGATTCTCAACGAGGCCTCTAACAAGGTGATGGAGATGTCCACGGGTGTCCTTCGTGCGCACGTAGAAGAAGAGGCGGTTCCAGCACGGTTTGTCGAAGCCCTAATGGAGTTGTGCGAGCGTTGCGGTATTCGCGATATTGATAACCGCTGCCGCGAGCTCGTGGAGGACGCCGCGAAAAGCGGGCGCCAGGGGTGGGAGGAACTTGTCCACAGGCTGCAGCGAATTCGGCAGGGCCAGGTTCAAAGGGGCGACGTTTCGGAGCTAGACCCCCGCGACGTCGCAGAGATCCGGGCCGGATTGGGGTTCCTCACAGAGAATCAAGCGCGCCAGGTTTTGGCGCGCCTAGATGACGACCGCCTCGGTAAGTTCTTATCGGCATGGGCGTCTCCCTTCATCCGCTTCGAGTATAAGGACCGCGGAAGCTACATGCCGTTTGACCGTGCCTCCCCAGGTCAGCAGGCTTCGGCTCTGCTTACCTTGCTCCTCAACCAAGAGGCCGGAACGCTCCTCATCGACCAGCCGGAGGATGATCTCGACAATCGAGTAATCATGACGATTGCCAAGATCTTGCAAACTACAAAGCGCAAGCGGCAATTGATTTTTGCAACTCATAACCCAAATTTCGTTGTAAATGGCGACGCGGACAAGGTCGTGGCGCTGATGCCGAGCGTTGAGCCGAACGCCTCGGAGGCGATCAGAGCCGCGCAGATTGCGATAGAGCAGGATGGCGCAATTGAAACCCCCGCGGTCCGGCAAGCGATCACCGAGACAATGGAAGGCGGCATGGACGCTTTTGAATTGCGCGGACGCAAATACGCAGTGGTGTAGCGCTCAAACGCCGTCCCGATGTACCAAGAGGTATGCTGTGAAATTAGAGGTGGCTGGGCCGAACCATGTTCTCACTCTCGGCCGCCCAAATTTGTGGCGCAAAGCGAAGCAGTTTCGTGCAGCCTCAACTGTCTCGAAAACGGTCGTTTTGGGTACAGGCCGAACAGAGCCTCTTCGCAAACGACTCTCTGGGGGGAACACGGATGAATTCTGGCGGACAGAAAATACGTAGTCCTTATTAAGAATTTGTAATTGTCCCTGTTGGATTCTAGCAGATGAGGCTAGGAGCTAAACAGGGCTTCCAAAGCAGCATTCTTCATGGTTCTTTATTGAGGCAATGTTTCGGCGGCTCTTGTGATCCGCAGTAGGGTTGCTGCTCATGCGTTTTCGGCTGCCCGTGGCTTTCATCGGCCTTTTGTCTTCGCTCGCAGCGTGTTCGGAAAAGAACGAAACGCAGGCGCCATCGAAGCCTCGGCCGGTGGCGGCGATGCAAGTGGGGACATCGACCGCTCTTGGTCAGCGGCAGTTTCCCGGTCTGGCTAAGGCTGAGCAGGAAGCAATCCTATCGTTCCGTGTGCCGGGCCAGATCTTCACGCTGCCGGTCAAGGTTGGCCAAAGGGTCGAGCCTGGCGACGTGGTCGCGACCCTCGACGACCGTACCTATCGCGCCGAGGTCACGCGGCTTAATGCCGATCTCAATGCCGCGCTCGCGGATCTCAAGCTGAAGTCCGACCAGTATGACCGCATCCTGCCGCTGGTCGAGAGCGGCACCTATCCGAAGGCGCGCGGCGATGACGCGCTTTCCGAACGCGAGGGCGCGGCAGCCCGTGTCGAATCCGTCCACTCAGCCCTCGAACGGGCGCGGATCGACTTAAGACTGGCGACGCTGCCAGCCCCTTTCGCCGGCCGCGTCGTCGCAGTCTATCCGCAGGTCTTCGAGGAGATCCGCGCCCAGCAGCAGATCGCGCGCGTTCTTGATCTCCATCGCATCGAGGCCGTTATCGATGTCCCTGAGACGCTGATCACGCTCGTTCCCCTCGTCGCGTCGGTCGAAGGCCGCTTCGACGCCTTCCCCGAGACCGTCCTGAACGGAACCGTCGTCGAGATCGGCACCGAGGCGTCGCAGGTGACGCGAACCTTCCCGGTCACGCTCGCCTTCGACCAGCCGGCTGATGCGAAGACCGTCATATTGCCGGGAATGGCCGGCAGCTTCCGCGTCCGCCAAGTCGACGAAGCGGAGGCGGCGAAGTTGATCGTCGTGCCGCCGGCGGCGCTCCGGCCGCTGGAGCCCGGCAAGCAGCCGCTCGCGGCCTGGGTCGTCGATTCTGCCAGCGGCAAGGTTGCGCTGCGGCCGGTCAAGGCGGGCCGGGTGGTTCAGGGCGGCGTCACCGTCACGGAAGGCCTAAAGCCTGGGGAATGGGTCGTCACGGCCGGCGCCAATAGTCTGGCCGATGGCGAGGTGGTGAAGCTCCCATCCGACGGGGCGAAGCCATGAGGCTCGTCAGCGGCGCGGTCGACAATCCAACGGTGACGTGGTTTGCGGCGGCGCTGATCCTGATCGGCGGCCTTGCTGCCTTCTTCACGCTCGGCCAGCTCGAAGACCCCGAATTCACGATCAAGACCGCCGTCGTGACCACGACCTATGCTGGCGCCAGCCCCGAGGAGGTCGAGCGGGAAGTCACCGACCGCATCGAACTGTCGCTGCAGAAGCTCAAGGAACTGGATTCGCTCGAGAGCTTCTCGCGCGCCGGAAGTTCACGGATCAAGGTCAACATCAAGGCTTCCTATACGTCGGACGAATTGCCCGGCATCTGGGACAAGGTGCGCGCCCGTGTCGACGAGGCCACCCGTCAGCTTCCGCCTGGCGCCGGTAAGCCGCTCGTCATCGATGACTTCGGCGATGTCTTCGGCCTCCTGCTCGCCGTCACCAGCGACGGATACACGCCGAAGCAGCTGAAGGATTTCGCCGACGACCTCAAGCGCGAGCTCAGCCTCGTCGATGGCGTCGCAAGGGTCGATCTCTGGGGCGTGCAGGACCGGCAGGTTTTCATCGACGTCCGGCAGAGCCAGCTCGCTCAGCTCGGAATCTCGGAGGCGACCATTGCCTCGGCGCTGGCAACGCAGAATGCCGTTTTCGATGCCGGGCGCATGTATGTCAATGACAGCACGCTCCGCATCGCGCCGACCGGGACGTTCAGCCTCGCGGAGGAGATCAGCGACGTCGCGCTGCAGCCGGCCGCGCTCGATCTCTTGCAGAACGCCAGCAGGAAGAACGCCCAAGCCGGTAATGAGATCATCCGCTTGGGCGATGTCGGCGGCATCACCGAGGGCTATCGCGATCCGCCCGCGACGATCATGCGGTTCAACGGCCGCCCGGCGATCGGCATCGCTCTTACCAACCGGCCGGGCGAGAACGTCGTCACCGTCGGCGAGCGCGTCGATGCGCGGCTCGCCGAGTTGATGCAGGACCTGCCGGTCGGTATCGGCGTCGAGAAGGTGAACTGGCAGTCGGCGACGATCGACCAATCAGTGCGCGGCTTCTTCATCAGCCTCATCGAGTCGATCCTCATCGTCCTCGTGGTGCTGACCGTGCCGTCCGGCTGGCGCATGGGCGTGGTGATCGGCACCGCGCTGATGCTGACGGTGATGGCGACGTTCCTGCTGATGGCGGTGTTCGGTATCGACCTGCAGCGCATGTCGCTCGGCGCCCTCGTGATCGCGCTCGGCATGATGGTCGACAACGCCATCGTGATCGCCGACGGCTATGCAGTCCGGATCAATCAGGGGATGGAGGCGCGCCGGGCGGCAATCGAAGCGGCCAGCCAGCCGGCGATGGCCCTCCTAGGGGCGACCATCATCGCCATGATGGCCTTTTATCCGATCTTCGCCTCGGACGAGAGCGCGGGCGAATATTGCGCCAGCCTCTTCTCGGTGGTGGCGATTTCGCTGCTTGTCTCCTGGATCCTGTCGGTGACGGTGACGCCGCTGCAATGCATCGCCATGCTCAAGCCGGCGAAGACCGGAGGCGGCGAGGCGTTCGGCGGGCCGTTCTTCAACGGTTTCCGGCGGCTGCTGCATCTCGCGATCCGCTTCCGCTTCGTTTCGATCGGGATCGCCGTCGCGATCCTTCTCGCCTCGCTGGCATCATTCGGTAGCGTCACCAAACTGTTCTTCCCAGACGCGGCGATGACCAAGTTCATGGTCGATTACTGGATGCCGGAAGGGACTCGCATCGAGCGCGTCTCGGCCGATCTCGAGACAATCGAGGCGCATCTGCGCGCCGATCCGCGCGTCGCCGAGGTGGCGACCTTCGTCGGCGCCGGGCCGCCGCGCTTCTACCTGCCGGTCGAGCCGGAGGCGCAGAACCCCGCCTATGGCCAACTCGTCATTAATGTGAGATCGCTCGGCGACATCGACGGCCTGATCGCCGAACTGCAGCCCTGGCTCCAAGCCAATTTCCCAACGGCGCTCGTGCCGCTGCGGAAATTTTCGGTCGGGCCGGGCGATACCTGGAAGTTCGAGCTGCGCATCAGCGGCCCCGCCGATGCGACGCCGGCCACCTTGCGCGGGCTCGGCGATGACGTGCTCGCCATCCTCAGGGCCAGTCGATATGCCGGCCTGATGCAGACGGACTGGCGGCAGGCGGTGCTCGAGGTGCGGCCGGACTACAATCCGGTTAGGGCCGGCTGGGCCGGCATCACGCGCGAGGATCTCGCGCGCACGACACGCCGATCCTATGAGGGGCTGCCGATCGGCCTGTTCCGGGACGGCGAGGACATGGTGCCGATCGTGATGCGCGCGGTGGATAGCGAACGCGACCGGCCGGGCGATCTCGACGTGCTCGGCGTGCGCAGCCTCGCGGGAACACGGAGCGTGCCGCTTTCGCAACTGGTCGACGGTGTCTCGGTCGGCCCGCAGGAGGCAGTGATCGCCCGCTATGACCGCCGGCCGACGCTGACGGTGCAGGCCAATCCGGCCATCGGCGTCACCTTCCCGACGCTCTACCAGGACGTTCGCGCCAAGATCGAGGCGCTGCCGCTGCCGCCGGGCTATCGCATGGAATGGGGCGGCGAGCAGGAAAACAGCTCGAAGAGCCAGGCCTCGCTACTGCCCGGAGCAATCCCGGCGCTGGCGATCACCGCCTTCATCATGGTGGCTCTGTTCAATGCGGTCCGGCCGCCGCTGGTCATCGCCCTCACAATTCCCTTCGCCCTGTCGGGGGTCATCTTCGGACTGCTAGTTACCGAAGTTCCCTTCGGCTTCGTCGCGCTGCTTGCCGCGATGAGTCTCGCGGGCATGATGATCAAGAACGGCCTCGTTCTCCTCGACGAGATCAATGCCGGCATCGGACGGGGTCTGTCGCGCTATGACGCGACCATAGAGGCAGCGGTCTCGCGGCTGCGGCCGGTGCTGCTGGCTGCCGGCACGACTGTGCTCGGCGTCATCCCACTGCTGGGCGATGTCTTCTGGGTGGGCCTCGCCGTCACCATCATGGCCGGTCTCGCTTACGGATCGCTTCTGACCATGATCTTGGTGCCGGTACTCTATTCAACTTTCTATGGCTTGCGGCCGGACAGCGCGGCGAAAGCTTTGCCGCAGTCCGACCCGCCTGCCGGCGCGGCTCGGGTGGCAGCATGAGTCCGGCGCAGGATAGGGCGGGGGCCACTCCCGATACCACCCCTCGCGCCGGCCTTCGGCAGCGGGTCGGCCGCTTCGCGCCGGGTCTTGCTGCCCTTCTCGCCTATGACCGGGGCGACCTACCGGCGGATTTCCGGGCGGGCGTCGCCGTTGCGGCGGTCGCCATCCCTGTCGGTATCGCCTATTCGGAGCTCGCCGGCTTTCGGCCCGAGTTTGGGCTTTATGCCTGCTTCGCACCGTCGCTCGCCTATGCGGTATTCGGCACGTCGCGCCAGCTGATCGTCGGCCCAGACGCCGCGACCTGTGCCGTACTCGCCGCCTCGGTGGCGCCGCTCGCGGCCGGCGATCCTGCCCGCTATGCGGCGCTCGCCGCCGTGCTCACTCTGATTGCCGGCATCTTCTGCATCGGCGCCAGCCTGATGCGGCTCGGCGCGCTTGCGGACTTCCTGTCGAAGCCGATCCTGGTCGGTCTCCTCAACGGTATCGCGATTACCATCGTGCTCGGACAGCTCGGGAAGCTAACGGGCATCCCGCTCCAAAGCCACGGTCTCGCGCTGGCGCTGGAATCGATCGGCCGGTTCGGCGAGGCGGTGCCGATCGCGGTGGCTGTAGGGGTTTTCGCGCTACTCGTGGTCGGACTTCTGCCCCTTGTGCTTCCCTCGCTCCCCGCCGGCATCGTCGCCATGGGCGTCGCGGCGGCGGCGGCCGCCCTGTTCAATCTCGACCGCATGGGCCTGAAGACTCTGGGGCCGGTACCACGCGGGCTGCCGGACGTCGCATTGCCCTCAATCGATGTAGCAGCGCTCCCCGACCTGCTGGCCGGCGCCGGCGCGCTGGCGCTGGTCAGCTATGCGAGCCTCATCTTCTCCGCGCAATCCTTCGCGGCCAAGAACGGTTACGAGATTGATGCCGACCGCGAATTCGCGGCGCTGGGCGCTGCAAATGTCTCGGCGGCGCTGGTCCAGACTTTCGCCATCAGCGGCGCGGATTCCCGGACGGCGGTTGGCGATGCCAATGGCAGCCGTACGCAGATGACCGGGCTCGTCGCCGCGGCCATCGTCGGCGTCGTCCTGCTGACTTTCACAGCGCCTCTGGCCTATGTCCCGCTCGCCGCGCTCGGTGCCGTGCTCGTTTTCGCCGGCCTGTCGCTGATCGATCTCAGGACGCTGCTGCTCATCTGGCGCGCCGACCGGGTCGAGGCGGCGATCTCGGTGCTGACGACGCTCGGCGTCGTCGGCCTCGGCATTACAAGGGGCGTTTTGCTGGCGGTCGTGCTGGCCTTGCTGCGATTCATCCAGACGATTGCCCGTCCGAAGGTCGAGCAGCTCGGTCTAGTCGAGGGCATGCCAGGCTTCCACTCGCTGGATCGGCACCCGAGGGCGCATGCCGTGCCGCATGTCGTCATCCTGCGCTGCAACGGTCCGCTGGTCTTCTTCAATACCGGCCATGTGCGCGCCGAACTGATGGCGGCTGTGGCGGCAGCGCCGCCGGGCCTCCAGGCGGTGGTCCTCGATCTCATCCCGATCACGCGCACCGATGTCAGCGGACTGTTCGTGCTGCTTGAGCTGCAGAGGAACCTCCAGGCGCGCGGTATTCGGCTCGTCGGCGCAGGTCGCGCCACCGAATGGCAGCATTGGCGCGACGAGCGCGGGCTGACTGAGCAGGATTTCGAGATTTTCCCTACGATGCGCCGGGCCGTTCGTGCCCTGTCGGCCGAGGCGGGTGCGCCTCCCGACAGCGAAGCGTCGACCCGGCCTGCGCTCGACAGCCGGAGCGCAGAAGGAGGGTGCGATGCTTGATCCGCATGTCCTGAAATTGTCGCTGGCGGTCGAGGAGATGGCCGGCGGCGCCGATGATGGTGCTGCGCTCGCCGCGAGGGTGCGCCGAGCCTTCCCCCGGGAGCCCGTCGGCACCCTGCGTCGAGCCTTTTTGTACGCTGTGACGAGTCCCGACCTGCGTGACAGCGAAATCACCGCCAAACTGTATGACGCGGCCTTTGCCGTTCTAGCTTTGGCGAACCCGGATCCAGAAGCACTCATTCGTGACAGGGATAAGGACGATGAGCGGAAAAAAGGCCAATAAAGGAAGGGACCTGCGGGCTGACCTGAAGACGATGGCAGCCGAGGCTGCAAGCTCGAATAAGGGAAAACTCGACCGAAAAACCTACGAGACGGAGCTGGAGAAGCTCCAAGTCGAGCTTGTGCGAATGCAGCAGTGGCTCCGCCAATCGGGCGGCAAGGTCTGCATCATTTTTGAGGGACGGGACGCCGCGGGAAAGGGTGGAGTCATCAAGTCGATCATGGAGAGGGTCAGCCCGCGCGTGTTCCGGGTTATCGCCTTGCCGCCGCCAACCGAGCGCGAGAAGTCGCAGATGTACATCCAGCGCTATCTACCGTTGTTGCCGGCGGCAGGCGAG
This sequence comes from Kaistia sp., assembly GCA_963966455.1. GTDB lineage: Bacteria > Pseudomonadota > Alphaproteobacteria > Rhizobiales > Kaistiaceae > Kaistia > Kaistia cartagenensis. The sequence continues at coordinate 10,715 of CAWZZK010000011.1, read as the reverse complement.
GTCGTGATCTTCGACCGTAGCTGGTATAATCGGGCTGGCGTCGAGCGGGTTATGGGATTCTGCAGCGACGAGCAGGCCGAGCGCTTCCTGTCGATCGTCGGGGGTGTCGAGCGGGCGATTGTCGACAGTGGCGTGATCCTGCTCAAGTATTGGCTCGAGGTCAGCCCCGAAGAGCAGACGCGGCGTATCGAGGCGCGGATCAGCGATCCAAAGAAAGTCTGGAAGCTCTCGCCGATGGACCTGGAGTCCTACAGCCGTTGGTACGACTATTCCCGCGCACGCGACGCGATGCTCGAGGCCAGCGATACCGACTGGGCACCATGGTACGTCGCGGATTCCAACGACAAGAAGCGCACACGGCTCAATATCATAAGCCACGCCCTATCGCAGATACCCTATGAGCGCCTAACGGTAGAGAAGATTTCGCTGCCGAAACGCCAGAAAGCGGGGAATTACAAGGATCCGGCTCGTGTTAACCGTATCGTTCCCCAGTCTTTCTGAGAAAGCCACTAGGCGGAATGAACCAGATCTGAACGTGTAAATAATCGTTATTACTCAATGAAAGAAAAGGACTGGAGGAGATTATGACTGATATCGGTGGTCAAGACCCTCGCAATTCTGCGCCGAGCGCCGAACAGCTTCGATTGAAGCTTCTAAACGCCCAGCTTGAAGCCGCGCGAAAGTCGGAGGAAGCTCGGTCAAAGGCCAGGGCTCAGCTCAGTGACTTTGCTGAGCGGTTCCTTAAGGAGCACGTTACGGACCACGAGATTGCCGTCGTTCGGCGGCTCGTTGCGATGGCGATCGAGGACGGCAAGTTCGAAGCCCTCGTGTACAGCTTTCCCTCCAGCCTCTGTATCGACAGCGGGAGAGCAATCAACAATAGCGATCCGGATTGGCCTCAAACGCTGCAGGGCAAGGCGAGGGAATTTTATGATCGTTATGAGCAGTTTGGACGCCCACAAGGTTTCAAGCTGAAGGCTATGATCATTAACTTCCCCGGAGGACTGCCCGGGGATGTTGGCTTCTTCCTGAGCTGGGCACCTGAGATTGATTGACCTCAAGGCATAAACAGCGCCGTTCCGGGAGCCTGGTATCAGATTGCGGAGGAGTAGGCGATGGCGAAGAACCGACGTTGCCGCATGGTGTTCTTGCTCGCGCCATGCCTAACGGTGTTTGCCTCGGCGAATCCTGGCAACGCCACAGAGACAGCGCCACTCCCAACTCCATCACCGGCGAAGGTACAAGTCAGCGCCGCCGGGGGAGAGGCTTCCATCGCTTTCACAACTGAGGAGCTGCGAAAGCTCCTTGCGCCGATCGCGCTTTATCCTGACGATCTTCTGGCCCAGGTTCTGCCAGCCACGGCTTATCCGGTCGACATTGTGATGGCCGCTCGCTGGCTCGACAAGAACAAGGCGGAAGTCGAAAGCGGCGACTTCTCCGGGGTCGACGCGCAGAATTGGGATCCATCTGTCAAGGCGCTGGTGCGATTTCCCCAAGTGATCGCCCTTCTCAACACCGATCTCGACGCCACTGCCGATCTCGGCGACGCTTTCGTCAACCAGCCGGACGATGTGGCGGCCGTTATCCAGGAGCTGCGCCACGAGGCACAGAAGAGCGGCTCGCTGGCGACGACGCCACAGCAGACGGTGAGCGTGCAGCAACAGACCGTCGGCAACGTCACCAAGGACTATGTCGTCATCGAGCCGACAGAACCCGGCGTCATCTATGTGCCGACCTACGATCCGGTCGTCGTGTACGAGGATGATGGCGGCGAACTGGCTGCCGGACTGATCGGCTTCGGCGTCGGCGTCGCTGTCGGCGCCGCAATCGACCATGTGTGGGACTGGGGCCGCGGCTGGGTCTATCCGCCGCGTTGGCCCGGCCATCCCGGCTACCGACCCGGCCAGCTGCCGGCACGGGTGAACAACGGCAATATCAACATCGGCAACGACATCAATATCGGGTCAGGCAATCTGCGGCCCTGGCGGCCAGATGGTCGCTACCAGCCCGGCCAGGGCACCAAGCCTCAGCTGGCAAACCGTCTCGGTGGCAGGGACAGGTCCGGCGCGGCCGGGCAGCCGGATCGCCCCAATGCCAGCCAGCGGCCAGCCAGCGGCGCGATCGGCGACCGCCCCAATGCCGACGGCCGTGCCGATCTCGGCGACCGTCCGAATGCGGGCCAACGCCCGAATGCCGGACAGCGGCCCAATCCGGGGCAGAAACCAAAGGCGGAGCAGCGACCTGCCGGCGCCAAGAAGTCTGCCGGCGCGAAGAAGACCGCCGCCAAGCAGGCGCGCCCTGCTAACAAGAAGCCGGCAGTTGCGCAGCGGCCCGCGCAAAAACGACCGCAGTCGGTGAACCGCGTGCCGTCTGGCAGTGCGTTCAGCGGCGCGCGCTATGGCGGCAACTCGTTCGGTGCCTACAATCGCGGCTCGATGAGCCGGCAGTCGATCTCGCGTCCAGCCGGCCGCGGCGGCAGCCCGATGATGATGCGCGGTGGCGGCGGTGGCCGCGGCGGACGGCGGTGAGGAGGACAACGTGGCCAGCAAAAGAGTGATGCTCACGGCTCTCGTTGCCCTCGCGGCTTCCGCGCCCGGCGAGGCATGGGCGATCGAGAGCTTCCCGACCCCCGAAGCGGCGGCCGACGCGCTGGTCGCGGCGGCGAAGAGCCCCGGCAGTGGCTTCGCGGCGATCTTCGGTGAGGACGGCACCGCCCTCCTTTCGACCGGCGACAGCGCCGCGGATGCGCGCAACCTCGCCGACTTCCTCAATCTCGCCGCCGAGAGCCGCAGCGTCATCGAGGCGGCGGACGGCGAGAAGACGCTCGCCTTCGGCAAGATCGGCTGGCAGTTCCCGATCCCGCTAAAGCAGGAGGATGCGGGCTGGCAGTTCGACGTCGTCGCGGGTCGCGAGGCCGTCTCGACTGCGACGATCGGAGAGAACGAGCTCGTCGCCATCGGCGCCTGCGCGGACTATGTCGCCGCGCAGACAGAGTATTTTCAGTCGTTGCATGACGACGAGCCGGTTCAGCAGTTCGCGAAACGGCTGGTGTCGTCGGAGGGGCAGCATGATGGGCTATACTGGCCGCCCGAAGAGCCGACTGACCGCAGCCCGCTCGGCGATCGTATCGTGGCGGCCGCGGTTACGCCGGGGCTCAACGGCGGCCCCGGTTCCTACCACGGCTACCATTTTCGCATTCTGGCCCGGCAGGGGGCCGCGGCACCCGGTGGCGCTTACGATTATCGCCTCAACGGCCGCATGCTGGCTGGCCATGCCTTGATCGCCTGGCCCGCTGTCTACGGCGAGACCGGCATCATGACGTTCCTCTGCGATCAGCGCGGCGTTGTCTATGAGCGCAACCTTGGACCAGATACTAACAGCGTTGCGCCAGCGTTCCGGACTTTCAACCCAAATCCGTTGTGGCGCGTCATCGTCCCGTGAAGCACATCAATATATCGCTTTGGCGTTGCAGATACTTGCTTGTTTGTACTGAGACGAGGCTTATCGTGAGCCAGATGGCGAACTAAACGCTATTGATGGGCCAGCTATCGCTTTGTGAAACTCCAGAGTGAGCAGATCTTCGAAGGGCGGTTGCCCGACGCGGTCGTGAGAGCCGGGCCGGCGAATGCTCAGAACCTTCGGCAATTCGTTCGGTCCGCGGTCACGTCCCATTGCCTGCTCGTGACCGCGCGGGGTCCCGCCCGGACAGCAGGCCTGACCTCGACGAGTTGCCTCGAACTCGCTATCCCCAGCGGCAAGGAGGCAGTTAACGCGAAGGCAATCATATGAGCCGGCTTTGGCCAATCGAGAGGCCGAGGCTGCGGCAATGGACCGCCTGAGGCCCGTGGGTACGACAACGCCGGGCAGCAGGTGCCGGGCAAGCGCCTCGCAAGTCTCAGAGCTCAGCCCTAATGGGCTGCCCGGCGCGCGTGTGGGTGCGACAACGCCGGGCAGCAGGTTGGTGAACCTCGGCGGACGCATCGCCCCCAGATGGCCGAACAGGGGGACGGCCAAGTCCACACAACCATAAGGAGGGGTGATGATCAATCGACTGACGTATTGGCGAGGTGATTGGCTGGTTGTCGGCGTCTACCGGTGCTGTCCGGCACTTAGATTGCTCGTCAGGCCGGACAGCAGGTCACTGGGGGCGGTCTAGACCCGGCGGATTACTCCACCGCCGGCGGCCGGTTGGGTGGACGGCCGCATCGGAAGTGTAAGCATGGATCAAGCCAGATGCGATGCACCCCGAAATCTGACGCCTAGTGAGGATCAGGTCTGCGCCAGTCGAGAACAATAATCGGCGCTTGCACACGATCGAGATCATCAACCGGGATCCCCTTCGGCTCTGCGGTCAGCTCCGGATCTCTCATCGGCAAACAGCTCACCATGGTGACGCCGCGAACTGTTCTGGTAACGAGCGTTACGACCATCAACGTGCCGTCCAAGCGCAATCGGACGATGTCTCCGACCTTGAACTCTTCCTTCAACGGCGGCTCCCATCTCTGGCAATGCCGGGGCTCTAAATGGCCGAACGTCGGCAAAGGTCCCGCCGCAGAGCATCACAGTCATGCGAGGAGGGGGCTAGGGCCGCTCGGCGTTGGCATCACGCGATTTGAAGACGATCGGCGACCGTACTAGAATCTTGCTGCCGATCGGGCCGAATGACCGGCTTCGAACATTCCGGAGACGACTCGAAAATGCTGACCAGACGCTCGGTTCTCTCGGCACCGCTTCTCGCCGCCCCGTTCGCTCTTTCAGGTGCGCTGCCTTCCTTAGCCGCAGCGCTCGAGCCCGCCGAGGCCAAGGCCATCGCGGAAGAGGCCTACATTTACGGCTACTCGCTGATCTCGGTTGAGATGTCGCGCAAGGTCATCACTAACGTCGAGAAGCCGACGACGACGCGCGCGCCGATGGGGCAGTTCGCCAATCTCCGCGAGTACCCGAACGCCAGCTATCGGGACGTGACGGCTCCCAACGCCGACACGCTCTATTCCAACGCCTTCGTCGACGTCTTAAAGGAGCCATGGGTCATCAGCTGGCCGGACATGGGCGATCGCTACTATGTCTGGGAGTTCTACGACGCGTGGGTCCCGGTGTTCTTCGATCCGGGTTCGCGCACGACCGGCCAGAAGGCCCAGACCTACGCCATCACAGGACCTGGCTGGAGCGGCAAACTTCCCGACGGCGTCCAAGAGGTGAAGTCGCCGACCGCCTCCGTCTGGATTTTGGGTCGCACTTATTCGACCGGGACGTCCGAGGACTATAAGGCGGTCTGGGCGCTTCAGGACCAGTACAAGCTCTATCCCTTGAGCGCGTGGGGTAAGGATTACGTCCCGCCCGCCGGCAAGATCGATCCGGGCGTGGACATGAAGCGGTCCGTCCGCGACAGCGTCAATGCGCTGAACGCGCAGCGGTTCTTCGGCTGGATGGCCGAATTGATGAAGGACAATCCGCCGGCCGCTGAAGACGCGCCGATCGTCGAGCGGATCGCCAAGATCGGCATCACGCCGGGCGGGAAGTTCGATCTCGGCAAATTCGATCCGGCCGTGGCGAAGGCGATCGAGGAGGCCCCGAAAAGCGCCTGGGAGAAGATCGCCGCCTACACTGCGAAGTCGGGAACCGTGAAGCAGGGTTGGCTGATAAACCTCAAGGTCGGTCACTACGGCACAGACTATATGGCGAGGGCTTGGCTCTCGGCTTTCGGCATTCCAGCCAACGCCCCGAAGGATGCCGTGTATCCCGTAGGCTTGGCCGATGCGGATGGCGCTCCTCTCGATGCGTCCAAGAACAGCTACGTCATCCATTTCGCGTCGAAGGCGGACCTTCCGCCTGCGAACGGGTTCTGGTCGCTGACGATGTACGACAGCGGCTATTTCTTCGTGCCGAATCCGCTCAATCGCTACACGCTAAGCCTCCGCGACAAGCTCAAGACCAATCCGGACGGCTCGATCGATCTCTATCTTCAGAAGGACAATCCGGGCGGCGAAAAGGAAGCGAACTGGCTCCCGGCGCCCAATGGCGCCTTTATTCCGATGTTCCGGCTCTACTGGCCCAAGGAGACGCCGCCATCCGTGCTGGACGGCAGCTGGTGGCCGCCCGCGATCCGGAAGAGCCAAAGCTGAATAGGCCTGCCGTCCCTAGACGGAGCCCGCCCACCTTCAGATGGCGGGTCTGTGAGCGGTCTTGTCGTCCCTGTTCAGAAGGGAATTCTGACCTCGGTCCTGAAGTCTGAACATTCATGGAACCGCCAAGGCCCGCAGCCAGGTTCTGGACGACAATAATCCGATCCCAGGTAGGTCGCCGGCATCAAGCGTCGCGAGCACGTTCGCAAGGGAAGTACCGTCAGGACAGCAGCGTTGTCTCGGAGGCGGCCCGGCACCATCCTGAACCAGCGCGGGTGCCCAGACGCGAGCGCCAGCCGCGCCAATAAACAAAAGTAAAGGCCAGTGCCTAAGCCCGTTCGAAACGAGGACCGTCGGTTTTCCGTGCCCCGAGGTCATACTCACACTGATGGAGCGTCCCAGGAGTTCGCCCGGCGACCCCGATTTTAGCCGGTTCGGCTTGTTGCGCGCCCTGCACTCTTGGCAGCATAGAGCGCGCGGTCGGCACGGGCCAGCCAACTGGAGATATCTTCAGGCCCCGCATGTTCCGCGATGCCGATGCTCGCCGTGAGATGACCGCGCGTCGGATGCGGGATGGCAGCTTCGCTGAGCTCGCGGATTATCCTTCCTGCGACGGTTTCTGCACCGCCGGCACCGCTGCCCGCCAGGATGAAGGCGAACTCCTCACCTCCGAAACGACAGATGACATCATCCGGTCGCCGGGCGAAAGGCGCCAGAAAGCGGCTGAACGCGATGAGCACACGGTCACCACCGATGTGCCCGAGATTGTCGTTGACCTCCTTGAAATGATCGAGATCGATCAGCAGAAGCGAGGCGGGTGTTGATGTACGCGCCGCTCGGCGGATCGCCCGCGGCAGCTCTTCGTCGAGCTTTCGTCGATTGAAGAGCCCGGTCAGGCTGTCGGTGTAACTGTCCGACCGCAGCTTGGCGTTCTGTAGCGTCAGGTTCAGCTCGTGGCCGGTGATCGCGGCGAGATCCGAGAGTGTTTCCAGATCGAAGCCCGCCGGAGGGCCTGCGTCGGACCGCATGACACAAAGGGTCCCGACAACGGAACTGCTCACGCCGCGGATCGGCACGCTCGCGTAGAACCGCCATGGAAGATCGCCAGCCAGCGGGTGCCCGGCAAGCTGGGGCGAGGAGCGCATATCCTCGATGACGAGCGGCTCGCCTGTGGAAATGACATGGGTGCAGACACTGCGATCCCGATCGACGAAGTCGTGCAGCGCGTCGGAGGTCTTCGACTTCATCCACTGCTGTCCGGCATCGACGAAGCTGAGGAATGCAACGTCGGCGTCGTAGAACCGCGACGCGATCCGCGTGATCCGGTCAAAGCGTTCTTCGGGCGGGGTATCCAGAAGGCCATAGCTGTAGAGCTCGTCAAGTCGATCGTGTTCATCGCTGGGTGGCGGTGGGGGCGTCCACATGGTCGGTTCCGTCGGGTCGGCTGGCGGGAAGGCAATTCTTCCCCGCATTCAACGACGCCGCAACGGCCGCTTGCTACTGTCGAGACGGATTAACTGAACGACCGGCCAAAGAGGGCGTTCGGTCATTGGTGCGGGCCCTTGGCGCGCTTGGCCTTCCCTTCCGCCTCGTAAGCTTCGCTGCATCTAGAAGAGGTGCGGCGGACCCTCTGGCGCCCTCGCCAGTTATCTTGCCAGTGTTTCGAGGGCGTGATTGGGTGGGCGTACTCATTCTTGTGCGACGGACCTACTTGCAAGCCTATTCCTGGCCGCCCGAACTTGGCAGGACGATCGGCGGCAATTGCATCGATTGCGCGCAATAGTCCTCGTCCCGATCGGTTCCTGGGAGGATGTGCCATGTCCATCGAGGCCAATCGCCGACGATTTCTTGCGTTCGCCACCTTGTTCCTGACAGCCGGTGCCAGGCGCTCTGCACTCGCACAGGGCGCTGGGGACTATGATACCGCGGATCCCGTGGAGCGGCGCCGCAGCTTGCAAGAGCGCGCGCCGCCGCCCGAGGGCGTGCCGGCTGATCCAGGCGAGCGGATTGTCAAGGACGTCGGCTCGTGGAGGATCGTGTCGCAATACAATAACTCCGAGGCCACTATCCGCGCAGATCGCATCAAAGTCAGCTCCGGCGGCATCAAAAGCTTCACGCCCGGCGGCGGCGGTATGCAGGTGGCGATCCCGAGCATCAGGACACTGAACGAGCAGGGCGATGCCATCGGAACTACGGATGGCGCGAAAACGACCGGGGAGACCGGCAACGAAATCCTGATCGGCGGTCGCGGCGAACTGAAGCTCGGCTACGCCCCTCAGGGAAGGGCCTATTCCGGCACGCTCCGTCTCTCGACGACGAGCAACATGCAGAGTGGCTTCACCGCCTCGATCGCGCTCGACGGCAAGACGATCCGGACGGTCAAGGTCTCCGACACGATCGATCTCGACGCGAACGAGCTGTTCGGCCCCGATCTCTCAGCGCTGCGCGCCGCGAAGACCTTGGTCGTGACGGTCGACGGGAACAGCCCCTATACTATCTACGCGGTCGACCTCGTCGACACCGACGCGGCGCTGAAACAGATGCAGCTCATCCCGGACTACAATTACTACGTCCGCCGCCTCGGCCGGAAATCGGAGATCGAGGAGTTCCAGGAACAGCAGCAGCCGCAATCCCCCGGCCAATGCTTCCTGACGACGGCCTGCTGCGGAATAGTGGGGCTTGCCGACGACTGCTTCGAGCTTTCCGCGCTTCGCCGCTTCCGTGATCAGGTGATGCTGGTCAGCGAGGACGGCCGCCGCGATGTTACGCTTTATTATGCCTCCGCCCCGGCCATCCTCGAGGCGATGCGCGATTACGGCGAGACCGGTCGGCTGCTCGGCCTCTACTTCACAACGATCCTCCCGTGCGCCATCTTCATCCGCCTCGGCCTGAAGCGAATGCCGCGTCGGCTCTACACACGGATGATGGAGAAGCTTGCGGCGCGCTACCTGTCGTCTGCCCAAGGACTGCGACCGGTCGCCAACGGCAATACAGGGCCCGGAGACAATGAAAATCGGCGCTGTGCCGTGGTTGACGGCCGTGCGTCGTAACCGCGCGCAATACAGAGCAGTGATGCATCTTTTAGGTCAGCGCCGGCTGGGTCTGCCCCCTCGTGAGGGAGAGCAGAGCAGTTCTGACAGGATGCAGGCGTCGGCTATGCATCGCCCAGGGCTCTGGGGTCCCGGTGACCGAGGGCGGCACCTTGACCCGATATTCGTCGTGCTGCCGAACTCGTCCGCCGAGCAACGGAAGGGTGCGGTGATGACAACATTTACGCGATGAGCACTGCTGGCGGAGTTCGGTTCTCAGCCTCCGTTGAGCGCTGCTCAGGAGCCCGGGTCAATGATCATGACGCTGACGGAGACCAGCAGGAAGATGAGGATGATGTTCGCGAGGCCGATCGCCGATGCGCATCGCCTCGCACCTCGCGCCCAAACGATGCCAACCGCAGCCACAACGAAAGAAAGCACCAAAGCCGCGTACTGGCCGCTCACCATCCATGCTCGAATGTCCGTGCCAACCGCATGATGGTCGATCACGAAGGGGCCCAAGAGGAGCGCAAGACCCCACGGTAGGATCATGAATGACAGGGCAGATAGACGACGCCGTGCCTCGGTTGCCCTCGGAAAGAAGCGCACAACGGACGCGAGGGTTACGATCCACGCGAGCAGCAGGACCCAAATGAGCATCGGAAGCTGTCTCCTTGGTGGGGGTGCTGCTCTTTCTAAGCCGCTTGGGTGACCATCTCGGCTTCGGCATCGTCCATGATTGCGCCGAGCTTCGGCAATCTGAGGCGAAGCTGTCGGGGCCATCTCGCTAGGTTGCACGGCACTCTGGTCATGGGGCTGGAGGAGGTCTGCCGGATCGCGGCGCCGGTCATTGAGCGAACCTGCCGAGATCGAAGCAGCGCCAGACCCGTCTTGACCGGCTCTCTCTGCTCTGCTGTTTTCATCCGACCATGTAGAGGAATGCTGAGGTCATGAAGACGTTGATGCAAGCGCTGCTTGCGACACTCCTCTTCGGCACGGTCCCCTCCTATGCGGCGCCGGCCAGTAGTGGTCCCGCTGCTTCGGAAGAAGCCTCCTCCCCGCATGCGCGCGTTGATCGCATCTTCGCCTCGCTCGGCGATATTCACCACATTCAGCCGACCTGGCGGAAGGCCGCGATGCCGGCTGAGACCTGGGCGAATGGACAGTTTGACAAGCGGGCCTCGGCCGTCCTCAACGCGACGCCCGACACGCTCAACTTCACGGGCGGTCTGATGCTCTATCTCGGCGGCATGGTTGCCGTGAACGAGCTGGATCTCAAGCGCGCCGCGGTCAAGTTCGAGGCCGGCTATGCACTCGGCTGTCTGGTCTGCGGCGCGGCGCTCGCGACGGTGCTGGATCTCGATCCGACCCGTCTCGCCGTCGATCCCGATCTGGCGCAGGATTGGAACGACCTCGCCGCGCATGCCGGCGTGACCTCGGCGGCAGGTGAACTCGTCAACGTCCAGCCGCGAACCTATAACCGTCTCATTTCCGGCGATGGCGCGACGATGCCGACGACAACCGGCAGCAAGGATCCCGCCGCGATCTGTGCCAGAGCCTACGC
>CAWZZK010000010.1:0-65470 GCA_963966455.1 Kaistia sp. | reverse complement strand
GACCTCGAGTGAGGCGCCGCCGTGGTGCGGGGGGACGCGCGGCGCCCCCCCGCGCTGCCACGGCAACCCACGGCCCCGTCGCCAGCCCCGGATCCGTCCGGCCGCCCCGCGGTCGTCCGGTCCGGGGCTTGCTGCATTGGGAGGCCGGCGACCAAGCGTCGAGCCCGGCGGCCATGCAGCCTCAGATGGCCAGTGCGGCTTCCTGGCTGTCGAGCTCGCGCAGCAGCAGCCGCGCCGTCTCGTCGTCGATCACATGCTCGGCGACCATGGCCGCGACTTCAGTGCGCTCGGCATGGAGCGCCGCGACCCTCAGATGATGCTCCGCGGCCTCCCGCCGGATCCCGGTGCCGGCCGGGGCGCCGAGGCGCTCGAGCCGCGCGCGGTAGGCCGCGAGGATCGCCGCGGCCGCCTCGTCCCATTGGGCCTCGTCGCGTGCCGCCGCCTCCCGGGGCTCGCCGCCATGGTCCGCCTCGCCTTCGCGCTCGCGGCTGGCGCGCTCCACGGCAGCCATGGCCGCCCGCCCCGCGCGAAGGCGCGCCGCGCGGAGCGTCCCATCGTCGCCGTCTGCCGAGGCTGCGGCGATCAGGCGGGCGATGACCGGCAGGGCGACATTGGCGACGACCAGCGATGTCAGGATGACGCCGGCCGCCACCGCGACCACGAGGTTCCGCGCCGGAAAATCCGCTCCGTCCGGCAGGACGATCGGCAGCGCCAGCGCGGCCGCCAGCGTCACGGCGCCGCGCACGCCGGAGAAGGTCATCGCGAGCACCGTGAGCAGGCGCACCCGAATGCAGGCGCCCGGCGGCTGCGAGCGGCCGTGCCAGAGCGTCATGGCCGCCACGAAGGCGAAGCGGATCAGCGTCAGCGCCGCCCATGCGACGAGCGTCACGAGGGCGAGGCCCCAGGGACCGGCAACCCCGTCTTTCGGCAACTCTGCGGCCGCGCGCGCGACGATCCGCGGCAACTGCTCGCCGAGCAGCACGAAGACGACGCCGTTCAGCGTGAATTCGAGCGTTTCCCAGATCGCCGTGCGCCTGAGGCGTGTCAGGGGGAGGGCGGTGCCGGAGAGTTCCAGGCGCCCCATCACCATGCCCGCCGCGACGGGCGCGAGAATCCCCGAGGCGCCGAGCGCGATGGCGGCGTGATAGGCCGCGTAAGGGAGCAGCAGGCTGATGAGGATCTGCGTGGCGGTGGTTTCGCCGAGCCGGGCCGAGACTGCGTTTTTGAGGCCGAGAAGGCCCATGCCGACGCCGGCGCCGATCGCGAGCCCGCCACCGCCCATCCAGGCGAGTTGCGCCACGAGGCTTGTTCCGCTCGGTGCCGCGGCGGAGCCGAGCAGCAGCACGACATGCAGGCAGATGAGGGCCGAGGCGTCGTTGAGCAGCGCCTCGCCCTCGACGATGCGGACGATCCGCCGCGACAGCGGGACGGCCCTGAGCAATTCGATGCCGGCGATCGCATCGGTGGGCGAGAGCACGGCGACCAGCGCGAGCGCCGCGACCAGCGGGAGTTCCGGCGTCAGGGCGGCCAGCGCGGGCCCGACGACGAGAACGGTGACGAGGACGAGGCCGATGGCCAGCGCGGCGATCGGTCCGGCGCGCTGCAGCAGCTCCCGGCCGGAAAACCGCCATCCGTCGAGGAACAGGAGGGGCGGCAGGAAGAGGACGAAAAACAGCTCGGGGTCGATGCGCACGGCATCGACCCCGAGGCGGCCCATCGCGGCGCCGAGTGCGATCTGGATGAGCGGCGTCGCCACCAGGGGCAGGAGCCGGCCAAGCCAGCTGCTCACCACGACGGCGACGACAAGCACGAGCACGAGATCGAGCGTCGCCATGGCGGTGGCCGGCTGCTCGGCGGGGGGCCGCCGCTTTCAGGTCAGCTGGTAGGAGCGCGCTCCGGTGCCGGCCAGTTGGCCGCCATCGACGATGAGATATTCGGGGCGGATCGGACGGCCCTCGAAGAAGCATTCGAGGATCTCGAGCGTGCCGGCCGCGTAGCGGGCCTGCGCCGAGAGCGAGCTGCCGGACATATGAGGCGTCATGCCATTATGCGGCATGGTCCGCCAGGGATGGTCGACGGGCGCGGGCTGCGGGAACCAGACATCGCCCGCATAGCCGGCGAGCTTGCCGCTGGCGAGCGCCCGCGCGACGGCATCGCGGTCGCAGAGCTTGCCGCGGGCGGTATTGATGAGATAGCTGCCGCGCTTCACATGCTCGAACATGCGGTCGTCGAACATGTTCTCGGTCGAGGGATAGAGCGGCGTCTGCAGGTTGATGACGTCGCAGGCCGCGACCAGCTCTTCCGGCGTCGCGTGGAAGGTCAGCCCGAGCTCCTCTTCGACCGCCTCGGGCAGCCGATGCTGGTCCATATAGTGCAGCTTGACGTCGAAGGGCTTCAGGCGCTTCAGGACCGCGAGGCCGATGCGGCCGGCGGCGATCGTGCCGAAATGCATGCCTTCGAGATCATAGCTGCGGCTGACGCAGTCGGCGATGTTCCAGCCGCCATTCGTGGCGATCTGGTGAGCCGGCAGATAGTTCCGGACGAGCGACAGCACCATCATCACGACATGCTCGGCGACGGAGATGCTGTTCGAATAGGTCTCCTCGGCGACCGTGATGCCGCGCGCGGCAGCGGCCTTCAGATCGACATGGTCGGAGCCGATGCCGGCCGTCACCGCCAGCTTCAGCTTCTTCGCCTTCGCGATCCGCTCCGCCGTGAGATAGGCCGGCCAGAACGGCTGCGAGATGACGATGTCGGCGTCGACGAGATGCCGGTCGAAGGAGGAATCCGCGCCGTCCTTGTCGCTCGTCACGACGAGTTCATGGCCGTTCGCCTCGAGATAGGGACGAAGGCCGAGCTCCCCCGAAACGCAGCCGACCAGTTCGCCCGGCTTGAAGCCGAGCGGCGACTTCGGCGTCGGCGTCGTCTGCCCGCCGGGATAGGCGGCGATGGTGGGGATCGTGTCGCGGGCATAGGCCGGCGGATAGCCCGTCACCGGGTCGGGATAGAGAACGCAGAGAACCTTGGCCATGGCGGTGTTCCTTTCGGGGGCAAATTGGGGGGCGCCCAGGATGCGGGGGAGGACGGAGCCGTCGTCGCGGGGAAACCGGCGAAGGGGGCGTGGCTTCGCTGGAGACTGGCGCCGGGGAGGGCGGGGCCAGCGGGGCGCGGACGACGTCAGGCATCCTGGGCGCGTCGGAAGTCTCTCGAGGATCGGGGCCGGGCGTCTTCCCGGATCGCGGCGTCGTTTCCAGATCGCACGCCAAAACGGGATATCGGCCCGAACCCGCGGGGCGGTGGCTCGTCAGCCCCTGACGACGGGCTGGCGCGTGGCGCGCAGCGAGGCGAGGAGCGGGTCGCCGACATCGAGGTGACCCTCGACCAGATGCCTCGGCGTCAGCGCCAGCCAGTTGTTGAGCGAGACGTCCTTGTATTCGCCGGTATGGAAGACGTTCAGGACCCGCATCGGCTCGTCGCCGATATTCTCGATATAGTGGGCGAGCGTCTTCGGGACATAGCCGACATCGCCGGCGACGAAGTCGAAGGTGCGGGCATTGGCGACGGCATCGAACACCGTCATGCGCGCCTTGCCGGTGACGTAGTACTGGATCTCGTCGGCGTCGGGATGCCAGTGGATCTCGCGCATGCCGCCCGGCTCGAGATCGATGAAGAGCGCGGCGAGATTGGTGACGCCGAACGTCTTCTGGTCGATCACCTTGGTCGCTCCGCCGGGGAAGGGCGTCGGGGCGACTTCCGAAGCGCGGAACACATATTTGTCGGTGAAGGTGACGGCGCCCAGCGCCTTGCGCACCTCGTCGATCGGTGGCGGCACCGGCTGGCGGAAGATGTACTTCTCATGCGCCGGTGTGCCGTCGAAGGCTTCTTCCGGCACGCCGAAATTCTTGGCCAGCACCTCGCGCGGCGTATGGGCGAAGAGCTCGGTCACGAGAAGCGTCTGGTTTTCGGAGAAGTTGCCGTCGTTGAAGACGAGGACGAATTCCGTGCCTTCTTCGAGGCCCTGGATCGCATGCGGGAAGCCGGCGGGCGCGAGCCACAGATCGCCGGGCCCGATATCCTCGACGAGCGTCTGGCGCTGGTCGTCGACGAGGTAGAAGCGCACGCGGCCCTTCAGGACATAGGCCCACTCGGCTTCCTTGTGCCAGTGCAGCTCGCGCACGACGCCGGCCGGCAGGCGCATATTGACCATCGCCAGTTCCTTGAGCGTGCCGAGCTCGCGCTGCGTCACCTCGCGGGCCCAGCCGCCATCCTCGAGGCGGTTATGCGCCATTGCGAAGGGGAATTTGAGGTTCGGGATACCGCCATGGTCGGAGAGCGGCGGGATCAGGATGTCCGGATTCTGCGCCTCGACCTCGGGGTTGCGCGGCCCGACAATGTCCGCGCCCAGGGTGCCGACGATGGGTTGCTTCAGAATAGTCATCGCCAAATCTCGCCTATGTCATGAAATGAGAAGGGGAAGCATTGTTCCGAAACGCCGAGTAGATCGGATGTTGATATCGGATGAGTGCTTCGTTTGCCCAATCAAGATAGGCCGGCCCTTCAGTCGCGCTCCAGTGAACCGCCATATAGGCGATGTATACGGTGGTATGCCCCAGGTCCGACCGGCGGGGTGTGACGCGAACCCCCGTATGATGGCGCGGCCCCGGCCGGGGTGAGACCGTCGGCAAGGCACCGTGCCATCCGCGTTGCCGCGCGCGCCTCGCATCCCGTCCGCCTGTCGCTGTCGACGCGGTTCACGGGCGGCGTCCTTCAGTGGATGGCAGCGGTGCCCCGAGCCGGGCGCTCCTCCCGCGTCCTCCCCCTCTCCAGAAGCACCGTGACCCCGATGAACGCCAACCCATCCATGCCGAGTCCCGCCGCTGCCGGCGCAGGAACAATCGACGCCGCCGTCCGGCCGCCATCCTCGCCCGCCAGCCCTTCGGAAGCGCGCTGGCCCTTCGCCTTCGCCCTCACGCTGACGGGCCTCGCGGGCTTTCTCGATGCCGCCGCCTTCGTGTGGTTCAACCACCTCTATGTCTCGTTCATGAGCGGCAACAGCACGCATCTCGGCATCTCGATCGCCAACCTTGCCGTGCCCGACCTCGTCGCCGTTCTCGGCGTGATCTCGGCCTTCGTCGCCGGCGCATCCGTCGGCACCGCGGTCGCCGATCGTGTCGGATCGCGTCTCATCGGCCGGGTGCTGGCGCTCGAGGCCGCGCTCTTCGTCGCCGCGATCCTCGCCTCGGTAATCGGGCTCTCGCTGCCCTGCGTGATGATCGTCGCGCTGACGATGGGCATCCAGAACGTCCTCCACCAGGCGGTCGGCGGCGTCGATGTCGGCAAGGGCTTCGTCACCGGCATGCTGTTCCGCTTCGGCCAGTCGATCGCGCGCATGGCGGAGGCGAAGCTCACCTGGGGCAGCGCCTCGACCTCGCTGATGAACTGGCTCGCCTTTGTCGCCGGCGCCGCGCTCGGGACCCTCGCCATCGGAGCGCTGGATTTCACCCTCTGCCTCGCGCTGGCCTTGGCGCTGGTCATGGCGCTGCTGGTCGCTGTCCCGCGGCGCGATCATTGATGACCGACAACCGAACGCCCCGGCCCGAGACGTCCGCCTCAGGCCGGGGCGTTTACTCTTTGCTGGCTGGATTCAGCGATCAGGGCGCCGGCGCATCGGGCAGGATCGAGACCGTTGCCGTGAGACCCGCCACCAGCACCACCGCGGGTGGCACTGCGTCGAGCACCACGCGGACCGGAACGCGCTGGGCGAGGCGCACCCAGGTGAAGACCGGATTGACCGTGGCGAGGCCGGTGCCGTCCGGCTCGGCATTGGCAACGGCGATGCCGCGGCCGATGCCGACGACATGGCCGGCGAGCGGCTCCGGATGCGCCATCAGCGAAACCCGCGCCGGGTCGCCCACCTTGATGCCAGACAGCAGCGTCTCCTCGAAATAGCCGTCGACCCAGAAGCTGTCCGCATCGACGACCGACAGCGCGCGCTGGCCGCTGGTCGCATAGTCGCCGGGCTGGGTCAGCAGATTGGTGACATAGCCGTTCACCGGCGAGGCGATCCGCGTGCGCTCGAGGTCGAGCCTCGCCTTGTCGCGCAGCGCCGTCGCCTGTTTCAGCGTCGCTGCCGCCACCGCGGCCGAAGCCGCGAAGCTCTGCTGTTCCTCCTTGGAGACGGCGAGTGAATTGAGCTCGGCCCGCCGCTGCGCCTCGATTGTCTTGTTGTCGAGATCGGCCTGAGCCCCGGCGACCGCCGCCTCCGCATTGGCCAGCGCGATCTGGTAGTCGCTGGGGTCGATGACCATCAGGAGGTCGCCCTTGTGGACGAACTGGTCGGCCTTCACCGGCAGCTCGGTGATGCGGCCCGAGACCTCGGGCGTCACTGTCACGACATAGGCGCGCACCGTCCCGTCCCGCGTCCATGGCGTCGTCATGTAGACCTGCCACATGCGCCAGCCGAGCGCCCCCGCGAGTGCGAGTGCCGCAAGCGTGACGAGCACGGCGAAGAGGGACCGAAGCCAGCGAAAGAGCCGGGTGGTGAAGCCGCGGCCGCGCGATGTGGCGGGCCCGGCGGCGATGTGCGTCGTAGTCATGGATGCTCTCCGGAGAAGATCACGATGAGTGAAAGCGCGATGACGTAGAGGCAGA
Organism: Kaistia sp.; assembly: GCA_963966455.1. Taxonomy (GTDB): domain Bacteria; phylum Pseudomonadota; class Alphaproteobacteria; order Rhizobiales; family Kaistiaceae; genus Kaistia; species Kaistia cartagenensis. Next base: position 58,819 of record CAWZZK010000010.1, on the reverse strand, counting down.
GGTTGAAGAGGCCCGGATGCCACATGCGGCCAAGCAGCCGGATGCGGGCCGTCGCCATCGTGATCGGCGTGACGACCAGCCAGGCGGCGAGCATCATCACGACGAAGGGCGAGATGAACACGCCGAGAACATTGACCTCGGTGAACATGGGCGGACCTCCTCGCGTCTAGGCGGGTGCGACGGCGCCGGTCGCGAGCAGCTCCCGCTGGCCGTCGATGGCGTCGATGATCACGGCGATCTCGGCGGTGATCGCCTCCGCGCCCGGCATCGCTTCGAGCGCTGTGAAACACCTGCGCGCGGTCGCAAGATCAGCCGCTGCGAGCGCCGCGAGACCCTCGCGGACAAGGCGCTGCCGGTCCGCGTCCAGAGGCGCGCACTTCAGGCGGATGACCGCCTGTCCGACCGCGAGCAGCGAGAGCAGCGCGCCGGCCTCCGCAAGGCTCGCCTCGGCCGGAATAGCCTCCAGCCGCCGTTCGAGCCGTCGCGACCAGGCGCCGGGCGGGCTCGCCTTCGCCCGCCGCATCTCTTCACGCAATTCGCGCAGCGAGCGGGCGAGAAAGCGCCGCATGCGAAGCTGCGGGCCGGGGACGGGCAGGACGGCGAAGAAGACCACGCCGACGAGATTGCCGGCGATGATCGCGAGGCAGAGATTGAAATAGGCCGCGGCGTCATAGCTCGGCGGATTGCCGAGGCCGAGCATCGGCAGCGCGCTGATCGACATCGCGAGGAAGACGATCGGGTGCCAGGTTCCGGCCTGCATGAATCCGAGCGCCGCGAAAAGGACGAAGAGCAGCGCCAGCAGCGCCGGAAAGGTGGTGAGCGCCGGCAGAACGCCGAAATAGAGCGCGCCGGCGACCACCGCCATCAGGCTCGTGCCGATGGCGTTGTCCCGCGCCAGCGCGGGCGCGAGATCGTCGCGGGCGGCGAAGATGAGCGTCGCGACGGCGGTGAAGACGATGGCGAAGCCGCCATTCGACCATCCGGTCGCAATGGCGAAACCCGAGACGGCGAGCACGGCGGCGAAGGCGCGGACCGCCGCCAGCAGGCCGAACAGCGGGTCGTCGATCACGAGCCGCGGTCGCCGTGCCGGTTGCGGATCGGCGGCTTGTCCGCGCAGCATCATGATCGCATCCGCCGCCAGTGTGAGGAACGCGACGACGTCGCGGGCCGCGCTTCGCAGCAGCGCGTCGATCGCCGCGCCGCCCTGCATCCCCTCGAGCTCGGTGAGCGCCTGCCGGCTCGCCGCACGCACGCCGGCCGGGTCGCGGCCGATGCCGGCCGTGGCGAGCGGCGCCAGCAGCCGTCCGAGCGCCGCGCGCGTCGCGGCGGTGTCCTCGCCGGAGATCCGGCCGGGATGATGGCCGATGGTTCGCCAGCTCACCAGGGCCGCGATCAGAGCCTCGCGCGCCGCGGTGAGGTTGCCGCGCCGCGCATGGCAACGCGCCGATCCGGCGATGGCGGCGCCGATCGCGGCATTGAGCGGCGCCAGCGCATGCACCACCCCGCGCCGGGCGGCGCGCATGGCGTCGGTTTCGGCGCCGCTCGTCATCGAGGCGATGAAGCCCGCGGCGGTCTCGCCCGCGACGCGCTCGATGAGCGCCGAGAGCTGGCGGCCGGCAAGACCGGCATCGGTCGCGAGCATCACCAGCGTCGCGGCGCCGATGCCGATGCCGATCTCGGAGACGCGGATCAGCGAGAGGAAGAAGGCGTTGGTGGGATCGCTCAGCGTGTCGGTAAAGATGATCGTCGCCGTGATCCCGGCCAGCGCCGCGGCATAGGCGGCGAAACCCTGAAGCGCCACCGCGGCGAAGCCGCAGAGCCCGCAGAAAAGCGCCATGCCGAGGATGAGCAGGTCGCGCTGCTGTGCGAAGAGCCCGAGCAGCGCCACCATGGCCAAGGCGCCGGCAAACGTGCCGATGATCCGGAAGCGGCCCTTCTGCAGCGACGCGCCGAAGCTCGGCTGGCAGACGATAGCGGCCGTGGTCGCGGCCCAGAAGGAGTTCGGAAGCTCCAGCCAATAGGTGATCGACAGCGTCAGGCACACCGACGCGGCGAGGCGAAGCCCGAAGAAGAGGCGCGCACCGAACCGGCTCTTCAGCCGGAGGATCGCCCGCCACGGGCCGTGCAGGTCCCGGCCCGCGAGGCCGATAGGGGGCGTCACGCTCATCTTGCGCCATCTCCGCAGCGAGGGGGATGGCAGGAGGCTAATCATCTGACGGCGAAGCGAAATCATACGCCGGTGGCCGGGCATAGCACCTTGGTTTGCCTCTCTCCGGCAGCCGGCGAGCGGGCGCCCATCCGCCAAACCAAAGTATGAGCGCCGCACTCCAAGGGTCGATTCATCCCGCCGCGCAGAAGGCCGACAATCGCCGTCATCGATCACGGCCAGCCGATGAGGCACGACACCATGACAGAAGAGACGGCCCCCGCCGCGGCGGCGCCCCTTCAACCGGGCATGCGCGCCCCGGACTTCACACTTCCCGCCACGCCCGACCAGCGGCTTTCGCTCGCCGAGATGCGCGGTCACCCGGTCATTCTCGCCTTCTACCCGGCCGACTGGAGCCCGGTCTGCGGCGACGAGGTCGGCCTTCTCAACGCCGTGCTGCCGGAGTTCCACCGCTTCGGCGCGCAGCTCGTCGGCATCTCGACCGACGGCGTCTGGTGCCATGCCGCTTTCGCGGCCGACCGCAAGCTGCATTTCCCGCTGCTCGCCGATTTCGAGCCGAAGGGCGAAGTTGCTCGCCGCTATGGCGTCTATCGCGCCAAGGAGGGCGTCGCCGATCGCGCGCTGTTCGTCATCGACGCCGAAGGCGTGATCCGCTGGTCCTTTGTCTCGCCGCTCGGCATCAATCCCGGCGCCGACGGCATCCTCGAGGCGCTGGAACAGCTTTCCCCGAAGACCCATGCCGAAGGAGCCGCAGCATGACCCATGGCATTCCCCCGATCGCCGCCGACGATCACGTCGCCGGTCCCGCCGACGCGCCGGTGACACTCGTCGAATATGGCGACTACCAATGCCCCTATTGCGGCGAGGCCTATCCGGTACTGAAGGCGGTGCAGCAGGAGATGGGAAGCCGGCTTCGCTTCGTCTTCCGCAATTTCCCTCTGGTCGACATGCATGTCCATGCGCGCCGGGCCGCGCAGTTCGCCGAGGCCGCTGCCGATGCGGGCGTCTTCTGGCAGGCGCATGACATGCTGTTCGAGAACCAGGACGCGCTCGACGATCGCAGCCTCGCCACCTATGGCGACCGGCTCGGCCTCGACCGCGCCGCGCTCGTCTCGGCCTTTGCCGGCCGCTACGACGACAAGATCGAGCGCGACTTCGTCGGCGGCGTCAGGGGCGGCGTCAACGGCACGCCGAGCCTCTTCATCAACGGTCAGCGCTACGAAGGCCCCCGCGATGCCGAAACCCTCGTCGCGGTCCTCCGCGACGTGGCGGCGGGACGCGTCCCGCAACCGGTCCTCTGACCGCTCCTGCCGAGGTGACCCCATGACCATCGAGCACAGCGCCCCGGCCGGGCGCGCCTTCGATCCAGCGGCGAGCGCGATGCTCGGGCGCGGAACGACCTTCGCGATGGCCGCCGCGGCGGGCCTTGCCGTCGCGAACATCTACTACAACCAGCCGATGCTCGAGCTCATCGAGCAGGAGCTGCCCGATCGCCTCGCCGGCGCGATCCCGACGGCGACGCAGCTCGGCTATGCGCTCGGGCTGTTCCTCTTGGTGCCGCTTGGCGATCTCGTCGAGCGACGGCGATTGATCGTGCTGCAATTCGTGCTGCTGGCGGTCGCCCTCGCGCTCGCCGCCCTTGCCCCCGGCGCGGCCATGCTGGTGGCCGCGTCGCTCGGTGTCGGCCTGCTCGCGACGGTCGCGCAGCAGATCGTGCCGCTGGCCGCGCATCTGGCAGCGCCTGAGCGCCGTGGCGCGACCGTCGGCACCGTGATGGCCGGCCTTCTCGCCGGCATCCTGCTCAGCCGCACGCTGGCCGGCTTCGTCGCGGCCCATGCGGGCTGGCGTGACATGTTCTGGCTTTCCGTGCCGCTCGCGCTCGCCGCGGCTTTGCTGATGCGCTTCGTCCTTCCGGCGAGCAGCCCCGATTCCCCGCTCCCCTATCCGCGTCTGCTACGATCGATCTGGCATCTCTGGCGCCTCTATCCGGCGCTCCGCCTCGCGGCGCTGACGCAGTCGGCGCTGTTCGCGGCCTTCACCGTGTTCTGGACGATCCTCGCCTTTCGCCTCGCCGAGCCCCGCTTCGGCTATGGCGCCGAGATGGCGGGCCTGTTCGGTCTCGTCGGCGCCGTCGGCATTCTCGCCGCGCCGCTCGCCGGCCGTTTCGCGGATTGGCGCGGCGCCTCGGAGGCGGTGGCGCTCGGCGTCGCGGTGACGCTGGTCGCCTGGCTGGTCTTCAGCTTCTGGACCTCGCTGGCGGGGCTCGTGGTCGGCGTCGTGCTGCTCGACTTCGGCATCCAGACGGCGCTGGTCTCCAACCAGCATATCGTCTTCGCGCTGCATCCCGAGGCGCGGGCCCGGCTGAACACTGTGCTGATGGGCACGATGTTCCTCGGCGGCGCCCTCGGCTCGGCCGGTGCGACGCTCGCCTGGCAGTCCGGCGGCTGGACACTGGTCAGCGCTCTCGGAATCCTCTTCGCGGTGATCGCCACCGCCCTGCAACTCGCCAGTTGGCGGCGGCGCTAGCCCGACAGTGACGGCGATGCCTCAGCGGCGCTGGGCATCCCGCCACGCCTTCGGCGACGTGCCGACCTCGCGCGAGAAGACCCGCGTGAAGTGGCTCTGGTCGGCGAAGCCGCAGGCGATCGCGATCTCCGCGATCGTCAGCCGCCCTTCGAGCAGCAACTGCCGGCCGCGATCGACGCGCATCTTGAGCAGCCAGCGATGCGGGGTCATGCCGGTGGCGCGCGCGAACTGCTTGGCGAAATAGCTCGGCGTCAGACCGCAGGCGGCCGCGATCTCCGTGATGGTGAGGTTGCCGTCCAGCCGGCTCGCGATCATGTCGCGGGCGCGCTTGAGCTGCCAGGCGGCGAGCCCCCTGGCGATGGCTCGCGGTTCGACCTCGGTGCCGTAGGCAGAGGCGATATGGGTGCAGAGTGCTACCATCGCCTGGTCGAGGAACAGCTGGCTCAATTCGCGCGAATGGTCGAGGGCCGCCGTCATGGCGAGGCCGAGATGGGCGATCACGGGGTCGTGGAAGCCCTGGCCTGATACGACACGCAGATCCGCCATCGGCGGCCGTCCGCCGGCGAGCGCGAGATTGTCGAAATACTGCCGCGGAATGTGGAAATGCAGCGTGTCGAACGGGTCGTCGAGCTTTGCCTCGACGCTGCTCCTCAGGTCGAAGAAAACGCTGTTGTTGCGCAGCAGCTCGGTCTGCGGCGTGCTCCGGCCGTCGAGCCAGAGCTCGCCCTTGTTATAATCCATGAGCTCGAGCGAGAGCGCATAGCCCTCCTGCGCGGGAACGGGGCTCACGAATCCGTAGCCGGGACCGCCGGCAATGCGCGCGATCGTGACGTCCGGCGACAGCGGACCGCCGACCGAAAGGGCCGTGACGATGGTCTTGCTGTGCCAGTGCTGGTCGAGGCGCTCGCCGTAAGATCCCGTGTCCGTGGTCATGACCCTCGTCGCTTTGGCGGATTGCAGTCGTCGACCCGACGCATGGTTGTCAAGCGCTTGCCGGCGTGTCACTTCCCGATTGTTCAAAACCCTCGCAGCGCGTTCAAGCCGCGCCGAAAGTCGCTCGCTATCGTTCCCTCACACTGACACGGGCGGCTTCGCAGGACGGAGCCGCGCCAGACGTCGTGACGCGGAGCATGAAGATGGGCCGGATTCCACCGTCCACCAAGTCCTATGCGATGCTGACGCGATGGCGCCTCCATGCGCTGCGCCGCCTGGCGAGAGGGGCCTCGCCCTCCATCGCCGCGGTGGCGGGGCTTTTGATCTTCGCCGCCGACGCCTTCGTCGCGCCCGCCTATGGGCTCAACGTCCTTTATATCGTGCTGCTGATCGCCATGATCCCGTGTGCCTCTCGGCCCCAGATCGCGTGGATGACCGGTTCCTTCATCGCCCTCTCGGCCCTCGGCTTCATGATCGGCGAAGGCCTGGCGGCGAGCGGAGCGGACATCGCGCGGCTCGTCATCAATCTCGCCGCCCTCGTCCTGACCGCCGTGCTCATCGTCAGCCTGCGCGGTGGCACGCGCGGCTTCTTCCAGGGACGTTCCTCCTCTGAGGAGCGGGACGAGACCGGAGGGGATGCCGCGCGCGTCGCGCTGCCGCTCGGCGCCTCGGCTACCGTCGCGATCGCCGACGAGGTCGTCCAGCAGCTTACTGCCACGATCCTCGGCAACGCGGCCTGCCGCAGCTGGCTGGAGCGTCCATCGCCCGATATCCGCGAGGCGCATGCGGCGATCGAGGAGTCTATCGCCTCGGCCCGCCGCGCCAGCGAGCTCGTGCAGCGCCTGCGGCAGCTGAGGCCGCAGCCGATGCGTGTCGCTGTCGCCACCGTCGAGGGTCAATAGCTCCGCTCCCCGGCTGTCTTGCCGCGGAAGACGACATAGACGATCAGCGTATAGGCGAGCGTCAGCGGCAGCACGAAGATGCCAGCGCCCCAGAACAGGAACTCGAGCGAGGCGGCCGGCGACGCCGCTTCGAAGACGGTGAGCGAGAAGGGCAGCATATAGGGCAGGAACGAGCCCGCCAGCGTCGCGAAGGCGGCGAGGAAGATCGCGGCGCCGCTTGCGAAGAGGAAGCGGTCGTCGCGGCTGCGAACCGCCTGCGCCAGCATGGCGAAGGCCGCGAGGCCGATGAGCGGGCAGACGAGGAGCAGCGGCCGCTCCGTCCAGCGCGCCAGGACCGGCAGGCGGATCGCCAGCGACCAGGCGAAGACGACGACGAGGAAGGCAGCGAGCGCGGCCATCAGCTTCGGCAGGGCCGCGAAGCCGAAGGCGCGGAGCGAGCCGTCCGATTTCCGCGTGATCCAGCAGGCGCCGAGCAGCGCGTAGCCGATGCAGAGGCCGATGCCGCAGACGAGCGCGAACGGGCTCACCCAGCTCATGCCGTTGCCGACGAAGACGCCGTTCTCGATCGGCAGGCCCTCGACGATCGCGCCGACCGCCGCGCCCTGAACGAAGGCGGCCGCGTAGGATCCCGCCACGAAGCCGGCGTCCCAGAGAGGGCGGCTCTTCGTCGCCTTGTAGCGGAACTCGAAGGCGACGCCGCGCAGGATGAGGCCGGCCAGCATCAGGAAGAGCGGTATGTAGAAGGCCGACAGCACGATGGCGAAGACCGGCGGGAACGCGCCGAACAGCGTCGCCGCCGAGATGATCAGCCAGGTCTCGTTGCCGTCCCAGACGGGGGAGATGGAGGCGAGCATCGCCCGCCGCTCGTCCTCGCCGGCGGCGAAGGGAAACAGCATGCCGACGCCGAGATCGAAGCCGTCGAGCAGGATATAGAGCAGGATGGAGAGGGCGAGGGCGAAGGCCCAGAACTCGACCATGATCAGTCTCCGATGCCGGCGGCGCCGGTCACGCCCGGGCTGGCGCCGGGCAGTGACAGGGGACGCTTGGGGTTGGTGCCGTAGAGGGAGATCTCCGCCTTCGGGATAGGACCCGCGCGCAGCAGGCGAAGGATGTAGAGGGCGCCGAAGCCGAAGATCAGCGCATAGATGCAGGCGATCAGCGTCAGCGTCGCCGCGACCTCGCCCGTCGTCAGGACTGGCGTCACCGCGTCGGCGGTCCTGAGCTGGCCATAGACTGCCCATGGCTGGCGGCCGACCTCGGCGGTGTACCAGCCGGTCAGCGTGGCGATGAAGCCGAGCGGAAAGGAGAGCGAGGTCGCGACGAGGAACAGCCGGGCCTTCAGGAGGCGCTCGCCGAAGCTCAGCCAGGTCCCGACCCAGGCGATGGCCAGCATCAGGAGACCGCAGCCGACCATGATGCGGAACGCGAAGAAGGGAATGGCGACCGGCGGCCGGTCCGCGGCGGCGAAGCTCTTGAGGCCGGTCTCCTTCGCGGTCAGGCTCATCGAGCCGATGATGCTGCCGAGATAGGGAACGGCGATCTCGAAGAGGTTGCGCTCGTTCTTCGGGTCCGGCCAGGCGGCGAGAATCTCGCTCGCCGGCTGCTCGTCGTTCCAGCGGCCCTCGATGGCGGCGAACTTGGCCGGCTGGCGGTCATGGACATAGTCGCCGACGAGATGGCCGAAGAGGAGCTGCAGGGGCACCAGGATGGCGGCGAGGCGGAGGCCCATCACGGCCATGGCGCGGCCTTCCTGCACGGCGGTGCCGCGCAGCATGTACCAGGCGCCGGTGGCCGCCACGCAGAAGGCGGAGGTGACATAGGCCGCGAGCACCATATGCGGGAAGCGCGTCCGCACCGCCTCGCTGAACAGGATCGCCGGCCAGTCGTCCGGGACGAAGACGCCGTTCGCTGTGAGGCTGTACCCGGTCGGGTATTGCATCCAGCTGTTGTTGACCATGATCCAGTAGGCCGAGAGGCTCGTCCCGATCGAGACCATCAGGCAGGCGAGGAAATAGGCTGAGCGCGGGACGCGCCCGCGGCCGAACATCAGAACGCCGAAGAAGGTCGCCTCGAGCGCGAACCCGGTGAAGCTCTCATAGCCGAGGAGCGGGCCTTGAATCGGGCCCGTCCGCCGCGCCAGCTCGCTCCAGTTGGTGCCGAACTGGAACGCCATGACGATGCCGGAGACCACGCCGAGCCCGAAGGTGACGGCGAAGATCTTCAGCCAGAAATCCGACAGCCGCCGATAGATGCGCTCGCCCGTGATCAGTCCGCATGCCTCCAGGAAGGTCAGCCAGGCGGCGAGACCGATGGTGAAGGCCGGGAAGATGATGTGGAACGAGATCGTGAAGGCGAACTGGATCCGCGACAGCAGGAGAGGGGTGAGGTCCATGGGAGCATCCCGCGTTCAGGGGGGCGGCGACTGTCGGAGGAGGCCGGCCAGCTCAGCGCGGCAGGAGATTGGTCTCGGCAAGGTCGATGACCTCGTCGCCGCGGCCCGAGAGCACGGCGCGCAGCATCCAGAGGCTGAAGCCCGTCGCCTGCTCGATCCCGATGGTCGGCGGCATCGACAGCTCCTGCGTCGCCGTGACGACGTCGAGCACCGCCGGCCCGTCATGGGCGAAGACGCGATCCAGCGCATGCGGCAGTTCGCCCGGATCCTCGACGCGGATGCCGAGAATGCCCATCGCGCTCGCCATGGCGGCGAAGTCGGGATTCTCGAGGTCGGTGCCGAGCTCGACGAAGCCGGCCGCCTTCATCTCCAGCGCCACGAAGCCGAGGACGCCGTTGTTGAAGATCACCACCTTCACCGGCAGCTTCTCCTGCGTCAGCGTGATGAGATCGCCCATCAGCATCGAGAAGCCGCCGTCGCCGGACATCGAGATGACCTGTCGTTCCGGCTGCGCGGCCTTTATGCCGATCGCCTGCGGCAGCGCATTGGCCATCGAGCCGTGCACCAGCGAGCCGACCAGCCTGCGGCGGCCGTTCATCTTCAGATAGCGCGCCGCCCAGATGGTCGGCGTGCCGACATCGAAGGTGAACACCGCATCGTCGTCGGCGCGCTCGCTGATCATCCGCGCGAGATATTGCGGGTGGATCGGCAGCGTGCCGGGCGTCCCCTCGGCGAGCGCGTCGAGTCCGGTCCGCGCATGGCGGTAGCGCGTCAGGCTGTCGTCGAGATGCAGCCGGTCCTCCTTGACGTCGAGCCGCGGCAGCAGGGCGGTGATGGTCGCGCCGACATCGCCGACGATGCCGAGATCGAGCGTGCAGCGCCGCCCGAGATTCTCGGCGCGGATATCGACCTGCGCGATCTTCACGGCCGTCGGCAGGAACTGCTTGTAGGGGAAGTCGGTGCCCAGCATCAGCAGGACGTCGCAGGCATGCATCGCCTCGTAGCCCGAGGAGAAGCCGATGAACCCGGTCATGCCGACATCATAGGGATTGTCGTATTCGACATATTCCTTGCCGCCGAGGGCATGCACGATCGGGCTCTTCAGCGTCTCGGCGAGCTCCATGAGCTCGGCATGGGCACCGGCGCAGCCGCGGCCGCAGAAGAGCGTCACGCGCTCGGCCCCGTTGAGGAGTTCGGCGAGCGCCTCGATCTGGCTCGCGGCCGGCGTCACCACGGGCACCGGCGGCAACAGGCCCTCACGCGGGGAGATCGCGCGGTCGGGCGCCGCCTTCAGCGCGACATCGCCGGGAATGACCACGACCGCGACGCCGCGCTTGCCGACGGCGGCGCGGATGGCGTTCTCGAGCACGAAGGGCATCTGGCTCGGATCCGACACCATCTCGCAATAGACGCTGCATTCCTGGAAGAGGTTCTGCGGATGCGTCTCCTGGAAATAGCCGCCGCCGATCTCCGAGGAGGGGACCTGCGCGGCGATCGCCAGCACCGGCATCCGGCTGCGCTGCGCATCGAACAGGCCGTTGATGAGATGCAGGTTGCCGGGGCCGCAGGAGCCGGCGCAGACGGCGAGCGCGCCGGTGATCTGCGCTTCGCCGGCCGCCGCGAAGGCCGCGGCTTCCTCATGGCGCACATGCACCCAGCGGATGCGCCCCGTCTCGCGCAGCGCCTCGGTCAGCCCGTTGAGGCTGTCGCCGACGACGCCGAAGATGCGCTCCACTCCGGCCTGTTCGAGCGTATCGACGATGAGGCGGGCGACGTTCCGCGAAGACATGGCGATCTCCTTCAGCTGGTTTGGCGTGGGGTGACGATGCGAAAAGCTTAGGAGGCGCGCGAAGGCGGCGCAGTCACACGTCGAGGTCGAGCGCTCATACATTGGGATGACGATCGGGCAGACGAGCGCCGCGCCGGCCTTGCCCCGGCGGCGGCCTCGTCTATGGTCGCAGCCGCTCGCAGAAGGCCCGTCCGATGCCGCTTCCCGATATTCGCCACCCCGGTTTGCCGCGATGACGCGGCTTGCCGAGATCGCCCTCATCGTGCTGCCGATCTTCGCGCTGATCGGCGTCGGCTATGTCGCCGGCTGGACGCGCCATCTCGGCGAGCGGGCCGCTGACGGCCTGTCGGAATATGTGTTCGGCCTCGCGGTGCCGGTGCTGATCTTCAAGACGCTCTCGGAGGCGAAGCTGCCCGAGGGCGGTCAGCCCTGGGGCTACTGGATCGCCTATTTCACCGGCGCCTTCATCGTCTTCGGCATCGGCTTCGTCATCGCGGTGCGCGTGTTCCGGCGTAGCCATCTCGAGGCGGTCATGCAGGGCTTCGCCAGCGGCCAGGCCAACACGGTCTTCGTCGGCGTGCCGATCATCCTGACGGCCTTCGGCGAGGCGGGCGCTGTGCCGCTCTTCCTGCTCATCGCCATCCATCTGCCGATCATGACGACGGCCGCGACCATCCTCGCCGAAGGCGTCGAATCAGGCGTTTCGCGCGCGACTATGATTCGCCTCGCCAAGGCGCTCGCGCGCAATCCGATCCTGATCGGCATCTATGCCGGCGCGATCGCCAAGCTCGCCGGCATCCAGGCGACCGGCGTCGCGGGCCAGGCGGTCGACATGATCGCCGCCTCCTCGGTGCCCTGCGCGCTGGTCTCGATGGGCCTCGCGCTGCGCCGCTACGGCTTCGCGGGCGACATCGCCGCCTCGCTCACCATCAGCCTCCTGAAGCTCGTCGTGCATCCGCTGCTGGTGTTCGGCCTCACCCGCGTGCTGCCGATGCCGCCGGTGTGGGCCGGGGTGGCGGTGGTGTTCGCCGCAATGCCCTGCGGCGTCAACGCCTATCTGCTGGCGACCCACTACCGCGCCGGCGTCGCCAGCGCGGCCAGCGCCGTCTCGCTCTCGACGCTGATCAGCCTCTTCACCATCACCTTCTGGCTCTATGTGCTCGGCGTCGGCTGAAGCCCGACCAGGCGTCGGATGTCTCCGGCCGTGGCCCCTGCCGCGCGCAACTCGGCGAGGCCCGTATCGCCGTCCGATTTCGAGAGCTTGCGGCCGGCGCCGTCGCGGATCAGCCGGTGATGGTGGTAGCGCGGCGCGGGGAGATCGAGCAGCGCCTGCAGCAGCCGGTGCACGCTCGTCGCATGGAAGAGATCGACGCCGCGTACGACATCGGTGACGCCCTGCAGCGCGTCGTCGACGACGACCGAGAGATGGTAGCTGGTCGGCGTGTCGCGCCGGGCGAGGATGACATCGCCCCAACGCTCGGGCTCGGCGGCGAGCCGCCCGCTTTCGCCTTCGGGGCCCGCGCCGGTCTCCTCGAAGCTCAGCGGGCCGGCCGTCGCCACCGCCGCCTCCATGTCGAGCCGCAGCGCATAGGGATCGCCGCGGGCGATGCGCTCCTCACGCTCAAGGGCCGAAAGCGTCCGTTCGCCGGTCGGATAGAGCGGCGCGCCGTCGGGATCGCGCGGCCAGGCCGGATCGGCCGTCATGGTGCGGATCTCGGCGCGCGACAGGAAGGCGGGATAGACGAGCCCCATCGCGGCGAGGCGCTCGAGCGCCGCGCGATAGGTGCCGAAATGCTCCGACTGGCGGCGCGGCGGCTCGCTCGGCTCGAAGCCGAGAAAGGCGAGGTCGTCGAACATGGCGCGCTCGAATTCCGGGCGGCAGCGCTCCCGGTCGATATCTTCAATCCTGAGCAGCAGGCGCCCGCCCGCCGCGCGGGCCATGTCGGCATTGGTGAGGGCCGAGAGCGCATGGCCGAGATGCAGCGGCCCGTTCGGGCTCGGCGCGAAGCGGAAGGTCGGTGTCATTGTCTCGGCATCATGCTCTTTCGTGCGGCGAAACCGGCATTCGGCCGATTGTCGTCCATCCCGCCCGCCGCTGCGAGGGCCGATCGGCTGCTGACCCGGCGAAGCGAAACCATCTAGGATGAAGCCGATTCGCCACAAGAAACGGAACGCCAAACCATGCTCGACGGCCCCCGCCTCGCCCCGCTCTCCGGTGGTCCCGCCAGGAAACTGGTCGTGCTGCTGCATGGTGTCGGAGCGGACGGGGCCGATCTGATCGAGATCGGGCGGCAATGGGCACCGCTCTTTCCCGACACCGCCTTCGTCGCGCCGAACGCGCCCGATCCCTGCGACTGGGACCCGACGCGATACCAGTGGTTTCGCCTGACGGTGCGCGATCCGCACGAGTACTGGACGGGCGCCAGCGCCGCGGCGCCGAAGCTCGACGCCTTCCTCGACTCCGAGCTCGCGGCGCATGGGCTTTCCGACTCGGACCTCGCTCTGGTCGGCTTCAGCCAGGGCACGATGATGGTGCTGCAGGTCGCGCCGCGCCGGCTGAAGCCGCCGGCAGCGATCATCGGCTATTCCGGCCGCATCGCCGGGCAGTCGCATCTCGCCCCCGAGACGATCGGCCACGCGCCGGTGCTGCTCGTCCATGGCGCGCTCGACGATGTCATTCCCGTCGAGGCGATGGCGGAAACGGCCGCGGCGCTACGCGACGCGGGCTATTCCGTGGAGACCCTGGTGAGACCCGGCCTCGGCCATGGCATCGACGCGGTCGGCCTCCAGGCGGGCGCGGCATTTCTGCGACAGGCCTTTGGTCCCGCATTCGCCTGAGCTTCGGCGTCTTGGCCAAGCCTTTGCGACGGCTTCACAAGGGTGACACAGAGCCTATAGATTAATCGGACTTATCTCGAGGTCGGCTCATCGGAGAAGCCAGTCTTGACGATAGCTCTGTCGCCTGGAATGCATCCCGCCCTTGTGCTCAACGCGGACTACCGGCCGCTGAGCTATTACCCGCTGTCGCTCTGGTCCTGGCAGGATACAATCAAGGCGGTGTTCCTGGATCGCGTCACGATCCTCTCGGAATATGACGTCGCGGTGCGCAGCCCGTCCTTCAACATGAAGCTGCCGAGCGTCGTCTGCCTCAAGAGCTATGTGAAGCCGGCGCGCCATCCCGCCTTCACCCGGTTCAACGTCTTCCTGCGCGACCGCTTCCAGTGCCAGTATTGCGGCGCGCGGGAGGATCTGACCTTCGATCACGTGATCCCGCGCTCGCGCGGCGGCCAGACGACATGGGAAAATGTCGTCGCCGCCTGCTCGCCCTGCAATCTCAAGAAGGGCAGCACCCATCCGCGCGACACCGGCATGTGGCCGCACCAGATGCCGTTTCAGCCGACGGTCTCCGACCTCCACAACAACGGCCGCGCCTTCCCGCCCAACTATCTGCACGACAGCTGGCTCGACTATCTCTATTGGGACACCGAACTCGATCCCTAGCGCCGCCTCGTCTGCGGTGCTGTTGACCCGCGCCGCATGACCCCCATTCCGATCTCCGACCCCGCCGATCTGCGAATCGCCGCCTATCGCGATATCCGCGAGCGCGATCTCGTCGGCCGGCAGGGTGCCTTCATCGCCGAGGGCGAAGTGGTGCTGGCGATGCTGGCGAAGGCGCCGCGCCACCGTGCCGCGTCCCTGCTCATCGACGAGCGGCGGATCGAGGGCCTCGCGCCGCTGCTGGAACGCTTCCCGGCCGATGTCCCCCTTTATGCCGCAAGCCAGAGCGTGCTCGACGCCGTCGCCGGCTTCCCGCTCCACCGCGGCATCCTCGCCCATGGCATCGCCGCGCCGCCGCTCGATCCGGAGGCCCTCGTCGCCGAGGCGCCGGCCGACGCGGTTGTCGTGCTGCTCTCGGCGATCGCCAATCATGACAATATGGGCGGCATCTTCCGCAACGCCGCCGCCTTCGGCGCCCACGCCATCCTCCTCGATGCCGAATGCTGCGACCCGCTCTATCGCAAGGCGATCCGCGTCTCGGTCGGCACGGCGCTGACGCTGCCCTTCGCGCGCCTCGCCCGCGGCGACGACGCCGTCGCGATGCTGAAGGAGGCCGGCTTCCGCGTGCTCTCGCTGTCACCCGCGGGGGCGCAGGACCTTCACCGCGTCGAACGCGGCGGGCGCACGGCGCTCATCCTCGGGGCCGAGGGGCCGGGCCTCGACGCAAGCGTCATGGCGCGGACGGAAACGGTGCGGCTCGCGATGGCGGCGGGCGTCGATTCGCTCAATGTCGCGACGACGAGCGGCATCGTGCTGCATCATCTGACGGCTGGCCGCTGAGGGCTCAGACCTCGCGGGTCGGACGGCCGAGCGCGGCGGCGAGCGCCAGCAGCGCGACGACCGCCGAGACCAGCGCGTTCCAGCCGGCGAAGGAGAGGCCGGCGACGCGCAGCGCCGCGTCGGTGCAGCTCACCACCTTGGTCTTGCCGATCTGCGCGAGCAGGTCGCCGGCATCGCCCGTGGTCGCGACGCCGCCGCCGCAATCGGCGGGGCCCATCCACCAGTGCCATTCGACGCCGGCGTGATAGACGCCGAGTCCCGTTCCGACCAGGAAGGTGAGGGCGGCGAGAAGCGCCAGCGTCCGCGCCAGCGGCAGATGGCGGTCGGCGATCAGGAACAGGATCGCGACGAAGAGCAGCGGCAGGCCGACATAATAGGGGATGCGCTGCTCGAGGCAGAGCTTGCAGGGCGCATAGCCGCCGAAGATCTGGAAGGCCCAGGCGCCGGCGATGGCCGCGAGGCCGAGCAGGAATGCGAGACCTGCGAGAAAGAGGCGCTTGCCGTCGGCCATCGGATATTCCCGTCTTCGAGGAGCCGCCCGCTTCTAGCGGGAGGCGCCCCATGCTGTCGATGCGTCGCCGCTCACAAGCCCGTGCGCGTCAGCTGAGCCGTCCCTCGTCGAGCGCGGCCATGATCCATTCGCGATATTTCGCCTCGCGCTCGTTGCTCTCGGGCACGACCTTCGAGGCCTCCTCCATGAAGAAGCGGTAGTCGCGGCCCATTTCGGCGCCGCGGCGGGTGTGCATGTCGAGCGCCACGTCGATGATCTCGGGGGTCAATTCGCCGAGCGCGGTGCCGCGCATCGCCCAGTTGACCATATCGTCGCTGGAGCGTTCCTTCGGGCTCGTGGCGATGACGCGGATGGCATGCGCCGCGAACAGGAAGCGGTCGCCGGCCGGCCGCGGATAGCGGTGATGCATCTGGTAGAGCGTCTCGACGAGCACCGGGCAGTCGCGATTGCCGAAGCCGACATCCTCGACCGAGATGACGCAGAGCCGCGCCCAGAGCTTCTCCTCCAGCTCGGGGCTGGTCGCGAACATCTCCCAGCCGAGCAGCAGCGCATTGTCGAGAAGGCCGCGGCGCAGCGATTTCTGCAGCGCCGAGATGACCTCGTCGGCGGCGAAGCCATGTTCGGTGGTGGTGCGCTGCCAGGGGTCGGGCGGCAATTCGACTTTGGTCATCGAGGGCTCCTTGCGATCGGCCCCGAGTCTCGGCTGCCCGGCCGCTCCTGTCCAGTGCGGCTTCTGCGGGCTGCGGCGAGGGGTCGCGCGGAACGGCGACGCTCACGCTTCGTTGCCCGTCCTGTGGCGCAGCCTGCGCGCATCGCCTATGACGGTGCTGCGATTGGCGGCCCCACCCCCGGGGACCAAAAGAGAAGGACGACCGTCGTGACCAAGCTCTCTTCGCGCATCGATCTCGCCTCCAACACCAAGACCGCGATGATCGCGCTGCTCAATGCGCGGCTCGCCGATGCCATCGACCTGTCGCTGGCGACCAAGCAGGCGCACTGGAACCTCAAGGGCATCCAGTTCATCGCGATCCACGAGATGCTCGACACGTTCCGCGCCGATCTCGACGGCCATACGGACACGATCGCCGAGCGCGTGGCGCAGCTGGGCGGCATCGCGCTCGGCACGACGCAGACGGTCGGCGCCGCGACGACGCTGAAGCCCTATCCGACCGATATCAGCAAGATTCCCGATCACCTCGACGCCCTGATCGAGCGCTATGCCGTGACGGCGAATGCCGTGCGCGAGGCGATCGACACCGCCGACGAGGCGGGTGACGCCGACACCGCCGACATCTTCACCGCCGCCTCGCGCTCGCTCGACAAGGCGCTGTGGTTCCTCGAATCGCACCGCGAGTAATCGAAGGCGCAACGGCGAGGGGACACGGACGGCATGCAGGATCTCGGTGGTTGGGGCTATGACTGGATCTGGGGCGTCCCGCTCACCGTCCTGACCCTCGTCCTGCATGTGTCCGCGCTCGCGCTTCTGAACCGCGTGGTCGTCTCGGCCGCGCGGTCGCCCTCGTTCAAATGGCATCCGCTCTTGCGCGCCACGGTGCTGATCAGCGCCGCGGTGCTCATCTCCGTCTGCATCCATGCGATCGCCGCCGGCATCTGGGCCTTCGCCTATGTCCAGCTCGGCGCGCTCGACAATGCGCATGACGCGATGCTCTATTCCATGGAGGCGCAGACGAGCTACGGCCATACGCCGATCATGCTCTCCAACCGCTGGCACATGCTCGGCGCGCTGGAGGCGCTGGTCGGCGTCATGATGGCCGGCCTCACCGTCGCCTTCCTCTTCCTGACCATGCAGCAGGTCATGCGGCGCAACGATTGACCGCCCGTTCACCAGCGCCTGCGATGTCTGATAGCGTTTTCGTCTGCCAAGGGCCGTGATTCGCGGCCTTGCTCGCCAGGGAGCCTGCCCATGAACGCCAAATCTCTCGCCCTCGCCGCGCTCGTCGCCGGCCTGCCGCTCGCCACGCCCGCCTTCGCCCAGCAGGCGGCGGTCGGCAAGCTCGAATGCGACGTCTCGTCGGGCGTCGGCTTCTTCGTCGTCGAGCGGCAGACGATGAAATGCGTGTTCACGCCCCAGAACGGCGGTCCGCTCGACTATTACACCGGCAAGATCGCCGAATATGGCGTCGCGCTCGGCGAAGTGAAGAAGGGTGTCCTGATCTGGGGCGTCATCACCGCCACCAACCAGGTCCCGAATGCCGGGACGCTCGCGGGCACCTTTGCCGGCGCCGGCGCCGACGTCGCCTTCGTCAAGGGCCTTGGCGCCAATGTGCTGGTCGGCGGCGGCGACAAGTCGATCGCCCTGCAGCCGGTCAGCGTCGAAGGCGAGTCGGGCTTCAACCTCGCCGCCGGCGTGACGACGGTGACGCTCGAAGTCGCTCCCGCTCCGGCGCAGTAAGCCGCGCGGCTACCGGCTCAGATGCCGCCCTCGGCGGCGGCATCTTCCGGCGCGACGCGGGACCGGCCCATGCGCGGGATCGAGTCGCGAAGCTGGGACACGCGCTGCCCCTCTTCGTAGACGGCGCGCGAGGCGTCGCGCCAGTCGAGCAGCAGGCGCCGGTTCTCCGGCGTGTCCTCGACGAGGCGCTGCAGGCTGACCTTCTCGCGGCGCTCGCTGCGCGGATCCTCGACCTTGTTGATCACCCAGACATGCTCGCCGTCGCGGTCGGCGCGGACGACAAGCACGGGCGTGATCGAGAAGCCGGAGTGATCGAGCAGGAAGGCGGGAATGTTGAGCTGCCGCGATGCCGCGTCGATCTGGTCGATTTCGCTGCGCATCAGCGAAAGAGACACGGCTGAAATGCCAAGCTGCGGACAGCGCCAAAGGTTGTCTGCCTCGCCATAGACGATCTGGTAGCCGCTGTGCTCTGTGGTGATCGACATCCGCTTCGCTTGTGCCGTTGCTGCACGTAATCGACATTAGCGCGTGAAGTCCCTCGCAATCCATACCCTTCCCGCCGATGACGCAATGCAGCAGGGGCGATACAGCAATGCAGGATGCGCAAGGCGGCGGGCCTGAGGCGGCGGACCGGCAGGAGGGCAAGGGCAGCCTGTTCGCGATCGGCATTCTCGCGCCCCTCGCCGGCGCTCTGGCCGGCGCGATCGGCGCCGCCTTCCGCTTCGCCCTCGACCGCGCCGAGACGCTGCGCGGCGACATCGTCTCGGCCGCCCACGGCTTTCCGGTTGCCGGCTTCCTCGGCGTCGTCCTGCTCGCAGCGGTCTCGGCCGGTCTCGCCGCCTGGCTCGTGCGGCGCTTCGCTCGCGAGGCGTCCGGCAGCGGCATCCCGCATGTCGAGGCGGTCCTCGCGGGGGAGGCCAAGCAGGCGACCTTCCGCCTCATCCCGGTCAAGTTCGTCGGCGGCACGCTCGCCATCGGTGGCGGTCTCGCCCTCGGCCGCGAGGGGCCGAGCGTCCAGATGGGCGCGACGCTCGCCCATCTCGTCGGCAAATGGTTCCGCTGCGACTGGGACGATTGCCGCATGCTGCTCGCCGCCGGCGCCGGTGCCGGCCTCGCTACCGCCTTCAACGCACCGATCGCGGGCGCCATCTTCGTGCTCGAGGAGCTGGTGCGCCGCTTCGAGACGCGCATCGCCATCGCGGCGCTCGGCGCCTCGGCGACGGCGATCGCGGTGGCCCGCGCGCTGCTCGGCGACAGCCTCGATTTCACGGTGGCGCCCATCGCCGCGCCGGGCATCGCGGGCCTGCCGGCCTATGTCCTGTTCGGCGCCGTCGCAGGCCTTGTCGCCATCGCCTATAACCGCAGCATCCTCGGTGCGATGGATTTCTTCGAGCGCGTCACGGTCCTCCCGGCGACCCTCAAGGCCATGATGGTCGGCGCCGGTGTCGGCGCCATCGCCTTCGTCGCCCCGTCGCTGGTCGGCGGCGGCGATCCGCTGACCGAGGCGGCGCTCGCCGGCGAAGGCACGCTGGAACTGCTCGCGCTGTATTTCGCCATCCGCTTCTTGCTCGGCGCCGTGTCCTATGCCGCGGGGACGCCGGGCGGGCTCTTCGCGCCGATCCTCGTCCTCGGCGCCGAGATGGGGCTCGGCTTCGGCCTCGTTGCGTCGCGCCTCTTGCCGGCGCTGGGGCTCGATCCGCGCGGCTTCGCGCTGGTCGGCATGTCGGCCTTTTTCGCCGGCGTGGTGCGCGCGCCGCTCACCGGCCTCGTGCTCGCGGTCGAGATGACGGCCAACACGGCGCTGCTCGTGCCGATGCTCGCCGCCACCTTCGCAGCGATGCTGGTGCCGACCCTCGCCGGCAACAAGCCGATCTACGACACGCTGCGCGAGCGGGCGGCGCGAAAATCGGCCTGACGACGCCTCAGTGCGCTTCGTCCCAGTTGTCGGCTGCCCTGGCGTCGACCTTGAGCGGGACATGCAGCGCCACGGCCGGCTCGGGCGCCTTTTCCATGACGTCGGTGACGAGCGTCAGCGTCGCGTCGACCTCGCCCTCCGGCACCTCGAAGATCAGTTCGTCATGCACCTGCAGCAGCATGCGGGCATTGAGCCGCGCCGCCTCCAGCGCGGGGGCGACGCGGATCATGGCGCGGCGGATGATGTCGGCCGCCGTGCCCTGCAGCCGCGCATTGATCGAGGCGCGCTCGTTGAAGGCGCGGACGGACGGGTTCTTGGAATTGATTTCCGGATAGTGGCAGCGGCGGCCGAACAGGGTCGTCACATAGCCATGCTCGCGGCAGAAGCGCCGCGTCTCGTCCATATAGGCGCGGATGCCCGGGAAGCGCTCGAAA
This sequence comes from Kaistia sp., assembly GCA_963966455.1. Classification (GTDB taxonomy): domain Bacteria; phylum Pseudomonadota; class Alphaproteobacteria; order Rhizobiales; family Kaistiaceae; genus Kaistia; species Kaistia cartagenensis. Next base: position 38,499 of record CAWZZK010000010.1, on the reverse strand, counting down.
TAGCGCTTGATATAGGCGCCCGCCTCCTCGCGGCCGATGCCGAGCTGGTTGGCGAGGCCGAAGGCCGAGATGCCGTAGATGATGCCGAAATTGATCGCCTTGGCGCGCCGCCGCACCTCCGAGGGCATGCCCTCGACCGGCACGCCGAACATCTCGGACGCGGTCAGCGCATGGATGTCGAGCCCGTCGCGGAAGGCCTGGCGGAGCGCCGGGATGTCGGCGATCTCGGCGAGCAGGCGGAGTTCGATCTGCGAATAGTCCGCTGACACGAGCTTCGTCCCTGGTGCCGCCACGAAGGCGCGGCGGATCTTGCGGCCGGCCTCGGTGCGGACGGGGATGTTCTGCAGGTTGGGCTCGGACGACGACAGGCGCCCGGTCGTCGTCGCCGCCAGCGCATAGGAGGTGTGGACGCGCTCCGTCTCCGGATGCTGGTAGGAGGGGAGGGCGTCGGTATAGGTCGAGCGCAGCTTGGTCAGCTGGCGCCATTCGAGGATCCGCTGCGGCAGCTCGTAGCCCTGCTCGGCGAGCTCCTCGAGGATGCTGGCGCCCGTCGCCCAGGCGCCGGTCGCCGTCTTGGTGGCGCCCGGCAGGCCCATGACGCCGAACAGGATATCGCCGAGCTGCTTCGGCGAGCCGATATTGAAGGGCTGGCCGGCCAGCTTGTGGATCTCGTCCTCGAGCCCGGCGGCGGCCTGCGCGAAATCGCCCGAGAGGCGCGAGAGCATGCCGCGGTCGATCGAGATGCCGCGCCGCTCCATGGCGGAGAGCACGGGGATCATCGGCCGTTCCAGCGTCTCGTAGACGCTCGCCATGCCCTCGGCGGCGAGGCGCGGCTTCAGCGCCTGCCAGAGCCTGAGCGTCACGTCGGCATCCTCGGCGGCATAGGCGGTGGCGCGGTCGAGCGCCACGCGATCGAAGGTGATGCGCGCCTTGCCCTTGCCGGTCACGTCGTCGAAGGTGATCGGCGTATGGCCGAGCCATTTCTCCGACAGGGGATCCATGCCGTGCGGCCCGCGCCCGGCATCGAGCACATAGGAGATCAGCATCGTGTCGTCATAGGGCGCGATCTCGATGCCGTAGCGGGCGAGGATCAGCCAGTCATATTTGAGGTTCTGCGCCACCTTGAGGACCGCGCGGTCCTCCAGCATCGGCTTCAGCGCGTCGAGCGCCGCCCGCAGGGGGATCTGGCCTTCGAGAAGCCCCTCGTTGAAGAGCCCGTCGCCGGCGCCGCGATGCGCGAGCGGGATATAGCAGGCCTCGCCGGGCCCGACCGCCAGCGAAACGCCGACGAGATCGGCCTGCATCGGATCGAGCGAGGTCGTCTCCGTGTCGACGGCGACGACGCCCCGCTCTGTCGCGCGCCGCACCCAGTCGACGAGCCGATCGAGGCTGGTCACCGTTTCATAGGTCGAGCGGTCCACCGGGGTCGCCTTCGCCGCATCGGCGCGCGCCGCCGCCAGCGCGGAGGGCGTGAGGGCCGCGCCGCCATTCGTCGCCGCCGCGGAAGACACGGGAGCGGGGCTTCCCGCGGCGAAGAGATCGTCGCCAGAGGGAGTTCCGGCCTCCGTGCCGCCACCCAGCGCCGAGGCGGCTGCGATGGCCGGGTCCGGGTCGACCTTCGATTGTTCGACGCCGGTCGCCGCTGCGACGCGGCCGGTCAGCGTCGAGAATTCCATCGCCTTCAGGAAACGGATGAGCCGTGCGCCGTCCACCGCGCGAACGACCAACTGATCGATCGGCACGGTGAGCGGCACGGCGGTATCGAGCGTCACCAGCCGCATCGAGATGCGGGCCTGCTCGGCATTGGCGATCAGCGCCTCGCGGCGCTTCGGCTGTTTGATCTCGCCCGCCGCGGCGAGGAGGCTTTCGAGATCGCCATAGGTCTCGATCAGCTGCGCCGCGGTCTTGATGCCGATGCCGGGAACGCCCGGCACATTGTCGATGCTGTCGCCGGCGAGCGACTGCACGTCGACGACCTTCTCCGGCGGCACGCCGAATTTCTCGATCACCTCGTCGCGGCCGATCGTCTTGCCCTTCATCGTGTCGAGCATGACGACGCCGGGCCGGATCAATTGCATCAGGTCCTTGTCGGACGAGACGATGGTGACGTCTGCGCCGACCGCGACCGCCTGCTCGGCATAGGTCGCGATGAGATCGTCGGCCTCGAAGCCCTCCTGCTCGACGCAGGCGACGTTGAAGGCGTGCACCGCGTGGCGAATCAGCGAGAATTGCGGCCTGAGATCCTCCGGCGGATCGGGCCGCTGCGCCTTGTAGAGCGGGTAGATCGCGTTGCGGAAGGTTGTGGCCGAGTGGTCGAGGACGACCGCCAGATGCGTCGGGCGGACGCCGACCTCGTTGGCTTCCTTCAGAAGCTTCCACAACATGTTGCAGAAGCCGGAAACCGCGCCGACAGGCAGCCCGTCGGACTTGCGCGTCAGCGGCGGCAGCGCATGATAGGCGCGGAAGATGTATGACGATCCGTCGACGAGGAAGACGTGATCGCCGGCGGCGACGGGGCGCTGCGGGGTGCCGGCGGACGGGGGCGTGGATGTCTCGGACATGGCCGGGACTATGCCTCTCGCAGCCGGCTTTGGCTATATGATGCAACAGGCAGGCGTCCGGAAGGGCGGCTTCGTTCGAGGGGGAGACGATCGCGGGAACGGCGGAAGGGCCGGTCCGGCGGAACCAGTATCGACCCCGACGGAGTTCCTATGCGCCCGATACCGCCGGTTCCCGGCATTCCCGATGTCCTGGTCCGCTTCGGGGCGAGCGCAAGACTGATTCAACAGGCTTTCGTCATCGCGCTCGTCTGCCTCGCCGCCTTCGCGCTCGCCTGCCTGTTGCCCGGCCGCGGAGACGAGATCTTCGTGCCGCTGACGGCGGCGCTCGCCGTCGCCGGCGTATTGCTGTGGCTTCTGCATCTGGTCGTCTTCGCGCGGCGGATCAGCGGCGTGGCGCCGGAGATCGGGGACGGTTCGTCCGCATGGCTCGCCCGCCTGTCGCGGATCGCCGGCATCGCCGCGCTGGCGGCGACCGGCGCGCCGCTGCCCGAACCGCCCGAGGCCGTTTCGGAAACGGATGACCGGCCGCGGAAATGAGCTAGCGTGCTGGCATGGCCGATTCGAAGTCCCGCCCGCCGCTGCTCAATCCAAAATCGCCGCCGACCGGAAGGCCGCAGCTCGCCGCCGCCCTGCCGCTCGCGGCGCTGTTCGGCGGGCTGTTCCTCGTCTGGTGCCTCTCCGTCGTCTGGATCCGCACGTTGCCGCCGGGCGACCAGTGGGCGCGCCAGATCTGGCCGATCCTTTTGTGGATCGGCGCCATCGCGCTCTACATCGTCTGGCAGCGGCCGCCGCAGCCGGCGCGCTGGCTCGGCCTCGTCCCCGTCGATCCGCCGCGCATCGCCATCACGCTCGCCGCCTTTGTCGGCGTCTTCGCCTGGCACGCGATCCGCATTCAGGTCGGCCGTCCGCCGAGCGGGCTTCTCTATCAGCTGCCCCCCGAGATCCATGTCTGGATCGTCTCCGGCGTCGTCGTCAACGCGCTGCTTTTCCACGGCATCCTGCAGACGCGCCTGACGGAGCTCGCCGGCTCCCGCCTCGCCATCGGGGTCACCGGCATCGCGGTGACGCTCTTCCGCGTGCCGAGCTTCTTTGTCGGCGGCGGCTTCGGCGTGGAGCCCGGCATGCTGGTGATCATCCTCTTCCTGGCGCTGATCGCCGCCATCCTGCGCGACCGCAGCCACAGCCTCTGGCCAGCCATGGCACTCGCCGCCGGCAACGCCTTCGGCACGCTGCTTTAGCTTAAGCCGCGGTTAACGATCGCGGTACACATGATCGCGCCATGCCCGATGCCCCGCCTCTCGTCTTCGCTGCCCCTGACACGCTCGAGCGGATCGATGCGTGGGAGGAGCATCTGCGCGGCGAGCGGCGGCTTTCGGCGAAGACGCTCGAGGCCTATGGCCGCGACCTGCAGCAGTTCCTCTCCTTCGTGACGCTCCATATCGGCAATCCGCCGGCACTCGCCGATCTTGCGGAACTGCGCATGGCGGATATCCGCGGCTTCATGGCGAGCCGCAGGCGTGAGGGCGCCGGCCCGCGGACGCTCGCGCGCGGGCTTGCCGGCATCCGCTCCTTCATTGGCTTCCTGGAGCGCGACGGGCTCGCCAATGGCGCCGCCTTCCGCGCGATGCGCACGCCGCGCCAGCCGAAGACGCTGCCGAAGCCGCTCACCGCAGACCAGGCGGTGCGCGTCACCGAGGCCGACGAACAGCTCGACGAGGAACCCTGGGTCGCGGCGCGCAACGCGGCCGTGCTGTCGCTCTGTTATGGCTCGGGACTGCGCATCTCGGAGGCGCTCGGCATCCGAAGGGCCGATGCGCCGCTCTCGGGCGAGGGCGTGCTGCGCGTGACCGGCAAGGGCGGAAAGACGCGGCTCGTTCCCGTCCTTCCCGTCGTCGCCGAGGCAATCGCCACCTATCTGCGCCTCTCGCCCTTCGCGCCCAAGGCGGACGGCCCGCTCTTTCTCGGCGTGCGCGGCGGCCCGCTGTCCCCGCGCATCATCCAGCTCGCGATGGCCCGCATGCGCGGCGCGCTCGGCCTCCCCGACAGCGCGACGCCGCATGCGCTGCGCCATTCCTTCGCGACGCATCTCCTCGCCGGCGGTGGTGATCTCCGCGCCATCCAGGAGCTGCTCGGCCATGCTAGCCTCTCCACGACGCAGATCTATACCGGCGTCGACACCGAGCGCCTGCTCGCCGTTTTCGAGCAGACGCATCCCCGCGCGCGGCGATAGTTCTCGTCAGAGCGGCCCCAGCGTGAAGACGGCGGTGTCGATGACGAAGCTGCCATCCTCGGCCACCTCGAAATAGGCCCGCACATCGTCGGAGACCGCCGCCTGCAAGGCACGGATCGCCTCGGCGAACACCTTCGGCGTGCGCATGCGGGCGATCCAGCTGGCATAGTCGAGCGGCAGACGCCGACGCGTCAGCGCCGTCGTCACGAAGCCCGCCTCGGCGGCGAAGGCCACCCATTCCGCGCCGGAATAGTCGCGGACATGCGAGGGATCGCGCAGCATCTCGAAACTCTGCAGGAAGGTGTCAAGCACCGGCTGCTCCGGCGCCACGACATCGGCGAAGCCGGCGACGCCATGCGGCTTCAGCACACGCCGCGCCTCGCGCAATCCGGCGCGGACATCCTGCCAGTGATGCGCCGTGAAGCGGCAGAGCACGACATCGAAGCTCGCATCGGCGAAGGGCAGCCGCTCGGCCGGTCCCTGCGCCGTCTCGGTATTGGCGAGCCCGCGCGCCGCCGCCTCGCGGCGGACGGCGGCCAGCATGTCGGCCGAGAGGTCATAGGCGGTCACCGAGCCTGCCTTCGCCGCTGCGGCATAGGAGACATGACCGCCGCCGCAGCCGAGGTCGAGGACGCGCGCGCCGGGCGCGACCAGCGCCGCGAGCTCGGCGATGTCGCCGCCTTCGGCGTGGACACGGCTCGCGACATAGGCGTCGGCCTGGCTGCCGAATTGCCGCGCGGCCAGTTCAGCCTGGCTGGAGGATTGTGCCGCCGGCGCGGCTTCCGAAGTTCTCTCGGTCATGATGGTCGGTCCCGTGGTGAAGCGCGGTTCGTTTCGCGCCGTCCGCTATCGGTAGACCCGGGCTTAACCTGTTACCAGAAGCGCATTTATCCTGTTATAAGCGCCACCATGGAGCCATCGGACGCGACGCGGCGGCAGGCGCTGGGAGATTTCGTGCGGGCGCATCGCGCGCGGCTGCAGCCGTCGTCCTTCGGGCTCGATCCCGGGCGCCGCCGCCGGACGCCGGGCCTCAAGCGTGAGGAACTGGGCGAACTCGCCGGCGTCAGCGCCACCTGGCTCGCCTGGATCGAGCAAGGACGCGACGTCTCGATCTCGGCACAGGCGTTGGCGCGGCTGGCGCGGGCGATGCGGCTGACGGTGGCCGAGCGCGCCTATCTCTTCGGGCTCGGCGGCCGAGCCGATCCAGAGGAACAGCCGGCCGATGGCGGCGATCTCGCCGAAGGCCTGGCGGCGATCGTCGCCGCGATCGCCTTTCCCGCCTATCTCATCGACCGGACCTGGACGGCCCGCGCCTTCAATGCCGCTGCGACGGATCTCTTCGCCGGCTGGCTGGACGGCGAGGAGCGCAATCTCTTGCGCTTCATCTTCCTCGATCCGGCCGCGCGGCAGCTGATCCGCGATTTCGAAACGCGCGCGCGTCGGGTCGCGGCCGAGTTCCGCGCCGATTACCGCCGCCATCTCGCGGCGCCGGAGATGAGGGCGCTCGTCGCCGAACTCGCCGCCGAAAGCCCGCTCTTCGCCGAGGCCTGGGACGAGCAGGCGGTGGTCGACCGCGAAGGCGGGCTGCGCCTCTTCGATCATCCCCGACGCGGGTATCTCGCCTTCCGCCAGACGACGCTGCAGCCGGCGCTGCATCCCGAGCTCAAGCTCGTGGTGCTGGAGCCGCTCGGCGGGGAAGCTCAGGCCGTGCCGTAGCGGCGTGCCGCCTCGATCGTCAGCCCCATGCCGACCGAACCGAACGTGTCGCCGTCGACGGGACGGGCCTCGGGCAGCGCGGCGAGGATCGCCTTGCGGACATGGGCGAGCCGCGTCGAGCCGCCGGTGAGGAAGACGGCGTCGACGGCCTCCGCCTTGAGGCCGGCCATGGCGAGGCAGAGGCCGACGCGGCGGGCGATGCCGTCGGCGAGATTCTCCGTCTCGGCGACCAGCGTGTCGCGGGTCATCCGCGCCGCCAGCGAGGTCTCGATCCAGTCGAGCGGGATATCGGCGCTCTCGACATCGGAGAGGACGATCTTCGCCGCCTCGACCTCGATGGCGAGCCGGTGGCCGCCACGCTCCGCAATGACATGCTGCAGCCGCTCGATGAGTTCGGGATGCCGCGCCTCGCGCCGCACTTCCTGCAGCGACTTGGTGACGCCGCGTTCATAGAGCCGGTTGATGGTCGACCAGGTCGCGAGATCATGGAAATAGCCGGAGGGGACCGGAAGCCCCTCGCGCTTCATGGCGCTGCGATAGCCGAGCAGCGGCATGACCGTGCCGAGGCTGAGCTGGCGGTCGAAATCGGTGCCGCCGATCCTGACGCCGTCATTGGCGAGGATGTCGTCGCCGCGCTCCGTCTTGCCGCGCCGCTCGGGGCCGATGCGCACGATCGAGAAGTCCGAGGTGCCGCCGCCGATATCGGCGATCAACGCGATCTCCTCGCCATTCACCTGCCGCTCATAGTCGAGCGCCGCCGCGATCGGTTCATACTGGAACGAGACCTCGCTGAAGCCGACCTCGCGGGCGATCGCGCCGAGCACCTCCTCCGCCTTGCGGTCGCCGGCCGCATCGTCATCGACGAAATGCACCGGCCGCCCATGCACGACGGCGTCCAGCTGCTCATCGGCGAGCGCCTCGGCGCGGCGCTTCATGACCGCGACAAAATGGGCGATGACCGAGCGGAAGCCGACACGGCTGCGGCCGACCTGCGTCGTCTCGTCGATCAGCGGATTGCCGAGCACTGATTTGAGGCTGCGCATGAGCCGCCCGTCCTCGCCGTCGACATAAGCGCGGATCGCCGCCCGGCCGACGCGCGGCGCGGCCTCCTTGGAATAGAAGATGGCGCTCGGCAGCGTCACGGATTCGCCTTCGAGCGCGACGAGCGCCGGCTCGGCGGCGGCGAGCCCGAGCGTCGAGTTGGACGTGCCGAAATCGAGGCCGCAGGCGGTCATGACGCTGCTCCGGTTGGGGCGGATTGACGGGAGGGGCGGTCTGGTTAGTGGCATCCGGGCGGAAGATCAAGCCTTTGCGGCCGCCGCGCTCCGTTCGGGACCGAACGTATGCGCCGCCCGCGCGTTCCTTCTGCGGTTGCCTCGACGGGGCGAAGCGGCGAGACTGCCGTTCATTCAGGCGAAGAGGGCAGGGGCATGGCGCCTAGAGGCATGGCGGCTACAGGCATGGCGGCTGGTGCGCGCACGCGCGGCATGGGGATCGAGGCCGCGCTGGAAGCGGCCGGAACGGGGCCGTTCCACCTGAAGCTCATCGGCATTTTCGGCCTCGTCTGGGCGGCCGACGCCATGCAGGTGATCGCCATCGGCTTCACTGCGCCGTCGATCGCCGCGAGCTTCGGCCTTTCCGTGCCGGCGGCGCTGCAGGTCGGCACGGCTTTCTTCGTCGGCATGCTGCTCGGGGCGGCGCTGCTCGGCCGGCTCGCCGACCGCATCGGCCGCCGCAACCTCCTGGTCTTCACCGTGCTCGCCGACGCCGTATTCGGCCTCGCCTCGGCCTTCGCGCCGAGCTTCCCGATCCTGATCGTGCTGCGTCTTCTGACCGGCATTGCGGTCGGCGGCACGCTCCCCGTCGATTATGCGCTGATGGCCGAGTTCCTGCCGCCGAGCCGCCGCGGCCGCTGGCTGGTGGCGCTCGAAGGCTTCTGGGCGGTCGGCACGCTCGCCGTCGCGCTCGCCGCCTGGTACGCCTCGGCCGCCGGCTTTGCCGAGCCCTGGCGCTTCGTCTTCATCATGACGGCCATTCCCGCCGCGATCGGCATCGGGCTCCGGCTGCTCGTGCCCGAGTCGCCCTATTTCCTCGCCCGAAGCGGGCGGGTCGAAGAGGCGCGCGCCGTGATCGCCCGCATTGCCGACGAGAATGTCGGCAGGCCCCCGGAGGGGCCACTGCTCGTGCCGCCACCGGCGCCCAATCCGCCCCTCTCGGCGCTGTTCGCCGGGCCTCTCGGGCGGCGCAGCGGCCTGATCCTGGCGGTGTGGCTGCTCGTTTCCGTCGCCTATTACGGCGTCTTCACCTGGCTGCCCGGCCGCCTCGTCGGCGAGGGGCACGGCTTCGTGCGCGGCTACGGCTTCCTCGTGCTGCTCGCGCTGGCGCAACTGCCCGGCTATGCGTTGGCCGCCTATGGCGTCGAGCGCTTCGGCCGCAAGCCGACGCTGATCGCTTTCATGCTGCTCTCCGCGGTCGGCTGCTTCCTCTATGCGGTGCTGACGGATCCCGGCCCGATCGCCGCGGCAATGCTGCTCATGAGCTTCGCGCTGCTCGGTACTTGGGGGGCGCTCTATGCCTTCACGCCGGAGCTCTACCCGACATCGCTGCGCGCATCCGGCATGGGTGCGGCGGGGGCCATGGCACGGCTCGGCGGCTTGCTGGCGCCGACCGCGGTGGCGCTCGTCGTCGGCTTCAGCTTCACGGCGGCGCTGGCGATGTTCGCCGCCATGCTCGCGCTCGGCGCCATGGCGGCCAGCCTCATCGACGTCGAGACGCGCGGCGTGCCGCTCGAATGAGCGGCGCCGTTCTCACATGTGGATCGGCTTGGTCCAGGCGGCGAGCGCCGCCTCCTTGACGCTTTCCGACATGGTCGGATGGGCATGCGTCGTACGGCCGAGATCCTCGGCCGATCCGGCGAATTCCATCAGCACGACGATCTCGTGGATCATCTCGCCGGCGCCCGTGCCGACGATATGGCCGCCGAGCACGCGGTCCGTCTTCGCATCCGAGAGGATCTTCACGAAGCCCTCGGTCTGCAGCATCGCCCTCGCGCGGCCATTCGCCGAGAAGGGGAACTTGCCGATCTTGTAGTCGATGCCGGCCGCCTTCAGCTCCTCCTCGGTCGCGCCCACGGAGGCGATCTCGGGGTTGGTGTAGACGACGGCAGGAATGGCGCCGTAGTTCACATGGCCCGCCTGGCCGGCGAGGATCTCGGCGAGCGCGACGCCCTCGTCCTCGGCCTTGTGCGCGAGCATCGGGCCGGCGATGACGTCGCCGATCGCATAGATGCCGGGCACGCTGGTCTGGTAATGCGCGTCGACCTTGACGCGGCGGCGCTCGTCGAGCGCGACGCCCACCTCGCCAAGGCCGAGACCCTCGGTATAGGGGCGGCGGCCGATCGCGACGAGCACGACATCGGCGTCGAGCGTTTCGCTGGCGGCCTCGCCTTCCTTGACCGGCTCGACTGCAACCTTCAGCGTCGCGCCGCTCGTATCGACGGCGGTGACCTTGGTGCCGAGGCGGAAGGCGATGCCCTGCTTCTGCAGCATGCGCTGGAACTGCTTCACCACCTCGCCGTCCATGCCGGGCAGGATGCGGTCGAGGAATTCGACGACCGTGACCTCGGCGCCGAGCCGGCGCCAGACCGAGCCGAGTTCGAGGCCGATCACGCCGGCGCCGACGACGATGAGCTTCTTCGGCACGGAAGGCAGCTCGAGCGCGCCCGTCGAGGTGACGACGCGCTTCTCGTCGATCGTGACGCCCGGGAGCGGTGCCGAGTCGGAGCCGGTGGCGATGACGATCGCCTTCGTCTCCAGCACGTCTGTGGTGCCGTCGGCCTTGGTCACCTCGACCTTGCCGGGGGCCAGGATCTTGCCGGTGCCTATGATGCCGTCGATCTTGTTCTTCTTGAACAGATAGGCGACGCCGTCGACATTCGACTTCACCGTCGCGTCCTTGTGCGCGAGCATCGCCGGCAGATCGAGCTCCGCCGGGCCGACCTTCACGCCGAGCGCGCCGAGATGGCCGACCTCGTCGAACCGCTCCGAGGCATGCAGCAGCGCCTTGGAGGGGATGCAGCCGATATTGAGGCAGGTGCCGCCATAGGTGGCGCGCTTCTCGACGACCGCGACCTTGAGGCCGAGCTGCGCCGCCTTGACCGCGCAGACATAGCCGCCCGGACCGGAACCGATGACGATGAGGTCGTAGGACATGGTGTGAAAACTCTTTCTGGCGTCAGCTGGCCATCTCGCGGTGGAGCTCCGCCTGACGCTCGGCTTTTTCGCGCAGGCGGTCGGCACCGAAATCGATCTCGGCGCCGTTCGCGTCGATCCAGTAGATCGAGTGGCCGTAGTCCGAGACGGCGACCTTGTCGAAATTCTTGGGGTCAGCGCGGAGATGCTCGAATGCGCGGCCTTTGGCAATCACAGGCCGCAGATCGACGACGCCCTCATAGCCGTCGTCGAAGACGAGCTTCAGAACACCGTAGATCACGGGCTCTACGAGACTGATATGAGGCAGTCGATCGGTCACGGCACGATCCCCACGAACTCTCCGGCAGCACAGCGCTCGAAAGTGGACCGCAGCACGTCCCTCCGAACCGCCGCCCAATCGAGTACTGCGCGCAATTTAGCCGGCGGCAATGCGCCCTTCATCACCCGCAGCGTATCAATCTCGATTGCCGCACGGAACTCCGCGAATTCCGCGTGAAAATGCGGCGGCGGATGTTCGTCGGAGTAGAACTGGATCTTCACTCCATCGACGCGGGCAACCGTCGGCACGACTGATGCCGCTTCTTACAGATCCAGAATCAGACGCTGCGGGTCTTCGAGGCTTTCCTTGACGCGGACGAGGAAGGTCACGGCTTCCTTGCCGTCGACGATGCGGTGATCGTAGGAGAGCGCCAGATACATCATCGGGCGGATCTCGATCTTGCCGCCGACGACCATCGGCCGCTCCTGGATCTTGTGCATGCCGAGAATGCCCGACTGCGGCGCGTTCAGGATCGGCGTCGACATCAGCGAACCGTAGATGCCGCCATTGGTGATCGTGAAGGTGCCGCCCTGCATCTCGTCGATCTTGAGCTGGCCGTCGCGGGCGCGCTTGCCGAAATCGGCGATCTTCTTCTCGATGCCGGCGAGCGAGAGCGTATCCGCGTCGCGGAGCACCGGCACGACGAGGCCCTTGTCGGTGCCGACGGCGATGCCGATGTGGTAGTAGTTCTTGTAGACGAGATCGGTGCCGTCGATCTCGGCATTGACCGCCGGGATGTCCTTCAGCGCCTGGATCACGGCCTTCACGAAGAAGCTCATGAAGCCGAGCTTGGCGCCGTGCTTCTTCTCGAACACGTCCTTGTACTGCGCGCGCAGCGCCATCACTGCCCCCATGTCGACCTCGTTGAAGGTCGTCAGCATGGCGGCGGTGTTCTGCGCGTCCTTGAGGCGGCGCGCGATCGTCTGGCGCAGCTTGGTCATGCGCACGCGCTCCTCGCGCGAGGCATCCTCGGCCGGCGAGGGCGCACGCTGGGCGGCGGGCGCCGGCGCGGCGGCGGGGGCCGGGCCGCGCTCGATGGCGGCGATCAGGTCGCCCTTGGTGACGCGGCCGTCCTTGCCGGAGCCGGAAACCGATCCCGGATCGACGCCGCTTTCGGCGGCGAGCTTGGCAACGGCCGGGCCATTGGCATCGGAGGTGACGGGCTTCGCCGGAGCCGCGGCGGGCACGGTCTTGGCCGGCTCGGCAGCCTTGGCGGGCTCGGCAGCCTTGGCCGGCTCGACGGGCTTGGTGGCGGGCTTGACAGCCGCGGCGCCGCCTTCGGCGATCGAGCCGAGCAGCGCGCCGACGCCGACCGTGTCGCCGTCCTTGGCTTCCTGCGCCTCGAGCACGCCGGCGGCGGGCGCCGGAACCTCGATCGTGACCTTGTCCGTCTCGAGCTCGACCAGCGGCTCATCGGCAGCGACGGTGTCGCCCACCTTCTTGAACCAGCGCCCGATCGTCGCCTCGGTCACGGATTCGCCGAGGGTGGGTACGCGGATTTCGGTTGCCATGACCAGGTCTCTGCCGTTCGGATCGTCGGTTGATGGGGGTGTTGGAAGGGCGGCGCTCGGCCGCCCTCCGTCAGGCGAAGGCTTCGTCGAGGAAGGAAGCGAGCTGGGCGAGATGCTTCGACATGAGGCCGGTCGCCGTCGCCGCCGAGGCGGGGCGGCCGACATAGCGCGCGCGCTTCGCCGCGCCGCCAGCCTGACCGAGCACCCATTCGAGATTGGGCTCGACGAAGGACCAGGCGCCCATGTTCTTGGGCTCTTCCTGGCACCAGACGACCTCGGCATTCTTGAAGCGGCCGAACTCGCCGACGAGCGCCTTCAGCGGGAACGGATAGAGCTGCTCGACGCGCATCAGATAGACGTCGTCGATGCCGCGCTTCTCGCGCTCCTCGTAGAGATCGTAATAGACCTTGCCGGTACAGACGACGACGCGGCGGATCTTGTCGTCGGGCGCCAGCTTGATCACCTGGTCCTTCAGGAACTCGGCATCGTCCCACAGGAGGCGATGGAAGGACGAGATCGGGCCGAACTGCGCGATATGCGACACCGCCCGCTTGTGGCGAAGCAGCGACTTCGGCGTCATCAGGATCAGCGGCTTGCGGATGTCGCGCTTCAGCTGGCGGCGCAGGATGTGGAAATAGTTGGACGGCGTGGTGACGTTCGCCACCTGCATGTTGTCCTCTGCGCACATCTGCAGGAAGCGCTCGAGCCGCGCCGAGGAATGCTCGGGGCCCTGACCCTCATAGCCATGCGGCAGCAGGCAGACGAGGCCCGACATGCGCAGCCACTTGCGCTCGCCCGACGAGACGAACTGGTCGAACACCACCTGCGCGCCATTCGCGAAGTCGCCGAACTGCGCTTCCCAGAGGGTCAGCGTGTTCGGGTCGGAGAGCGAATAGCCATATTCGAATCCGAGCACGGCCTCTTCCGAGAGCATCGAATTGATGACCTCGTAATTGCCCTGGCCTTCCTGGATGTTGTTGAGCGGAATGAACCGCTCCTCCGTCTCCTGGTCGTAGAGGACCGAGTGGCGCTGCGAGAAGGTGCCGCGCTCCACGTCCTGGCCCGAGAGGCGGATATGGTGACCCTCGACCGCGAGCGAGGCGAAGGCGAGCGCCTCGGCCGTCGCCCAGTCGATGCCGACGCCCGTCTCGATCGCCTTCTTGCGATTGTCGATGAAGCGCTGGACCGTGCGGTGAATGCGGAAATCGGCCGGGATATCGGTGAGCCGCGCGCCGATGCGGCGCAGTTCGTCGATCTCGAGGCCGGTCTTGCCGCGGCGCGGATCATCGTCCGCCTGCGCTGCCTTGAGGCCCGACCAGGCACCGTCGAGCCAGTCGGCCTTGTTGGGCTTGTAGGCCTGGCCGGCCTCGAACTCGGTCTCGAGCTTGGCGCGCCAGGCGGCCTTGAGCTCCTCGACCTCCTCGGCGGTGACGAGGCCCTCGGCGATCAGCTTGCCGGCATAGAGATCGACGATCGCCGGATGGCTGCGGATCGTCCGGTACATCAGCGGCTGCGTGAAGCCGGGCTCGTCGCCTTCGTTGTGGCCGAAGCGGCGATAGCAGAACAGGTCGACGACGACGGGCTTGTGGAAGCGCTGGCGGAACTCGATCGCCACCTTGGCCGCATAGACAACGGCTTCCGGATCATCGCCGTTCACGTGGAAGATCGGCGCCTCGATCATCTTGGCGACGTCGGAGGGATAGGGCGACGACCGCGAGAAGCGCGGATTGGTCGTGAAGCCGATCTGGTTGTTGACGATGAAATGCACCGAGCCGCCGGTGCGGTGACCCTTGAGACCGGAAAGGCCGAAGCACTCGGCCACGACGCCCTGGCCGGCGAAGGCCGCGTCGCCGTGGATCAGCAGCGGCAGCACTTCCGAGCGCACATAGTCCTTGCGCTGGTCCTGCTTGGCGCGCGCCTTGCCGAGCACCACCGGATCGACGATCTCGAGATGCGAGGGATTGGCGGTCAGCGACAGATGCACCTTGTTGCCGTCGAACTCGCGGTCCGACGAGGCGCCGAGGTGATACTTGACGTCGCCCGAGCCCTCGACGTCGTCGGGGGCGTAGGAGCCGCCCTTGAACTCGTGGAACAGGGCGCGATGCGGCTTGGCGAGGACTTGCGTCAGAACGTTGAGGCGGCCGCGATGGGCCATGCCGAGCACGATCTCGCGCACGCCGAGATTGCCGCCGCGCTTGATGATCTGCTCGAGCGCCGGGATCAGCGCCTCGCCGCCGTCGAGACCGAAGCGCTTGGTGCCGGTGAACTTGACGTCGAGGAACTTCTCGAAGCCCTCGGCCTCCACCAGCTTGTTGAGGATCGCCTTCTTGCCTTCCTTGGTGAAGGAGATGGCCTTGTCGGGACCCTCAATGCGCGCCTGGATCCAGGCCTTCTCGGCCGGATCGGAGATGTGCATGAACTCGACGCCGAGCGTCGAGCAATAGGTGCGCTTCAGGATCGCCAGCATCTCGGGGATGGTGGCGAATTCGAGCCCGAGCACATGGTCGATGAAGATCTTGCGGTCGTAGTCGGCCTCGGTGAAGCCGTAGCTCGAGGGATGCAGTTCCTCGTGGTCGCCGGCGGTCGCGAGATGCAGCGGATCGAGATCGGCATGCAGATGGCCGCGCATGCGATAGGCGCGGATCATCATGATGGCGCGCACGCTGTCGCGCGCCGCCTGCTGCAGCGCCGCCTCGGAGACGGCAGGGGCGGGCGCGGCACCGTTGGCGGCGGGCGCCGTCTTGGCGGCAGCCTCGGCCTTGGCCTTCAGCTTGTCGGTGACGATCTTCTCGATCTGGCCCCAGTTGCCGTCCATGGCCGAGACCAGCTCGCCATTGGCGTGGATCGGCCAGTCGGGCCGCTGCCAGGTCGCGCCGCGGGCTTCGGCCGCGACCGTGCGCGGGTCATCCTTGAGCGCGGAAAAGAAATCCCGCCACTCGGCATCGACCGAGGCGGGATCCTTCTCGTACCGCCCGTACAGGTCCTCGATATAGGCGGCATTGCCGCCATAGAGGAACGACGAGGATTGGAACGCCGCGTTGGCTTGTTCGCGTGCCATTGTTCAAGCGAGGAGCCGCCGCCCCTCTCTCCCTGATCGCGCGGCCGCATATGGCCGCGCCGTTTCGTTGTCCGACATGAGCTGCCCCGCTGATGTCGGTCCTTGTGACTACCCCTTCAAGACCTCGACCAAGGTCTTTCCAAGGCGGGCCGGGGAGGGCGAAACACGAATTCCCGCCGATTCCATGGCCGCGATCTTGTCTTCCGCGCCGCCTTTGCCGCCCGAGATGATGGCGCCGGCATGGCCCATGCGTCGGCCGGGAGGCGCTGTGCGGCCGGCGATGAAGCCGACCATCGGCTTCTTGCGGCCACGCTTCGCCTCGTCCTTGATGAACTGCGCCGCGTCCTCCTCGGCCGAACCGCCGATCTCGCCGATCATGACGATCGACTGCGTCGCATCATCGGCCAGGAACATTTCCAAAATGTCGATGAATTCGGTGCCCTTGACCGGATCGCCGCCGATGCCGACGGCGGTGGTCTGGCCGAGGCCCTCGTTCGAGGTCTGGAACACCGCCTCATAGGTCAGCGTGCCGGAGCGGGAGACGATGCCGACGCTGCCCTCCTTGAAGATGTTGGCCGGCATGATGCCGATCTTCGATTGCCCTGCCGTGACGACGCCCGGGCAGTTTGGCCCGATGAGGCGCGACTTGGATCCGGAGAGCGAGCGCTTCACCTTCACCATGTCGAGCACCGGGATGCCCTCGGTGATGCAGACGATCAGCGGGATCTCGGCGTCGATCGCCTCGCAGATGGCGTCGGCGGCGCCGGGCGGCGGCACATAGATGACCGAAGCGTCAGCGCCGGTCGCCGCGCGCGCCTCGGCGACGGTGTCGAACACCGGCAGGCCGAGATGGGTCTGGCCGCCCTTGCCGGGCGAGGTGCCGCCGACGAGCTGCGTGCCATAGGCGAGCGCCTGCTCGGAATGGAAGGTGCCGTTCTTGCCGGTGAAGCCCTGGGTGATGAGCTTCGTGTTCTTGTCGATCAGGATGGACATCAGGCAGCTTCCTTCACGGCCTTGACGATCTTCTGGGCCGCATCGTCGAGATCGTCGGCGGGAATGACGTTGAGACCGCTGTCGCGGATGATCTGCTTGCCGAGCTCGACATTGGTGCCCTCGAGGCGCACCACCAGCGGCACTTCGAGGCCGACCGCCTTCACCGCGGCGAGCACGCCGCGCGCGATGACGTCGCACTTCATGATGCCGCCGAAGATGTTGACGAGGATGCCCTTCACCTTCGGATCGGAGGTGATGATCTTGAAGGCCGCCGTCACCTTCTCCTCGCTGGCGCCGCCGCCGACATCGAGGAAGTTGGCCGGGCTCTCGCCATAGAGCTGGATGATGTCGAGCGTCGCCATCGCGAGGCCGGCGCCGTTGACCATGCAGCCGATCGTGCCGTCGAGCGCGATGTAGGCGAGGTCGAACTTCGACGCCTCGATCTCCTTCTGGTCCTCCTCGGTCTCGTCGCGCAGCGCGACGATGTCGGGGTGACGGTAGAGCGAGTTCGAATCGAACGACACCTTGGCGTCGAGCACCTTCAGGTGCCCGTCCTTGGTGACGATCAGCGGGTTGACCTCGAGCATCGCCATGTCCTTGGCGACGAAGGCGGCGTAGAGCTTCGAGACGACGTCGAAGGCTTCCTTGGCAAGCGGGCCGGAAAGGCCGAGCGCCTTGGCGACGGTGAGGCCGTGATGCGGCATGATGCCGGTGGCCGGATCGACCGAGAAGGTCTTGATCTTCTCGGGGGTCGAATGGGCGACCTCCTCGATGTCCATGCCGCCTTCCGTCGAGACGACGAAGGCGATGCGCGAGGTCTCGCGGTCGACGAGGAGCGAGAGGTAGAACTCCTTCTCGATGTCCGAGCCGTCCTCGACATAGAGGCGGTTGACCTGCTTGCCCGCCGGGCCGGTCTGCACCGTCACCAGCGTGTTGCCGAGCATCTGCTCCGCGAAGGCCTTGACCTCGTCGATCGACTTGGCGAGGCGGACGCCGCCCTTCTCGCCGGCGGCGGCTTCCTTGAACTTGCCCTTGCCACGGCCGCCGGCATGGATCTGCGACTTCACCACCCAGAGCGGACCGCCGAGCGTGCGCGCCGCGGCCTCCGCCTCGGCGGCCGAGAAGATCGCGACGCCGTTCGACACCGGGGCGCCGAATTCCTTCAGCACCGCCTTGGCCTGGTATTCATGGATATTCATCGGTTGCGCTCCGCTGGCTCTGCCGGGATCAGGCGCCGAGCGCCGGGACGATCTTGACGCAGGCCTCGACGAGGCCCTCGACCGCGTTGATCGACTTGTCGAGCATCGCCTGCTCCGCGTCGTCGAGCGTGATCTCGATGATCCGCTCCACGCCCTCGGCGCCGATGACGATCGGCACGCCGATATAGCGGCCGGAGACGCCATACTGCCCGTCGAGCTGGGCCGCGGCCGGCAGGACGCGCTTCTTGTCCTTGAGATAGCTCTCGGCCATCGCGATCGCCGAGGCGGCCGGGGCGTAGAAGGCCGAACCGGTCTTGAGGAGGTTGACGATCTCGGCGCCGCCGTCGCGGGTGCGCTGGACGATCTCCTCGAGGCGCGCCTCGGTGAGCCAGCCCATCTTGACGAGGTCGGTCAGCGGGATGCCGGCGACCGTCGAATAGCGGGTCAGCGGCACCATGGTGTCGCCATGGCCGCCGAGCACGAAGGCGGTGACGTCCTCGACCGAGACCTTGAATTCGTCGGCGATGAAGTGGCGGAAGCGCGCGCTGTCGAGCACGCCGGCCATGCCGACCACCTTCTTCGGCGAGAGGCCGGAGAACTTCTGCAGCGCCCAGACCATCGCGTCGAGCGGGTTGGTGATGCAGATGACGAAGGCGTCGGGCGCGGAGGTGCGGATGACCGCGCCCACCTGCTCCATGACGCCGAGATTGATGCCGAGCAGGTCGTCGCGGCTCATGCCGGGCTTGCGCGGCACGCCGGCCGTGACGATCACGACGTCGGCGCCGGCGATCGCCTCGTAGGACGACGCGCCCGAGAGCGCCGAATCGAAGCCGAGGACCGGAGCGGCCTCGGCGATGTCCAGCGCCTTGCCCTGAGGAACGCCGTCGGCGATGTCGAACAGGACGATGTCGCCGAGCTCCTTGAGGCCGGCGAGAAGGGCGAGCGTGCCGCCGATCTGACCGGAACCGATCAGGGCAATCTTGGCTCGAGCCATGTGAAAGGTCTCCCGCGAGAGGTTTACCTAAACGTAAGGTCCACAGTCGGATGGCTGCCGGAACGGGGTCGCCATAGCGCGATTATAGGAACGGCGCAAGTCGAACAAATCCCGCGAGGCAAGGAATTCCGCCATCTCGCGGTCAACTTACCTTAACGTCAGGTCTCTGCGATGAAGCCCTTGTGCCCGCCCTGCTGATAGTCGCGCGAGCGCATCTCGGTGAGGCGCGAGGCGGTGCGCGCGAACTCGAAAGCCTCGGTTCCGGTCTCGGCGCGATAGAGATCGTCCGGTTCGGCGGCGGCCGAGACGATGATGCGGACATGCCCGTCATAGAGCGCATCGATCAATGTGATGAAGCGCTTGGCCTCGTTGCGCCGCGTCTCGTCCATCACCGGGATGTGATCGATGACGACGGTGTGGAAGGCATGGGCGACGGCGAGATAGTCGCTCGGCCCGAGCGGCCGGCCGCAAAGATCGGCGAAGTCGAAGCGCGCGGCTCCCTTGGCGGCGGCCGGGACGGCGACGTCGCGGCCGAGCACCGACAAGGTCGTCGGACCGGGATCGCCGCCGGCGGTGAGTTTGGCGAAGGCGGCGTCGAGCGCCGCGTCGGCCTTCGTCCCCAGCGGCGTCAGGTAGAGCGGCAGCGCATCGAGCTTCTCGCGGCGATAGTCGGTGCGCGCGCCGAGCTCCACCACCGCGCAGCGCTGCTTCAGCAACTGGACGAAGGGCATGAAATGGTCGCGGTTGAGCCCGCCGCGATAGAGATCGTCGGGCGCGACGTTGGAGGTCGCGACCATCACGACATCGGCGGCGAAGAGGCGGGTGAACAGCCGCCCGAGGATCATCGCATCGGCGATGTCGGTGACGGTGAACTCGTCGAAGCAGATCAGCTCCGTCTCGGCGGCGATGGCGTCGGCGACCGGCGCGATCGGGTCGTCGCCCTTGATGGTGCCGGCCTTGATCGCCTCGCGGGCGCGGAACACGCGCGCATGCACATCGGCCATGAAGTCGTTGAAATGGGCGCGGCGTTTCTTCTCCGGCACCGCCGCCGCGAAGAAGAGGTCCATCAGCATGGTCTTGCCGCGGCCGACGGCGCCATGGACATAGAGGCCGCGCACGGCCTCGCGTTCCTTCTGCCGCTTGCCGAACAGCCAGCCGAGCGCGCTCGATTTCGAGGCGAGCCGCCGGCCGGCGAGGTCGCGGTTCAGCGCGTCGAGCCTTGCGACCAGCGCGCGCTGCGCCGGGTCGGCCTCGATGGCGCCGTCCGCGACAAGCCGTTCATAGGCGTCGGCGACCGCGCCGCGAACCGGCAGCCCCTCGCTCACGCGGCGGTCCTCCGGATGCTGGCGGCGCGATCAGCGCGAGAAGGAAACCGGCTGGCCCGAATCGGCCGAGCCTTCGAAGCGGTTGGTGCCGGCCGGGCTGAGACGGGCGACCGGCGCGCCGCCGGAACCGGCGAGGACCACCTGCGAACCCGCGAGGCTCCAGGCCGAGATGCCCTTCAGCGTCGGCGAGGTGCAGCCGCGGGTCGAGGCGCGATAACCGCCGGTCCAGGAGGTGAGCGTCATGAAGAGCTGGCAGCTCTCGCCGCCCGATTTCAGCGACCAGCCGCCGAGGAGATCGGTTCGGCCGAGCTCGGCGCGGGCGGTCGAGGTGTTGGGCGCGGTCACAGGGGCGGGCGTCGCCGGGGTGGCCGGCGGCAGCGTGGCGGCGTCGGCGGGCGGCAGCGTCGCGGAAGCGGGCGGCACCGCCGGCAGGCCGGGCGCATTGGGATCCGCCGCTGGCGGCGGCAGGGCCGATTTCTCGATCGGAGCGGCGGCGACCGGCGGCAGCGTGTCGTTGTCGACCACGCGCTGCTGATCGACCGGTCCGAGCCCGACGGCGCCGAACGAGCCGCAGCCGGCCAGCGCCGCAGTGAGCAGGATCGGCGCTAGACGGCCAACTCGCATCGCATTCTCCTTCATCGGGCGGGGCACCCGGTCGCACATGGGGAAAGGGACCATTCCATCCGGCCTGGCGGGCGGCGCCAAGCGGCACGGCAGTCTTTCGCTGCGCCGCACATCCACCCTTCGGTTCGCGCATACGGCATCTTCAAGGCAGCGACAAGGCACGCGAAAGACACAGAGCCCGAAAAACCGGTGCGTTCCTCATTCGGGAGCGTGACAGCAGGCCTCGATATTGTGCCCGTCAGGATCGAGGACCAAGGCGCCGTAGTAGTTCGGGTGGTAATGGGCGCGGATGCCCGGCGCTCCATTATCGATGCCGCCCGCGGCGATCGCCGCGGCATAGAACGCATCGACCTCGGCACGGCGACGGGCGGCGAAGGCGACATGGAGATGCGGGGTGGTGCGGCCGCCCTCGGAAATCCAGAAGTCCGGTTTGCCGGCCCCGAATCCCGCGCCCTTGACGCCGGCCGCCTCGGGAATGCGCATGACGAGCGCGATGCCGAGCGGCGCAAGCGCCCGCTCGTAGAAGGCAACCGAGGCGTCGAAATCGGCGACCTGGATGCCGATATGGTCGAGCGTGGACATGGGCATTCTCCCGAGGCTGCGGCGCGGCCGGGCGGCGCGCCTTCGGCGCCGATCATGCCACCGGCAGGGCGCGGCGGCATGACCCACATCATGCGGCGCCCGCTCCCGAGGCTCAGGACGATCGCTCTTCCGGCCGCAGCGCCAGGCCGAGTTCAGCCGCCTTGGCGGCGATCTCGGAGAGCGGCCGGTGCATCGCCTGCGCGATCACCTCGGCCGCGACGCCTTCCCTCGCCAGTTCGCGGAGGCGGTCGACCGCCTCGACCGTCCAGCGCGGTCCGGCCTCGGCGGCATGCGATGCGCCGAGATGGGTGTTGGGAAGGGTCGTCGGAGACTGCTCGTGTTCCACGGCCCCTCGAGAGTCTTCGGCGGCGATCCCTGTCGGGTTCGACATGCTGTCCTCCTCGCTATCCAGCCCGACCCCGCGCAGAGATGCGGGGTCTCGGGGCCGAACGCGAGGAGTGAGGCAAGGTTCCCGGGATCAGACCCGGCGCTCGACCATCATCTTCTTGATCTCGGCGATCGCCTTGGCGGGATTGAGACCCTTCGGGCAGGTCTGCGCGCAGTTCATGATCGTATGGCAGCGATAGAGGCGGAACGGGTCCTCGAGATTATCGAGCCGCTCGCCGGTCGCCTCGTCGCGGCTGTCGATCAGCCAGCGATAGGCCTGCAGCAGGACCGCCGGGCCGAGATAGCGGTCGCCGTTCCACCAGTAGCTCGGGCAGGAGGTCGAGCAGCAGGCGCAGAGGATGCATTCGTAGAGCCCGTCGAGCTTCTCGCGGTCCTCATGGCTCTGCAGCCATTCCTTTTCCGGCTCCGGCGTCGCCGTCTTGAGCCAGGGCTCGATCGAGCGATGCTGGGCGTAGAAATTGGTGAGGTCCGGCACGAGGTCCTTCACCACCGCCATATGCGGCAGCGGATAGATCTTCACCGCTCCCTTCACGTCCTCGATGCCCTTGGTGCAGGCGAGCGTGTTGGAGCCGTCGATATTCATCGCGCAGGAGCCGCAGATGCCCTCGCGGCAGGAGCGGCGGAAGGTCAGCGTCGGATCGATCTCGTTCTTGATCTTGATGAGGGCGTCGAGAACCATCGGCCCGCATTCGTCGAGATCGACGAAATAGCTGTCGACATGCGGATTGGCGCCGTCGTCGGGGTTCCAGCGATAGATGCGGAACTCGCGCACATTGTTGGCGCCGGCCGGCCGCGGCCAGGCCTTGCCTTCGTTGATCGTCGAGTTCTTGGGAAGCGTGAGCTGGACCATGGCAGGCTATGCAAACGCCCGAGGCATCTCAGGCGTCTCCTTTCTTCTTCAAAAAGACGAACAGGACGGTGTCGAAGACCCGCGAGGGGAGCGACTGATAGAGATCGATGAGCCGATAAAGCCAGAGGCGGCCGCCATGATAGGACGGGTCGCATTCGAGCGTGTAGCTCGCATTGTCGAAGCGGCTCTCCGGAAAGTGCCGGCGGACCGCCTCCATCGTGTTCAAGCGGTAGAATTTTGGGAAGACGTCCTCGTCCTTCCGCGTCGGCTGCGTGAATTTCAGGATGCGCGACTGCATCCCTTCTGGCACCAGCCGCGCGGAGAGGGCGATATAGCCCCAGCGGTTGGGCGTCCTCGCGCAGAACCACCCGCCGGGCTTCAGCACGCGTTCGACTTCGGCGGCAAAGAAGGCCGGCTTCTCGATATGCTCCAGCACCCAGTCGCTATAGATGATGTCAAAGGCGCCATCGGGGAAGGGGAGCGGCTTGTCGGGCGCGATGATATGCGCTTCGTCGAGCGCCGGATTGGTGAGGACGACCGGATCGACATCGACTCCGACGAGGCGGCCGACCCGCCCTCGGAAGCGGATGAAGCGCGCCCGGAAATCGTCCTTGTCGAACTGGGCGCCGCGACCGGCGCCGAGATCGAGAACGACAGATGTCGGCTCGATCAAAGACGTCACGCGAAGGTAGAACGCGAGCGTGTTGTCGCGCCTTGAAAATCCTCCGGCCGCCATTTCTGGACAGACGGTTCTCGATAGCCTCGAAAGTCCCTGCATGCGCATTGTCCTCCCGACGGCGCAGCGGGACATTCCGTAGCGCCTCGAACCCGCCACGTCTTGTTTTCTTTGACTGTACGTGTGGGGGCGGCGGGAGTCGAGGTGTGGTTGCAGGGAGAGGCGGAGGTTGTGGCGCCGGGCGAGCATGGTCAATGCGCTCCGCGCCGATCCTTGCGGATCATCAGCTTGAGGCCGGACCACACCGGGTCGATTGCGGCGACTTTGACGTCGACGAGGTCGAGCGCGAGGGCAGCATTGCGGATGACGTCCTCGGTGACGTCCGTCGGGACCTTCGACGCCTTCTTGGGCCAGGAAACCCAGATCATGCCGTCGGGGCGGATGGCCGCCTCGAGCGCGGCTAGATGCGTTTCGACCTCATCGCGCCTCGACGTGAAGGCATGCACCGCGTCGAACCGTCCGCCATCAAGCTGCGCGGACCAGGCGTCGACCCGCGCGACGGCGGCGAACTCGGCGCTCGCCGCCAGCGGCTCCAGCGCCGCCGGCAGTCCGATGAAAGCGACCGTCATCCCCGCCCGGAAGCCGAGCTTCTCGGACAGCGGCCGCTTCGAATAGCCGGCCTCGGGAAAGGGGGCGGTCGAGGGCTTAGTCATTGGCCGCTCTACCGGAGCGCTTGCAGCAGATTGGGAAAATCGAACCCCCGCTCGTGCTCGATGAAATTAACGACCGCTATCCCGCGCTCTGAAAATGAACTGGTTAGCGCATCGTAGATCCTGCCTTCTGACAGTGGGGGGCACACCAGTATTTTCGCTCGCGGACTACAACACCTTGCATAGATATCCATTTGGCCGATAGCGGTCATTAAGCTTGATAGTAGAGCGTCCGACTTAATCTCGAACAAAACAGCTCCACGTCCGTCGTCTACAAGAATGTCTGGCCAAATATATCTGACTCTTTTAGGCTTGAACTCGCCCGGAATGATGGCGTGAAGAGCCTTCACTATTGGGGAGTGTCTAGGAGTTACATGTGCTCCGTAGCGTTTATGTTTGACGCTTGGGCCGGGATCGGTGCCCCAGTGATCGGTCGACGTGGCTTGGTGTCTAGCAGATAGGTCGAATCGCGATAAATGGTAGTCTACAATGTTTGAAAAAAAGTGATCGTCATCCAAAGACGAAACCACATAGTATTCTTTTTGCTTAACTAGTGCGGTTTCTGTCGACCAAGGTGAACTGTCCCGCTCGTGGTGCACACGCCCGTTGTGTAGAAGCCAAACACGACCGTCGGGATCGCGCGCGAGGATGCCCGCGGTTTCACCCGCGCCTGTGTTTGGACTAAAGACGACCATCTCGAGCGCCCGTACCGGCTCCGATTGCTCGTCAAGCAGAGATAGCCCCAGCCAGTTGCCCCTGATGCCAAGGCTAAGATTGAAGTCGTATTCCGAAAGTAATTGACCGGGCGGACGCAGCCAATCGTTGTTTGCCGAGGTACTCAGCGAAAAACCCTGTCGCGCCAACCGCCCCGACAAGGCAGCTAGGAGGCTCTGTATCTCAGCCCGATCTGATATCGCTTCAAGGGCCATCACTTGACCTCAATAGACGCGGGCCTTGGGCTCGATATAGGCGATGTCGTTCGACATCGTGTAGGTGTGCACCGGCCGGTCTTCGAGGCGAACGGACTTGGTCGCCGTGTCGACGAAGGCGAGCGAGTGCTTCATCCAGTTCACGTCGTCGCGGTTCGGATAGTCCTCGCGGGCATGGGCGCCGCGCGACTCCGTCCGGTTCTGCGCCGAATCCATCGTCGCCACCGCCTGGACGATGAGATTCTCGAATTCCAGCGTCTCGATGAGGTCGGAATTCCAGATCAGCGAGCGGTCGGTGACGCGGATGTCGGAGGCGTCGCGCCAGACATGGTGGATCAGCTCATGGCCCTCGTCGAGCACCTCGCCGGTGCGGAAGACGGCGCAGTTCGACTGCATGACCTTCTGCATCCTGAGGCGCAGCGCCGCCGTCGGGGTGGCGCCGCTCGCATGGCGCAGATGGTCGAGCCGGGCGATGGCGGCCTCGCCGTCGCTCTTCGCCAGCTCGCGCTGCTTCTCGCCCGGCTTGACGGTCTCGATGGCGCGCAGCGCCGCCGCGCGGCCGAAGACGACGAGGTCGGTGAGCGAGTTGGAGCCGAGGCGGTTGGCGCCGTGCACCGAGACGCAGGCCGCCTCGCCGACGGCCATCAGGCCGGGGACGACCGTGTCCGGATCGCCGCCGACCTTGGTCAGCACCTCGCCGTGATAGTTCGTCGGAATGCCGCCCATATTGTAATGGACGGTCGGCAGCACCGGGATCGGCTCCTTGGTGACGTCGACGCCGGCGAAGATCTTGGCGCTCTCGGAAATGCCCGGCAGCCGCTCATGCAGCAGCGCGGGGTCGAGATGGTCGAGATGCAGGTGGATGTGGTCCTTGCCCTTGCCGACGCCGCGGCCCTCGCGGATCTCCATCGTCATGGCGCGCGAGACGACGTCGCGCGAGGCGAGGTCCTTCGCCGAGGGCGCATAGCGCTCCATGAAGCGCTCGCCTTCGGAATTGGTGAGATAGCCGCCCTCGCCGCGCGCGCCCTCGGTGATCAGGCAGCCGGCGCCATAGATGCCGGTCGGGTGGAACTGCACGAATTCCATGTCCTGCAGGGGGAGCCCGGCGCGCAGCACCATGCCGCCGCCGTCGCCGGTGCAGGTATGGGCCGAGGTCGCCGAGAAATAGGCGCGGCCATAGCCGCCGGTCGCCAGGATGGTCTTCGCGGCGCGGAAGCGGTGCAGCGTGCCGTCTTCCATCGACAGCGCGACGACGCCTCGGCAGACGCCCTCGTCCATGATCAGGTCGATGGCGAAATATTCGATGAAGAACTCGCAGGCATGGCGCAGCGACTGGCCGTAGAGCGTGTGCAGGATCGCGTGGCCGGTGCGGTCGGCGGCGGCGCAGGTGCGCTGCGCGATGCCCTTGCCGAAATTGGTGGTCATGCCGCCGAACGGGCGCTGGTAGATCTTGCCGGCCTCGGTGCGCGAGAAGGGCACGCCGAAATGCTCGAGCTCGTAGACGGCCGCCGGTGCGTTGCGCACGAGATATTCGATCGCGTCCTGGTCGCCCAGCCAGTCCGACCCCTTGACGGTGTCGTACATGTGGAAGCGCCAGTCGTCCTCGCCCATATTGCCGAGCGCGGCCGAGATGCCGCCCTGCGCCGCCACGGTGTGGCTGCGGGTCGGGAACACCTTCGAGATGCAGGCGGTCTTGAGCCCGCCCTCGCTGGCGCCGAGCGCGGCGCGAAGGCCCGCGCCGCCGGCGCCGACGACGACGACGTCGAATGTGTGGTCGATGAAGGTATAGGCGCGGCCGTTCAGTGCCGGCGCGCTGCCATTGGCCTCGGCCATCGTCAGCCTCCGAAGGTGATCTTGATGAGGGCGAGCGCGGTGGCGACGCCGACCGCGACCGAGAAGAAGGCGTTGGCCACGAGCAGCGCGACCTTGGCGGTGCCGTGGAAATAGTCCTCGATGATCACCTGCATGCCGATCTTCATGTGCCAGGCGCCGGCGCCGACCATGAGCACCATCAGGAGCGCCACGAAGGGATTGGCGAGCACCGCCACCACCTCGCCATGCGGGCGGCCGGCGAGCGCGATGACGAGGATGACGAAGACGAGGGTGAGCACCGCTAGGGCGGCGCCGGTGATGCGCTGGTACCAGAAATGACCGGTGCCCTCGCGGGCGGAGCCGAGGCCGCGGACCCGCGACAGCGGGGTGCGCATGGAAGGCGTTGGCGTGGACGAGGAGGACGACATGCGGGGTGACCTCAGGAGAGCGCCAGGGCGACGATCCAGACGAGGATCGTCAGCGCGGCCGAGCCGATGATGTTGGCCCAGGCGAGATTGTCGCGGGCGCTCTTGGTGAAGCCGGCGCCCACATCCCAGACGAAATGGCGCAGGCCGCCGAGCAGGTGATGCAGCAGCACCCAGGTGTAACCGAACAGCACGATGCGGCCGATCCAGGAGCCGAACACGGCATTGGCGAATTCGAACGGGCCGGGACCGGCGGCAGCGGCGATCAACCACCAGGCGAGGAGCAGCGTGCCGCCATAGAGCGCGATGCCCGTCGCCCGATGCAGGATCGACATCGTCATGGTGATCGGCCAGCGATAGATCTGCAGGTGCGGGGAGAGCGGCCGGTTCGCCTTGGCCTCGGCGTTCGACATGGGCTGGATCCTCCTCTCGCTTACGTTTACGTAAGCTTCACCACTGCTTGCTGGAGTCGTTCTAGCGCCATTGTGCGGTCCGGTCAAAAGCCCTGCGACAATCTGGCAGATCATCCGGGAAGGAAAATGCGATGCAGCGAAGACTGATTTCGACCGGGTCGCCCTTCGAGCGGGCGGCCGGCTATTCCCGAGCCGTCGTCCAGGGGCCGTGGTGCTTCGTCGCCGGAACCACCGGCTACGACTATGCGACGATGACCATGCCCGAGGATGTCGGGGAGCAGGCCCGCAACGCGCTCGCCACCATCGAGCGCGTGTTGAAAGATGCAGACTTTTGCCTCGCTGATGTCGTGCGCGTGCACTATTTTGTCAGCGACCCCGCCCATGCCGACGCCGTTTTCGCCGAGACAGGCCGCGTCTTCGGCACCATCCGACCCGCCGCCACCATGGTCGTCGCCGGCCTCATCCGCCCGGAAATGAAGGTCGAGATCGAAGTAACCGCGCTGAAGCCTTAACACCGAGGCAGTGCTTGCATCGGCCGCGGCGCCTCGCTATCGCTCGCCGGTCCCAGCCTCGTCTGCCCAGCCTTGGCCAGAACCTTCCGGAGAGCCGCGCCATGACCAGCTTCAACCTCCTGCTTCTGCCCGGCGACGGGATCGGCACCGAGATCATGGCCGAGGTGAAGCGGGTCATCGACTGGTTCGGCGCGCGCGGCGTCGCCTCCTTCGAATATGAGCACGACCTCGTCGGCGGCTCTGCCTATGACGCGCATGGCAAGGCCGTCTCCGAGGAGACGATGGCCAAGGCGCTCGCCGCCGACGCGGTGATCTTCGGCGCCGTGGGCGGCCCGAAATGGGATGGCGTGCCTTACGACGTGCGGCCAGAGGCGGCCCTGCTGCGTCTGCGCAAGGACCTGGCGCTGTTCGCGAATCTCCGCCCTGCCATCTGCTATCCCGCGCTCGCCGAGGCCTCCTCGTTGAAGCGCGAGCTGGTCGAGGGCCTCGACATCCTGATCGTGCGCGAGCTCACCGGCGGCGTCTATTTCGGCGAGCCGAAGGAGATCGTGACGCTGGAGAACGGCCAGAAGCGTGCCGTCGATACCCAGCTCTACACCTCGCCGGAAATCGAGCGCATCGCCCGCGTCGCCTTCGATCTTGCCCGCGCCCGCAACAAGCGCGTCGCCTCGGCCGAGAAGCGCAACGTCATGAAGTCTGGCGTGCTCTGGAACCAGATCGTCACGCGCATCGGCAAGGAAGAATATGCCGATGTCGCGCTCGAGCATGTGCTCGCCGACAACTGCGCCATGCAGCTCGTGCGCCGGCCGAAGCAGTATGATGTGATCGTCACCGACAATCTCTTCGGCGATATCCTCTCCGACGTCGCTGCGATGCTGACCGGCTCGCTCGGCATGCTGCCCTCCGCCTCGCTGGGCGCTCCCGACGCCAGCACCGGCCGCCGCAAGGCGCTTTACGAGCCGGTGCATGGTTCGGCGCCGGACATCGCCGGCAAGGGCATCGCCAACCCGATCGCGATGATCGCGTCATTCGGCATGGCGCTGCGCTATTCCTTCGGCCTCGTCGCCGAGGCGGACCTGCTCGACCGGGCGATTGCCGGCGTGCTGGCCAAGGGGCTGCGGACCGCCGACATCGCGTCGTCCGGCACCACGCCCTGCAGCACGACCGCCATGGGCGACGCCATCATCGCCGAGCTCGACATCCTCTCCACCTGATCGGGAGGGAGGGCAGTTTTTTGCGCCTTGGCGCTGGCAATATCGGGGGAGACCCTGTATATGGCCGCATCCAGATTGACAGCCCGTTTAGGCGGGCGGCACGCCGCGCTCGAGGCGGCGACGTGACGAAGGAAGATTGAAATGGCCGTTCCGAAGCGAAAGACCTCGCCCTCCAAGCGCAACATGCGTCGCTCGCATGACGCTCTTTCGCAGCCGACCTATATCGAGGACAAGAATTCGGGCGAGCTCCGCCGTCCGCATCACATCGACCTCAAGACCGGCATGTATCGCGGCCGCCAGATCCTGACGCCTAAGGCGGAAGGCTGATCCGGCGTCTGCGGTTCGAACTGTCCGAAAGGCCGGCCTCGCGCCGGCCTTTTGCTTTTTCAGGGGCCGGCCCGCGGCCACATTGTCCACCCGCTTGGCGCGTGCCAATGTCGCGCGGCACGCCGCCGCTTCGCCGGCGCAACGGGGACAGGCGATGCCGATGGACGACGCCTCGATCGAGCAGGTTCTCGCCCGCAACGGCGAGGCTGCCTATCGCTGGACGATCTTCGACGACAGGCTCGACTGGAGCAACGGCGCCGTACGCCTGCTCGGCGTCGCCGATCCCGCCTCCATCGCGACCGGCGCCGCTTATCACGCGCTCTCCGACACCGGCAATCCCGTCTCGCGCCGCGATCAGGTGTTGAAGGGCCTCGGTTTCGACAATGGCGAGGGTGTCTCCTACCAGATCGAATATGCCCTCCGTCCCGAGGGGCGGGAGGGGCCGGTGGTCTGGATCGAGGACAGCGGCCGCTGGTATTCGGACGGCTCGCGCCGGGCGGTCCGCGCCGAGGGGGTCATCCGCGTCATCAACGAGCGACACGCCCGCGAGCAGCGGCTCGCTTTTCTGACGCGCTACGACACCGAGACCGGGCTTCTCAACCGCGCCTATCTGCTGGACCTCCTCTCGAACACCATCGCCGACGCCCAGAAGTTCCGCACCTCGGCCGCCTTCCTGCAGATCGCGATCGACGACCTGCCGCTGATCAATGCCGCCTACGGCCTCCAAGCCGGCGACCGGGCAATCGTGGCGGTTGCACAGCGCATCCGTGGCCGCCTGCGCGAGGGCGACGCGATCGCGCGCTATTCGGGCGGCAAGCTCGCGCTGCTGCTGATGAATTGCGACGAGCACGAGATGCAGGTCGCCGCCGAGCGCTTCCTCGCCGCGGTGCGCGAGGAGGTGGTCGTCACGCCGGAAGCCGCCTTCGCCATCACGGTCTCGATCGGCGGCGTCGCCATCCCCCGCCACGGCCGCAATCGGGCCGATTGCCTGGAGCGGGCGCAGGAGAGTCTCGATCTCGCGCGTGGCGCCGGCCGCGGCCGCTTCGTCGCCTTCGCGCCCTCGCCGGAGCGGGCCGAGGCGCGCCGCGCCAATGCGGCCCTCTCGCGCCAGCTCGTCGGAGCCCTCACGGAGCGCCGCCTTCGCCTCGCTTTCCAGCCGGTGGTCGATATCGCGACGCGCCGGCCGCTCTTTCATGAAGCGCTGCTGCGCCTCGTGCAGCCGGACGGCTCGATCGTCAGGGCAGGGCATGTGATGCCGCTCGCGGAGCAACTCGGCCTCGCGCGGCTGTTCGATCTCGCGATCCTTGAACTCGTCCTGAAGGCGCTCGCCGACCACCCGGAGGCCGTGCTCTCCGTCAATGTGGCGCCCGAGACGATCGCCGCGCCGGACTGGCTCGCTCTCGTCACGAGCACGGTGCAGCGCTACCCCGATATCGGTCGCCGCCTGATCGTGGAGATCACCGAGACCAGCGCCATCCGCAACATCGAGGAGACGACGCTGTTCGTCGATGCCGTGCATGCGCTTGGCGCCCGCGTCGCGATCGATGATTTCGGCGCCGGCTTCACCTCGTTCCGCAGCCTGCGGCGTCTCGCCGTCGACCTCGTCAAGATCGACGGCGATTTTGTCCGCTCCATCACGACGAGCGACGACGACCAGATCTTCGTCCGCCGCCTCGCGGAGCTCGCCCGCGACCTCGGCATCGAGACCGTCGCCGAATGGGTTCAGGACGAGGCGTCGGTTCGCCTGCTCGCCGGCTGGGGCGTCCAGGGCATCCAGGGCGACGTCTCCGGCGAGGCGAGCCTCGATCCTCCCTTCGCCGTGACGAGTTCAGGCTGACGCGCCGGCGATCCGGTCGATAGCCGCGGCAAGGGCGACGTCCTTCTCCGTCAGGCCGCCCGCATCATGCGTCGTCAGCGTGATCGTGACGGTGCGGTAGACATTCGACCATTCGGGATGATGGCCCATCGCCTCCGCCGCCAGCGCCACCCGCGTCATGAAGGCGAAGACCTCCGAGAAGTCGCGGAAATCGAAACGCCGCGTCAGCGCGTCGCGGCCATCCGCGTCGTGCCAGGCCGCTTCGAGCGTCGCGAGAGCCTCCTCCCGCAGGGTGCCTTCGAGCCGGGTCATGCCGCCACCGCCAGCGGATAGCTGTGTTCCACGAGATAAGGACCGCCCCCAACCGAATCGCGAGATGAGAAGAGGACGAACCGGCTGGCCGTGAAGGGCGGGGCATAGAAGCCGCCACGCAGCGCCAGGTAGGACGCGACCTCCCGTTCACTGGTTCCGCGCAGCCGGGCGAGTGTCACATGCGGCATGAAGCGCCGCCCCTCCGCCGGGAGCCCGATACGCTGCATGATGCGTTCGTGCTCCGCCTGCAATTCCGACAAGGCCCGGCTCGGCGCGACCCGCGCGACGATCGAATGCGGCTTGGAGGTCCCGAAGGCGGTCAGCCCGTCGAGCTGGATCTGGATCTCGCGCCGGCGGACCCGCGACAGCGATTCGGCGACCTCGTCCGCCGTACGGAAATCGATGTCGCCGATGAACCGGAGCGTCACATGGTAGAAATCCGAGTCGATCCAGCGCGCGCCAGGCAGCCCTCCACGCAGAAGGGCCAGCCTTTCCCCCACCTCCAGCGGAACTTCGAGGGCAGTGAACAGGCGCGGCATCGGCATCTCCTCTGGGGCAGACGAGGATGACGACAGCATTGCGGTTTGCCTCAGGGCTGTAAAGTCGCCCTGCCGTCGCCGTCCCTGTTCCCGCTGCTCCAACGGCGCAGCGGGCCGATCGGTCCCCGCTTCTCCCGCGCTCGCCGCCGTGGCGTCAGGGGCAGGGATTGCCGCGCAGCTGGTGCACGGCGTCGAGCCGCTCCTCGATCTCGGGCGTGATGGCGACGTCGATGCTCGCGATGTCCGAATCGAGCTGCTCCATCGTGGTGGCGCCGATGATGTTGGACGTCACGAAGGAGCGGCTGGTGACGAAGGCCAGCGCCATCTGCGACGGGTCGAGGCCGAAGTCGCGGGCAACGGCGAGATAGTCGTCGATCGCCTCATGCGCGCCGGGCGTCTCGTAGCGCTGGCCGCGGTTGAAGAGCGTCGAGCGCGCACCGGCCGGGCGGGCGCCGTTCTGATATTTGCCCGAGAGGTAGCCCTGCGCGAGCGGCGAATAGGCCAGGAGGCCGACATCCTCGCGATGCGCGACTTCGGCGAGGTTTACCTCGAAGGTCCGGTTGAGCAGGCTGTAGGCGTTCTGGATCGAGACGACGCGCGGACCCTTGCCGGCCTCGGCGGCGGTGACGAAGCGCATCGTGCCCCAGGCGCTCTCGTTGGAGAGGCCGACATGCCGGATCTTGCCGGCGGCGACGAGATCGGCGAGCACGCCGAGCGTTTCCTCGATCGGCACCTCGTCGGCGGCCGGCCCGGGTAGCTTGTAGCGGACCGGATTGCTCCCCCACTGCGTCACCACGCGGTCAGGCCAGTGCAACTGGTAGAGGTCGATATAGTCGGTGCCGAGCCGCTTCAGGCTGCCCTCGATCGCATGTTCGATATCGGCGCGGACGAGACGCGACGAGCGTCCGCCGCGGAACCAGTCCATGTCGGTCCGCCCGACAACCTTGGAAGCGATGACGACCTTGTCGCGATTGCCCCGCGCCTTGAGCCAGGAACCGATGATACGCTCGGTCGAGCCGGCTGTCTCGGCCCGGGGCGGGATCGAATAGAGCTCGGCGGTGTCGAGGAAGTTGATGCCGCGATCGAGCGCGAAGTCCATCTGCCGATGGCCCTCCGCCTCGGTGTTCTGCTGGCCCCAGGTCATCGTGCCGAGGCAGATGGCGGACACGCGAAGATCGGTCCGACCGAGCGAGCGGTATTCCATGAAGAGACTCCGGTGGGGGAGATGTGTTGGTGACGGGGCGGGCGCCGCGCCGAGCCCGCCACCCTCAGCGGGCGGCGGAGGCTTCGGCCACGAGACGTTCGACGAAGGGTAGCATCCGTTCGACGATCAGCGCGACCCCCTTCGCATTCGGGTGCAGGCCATCGCCCTGGATGAGGTCACGCTGGGCCGCGACCCCATCGAGGAAGAACGGATAGAGCATCGCTCCATGTTCTTTCGCGAGTTCCGGATACATGGCGTCGAAGCGTGCCTGATAGTCGGAGCCGAGATTGGGCGCTGCGAACATGCCGGCGAGGAGCACTGGAATCTTGCGCTCGCCGAGCTTGGTCAGGATGGCGTCGAGCGCCGCGCGCGTGCCGGCGACGTCCATGCCGCGCAGCATGTCGTTGGCGCCGAGCTCGACGATCGCCGCGTCGGCGCCCTCGCCGAGCGCCCAGTCGAGCCGGGCCAGACCGCCGGCAGCGGTGTCGCCGGAAACGCCGGCATTGATCACGGTGACGTCCAGTCCCTTTGCCCGCAGCGCCTTTTCGAGCTGAACCGTGAACCCGTCCTCGGGGCCGAGGCCGTAGCCGGCCGTCAGGCTGTCGCCGAGCGCGAGGATCCTGACCGGCGCGGCCGAGGCGGGCGCGGCCGCGAAAAGTGCCGCAAGTCCGAGCGCCAGAGCCGGCAGCAGGGTCTTTATCATCACCATTCCCTTCCCATATCAGGGGTTCGTGCCGCCCGCCGGGCCGGCTTCCCTCCTGGGCGACATATAGGACGCGCAGCATTGAACGTCAGCGACGCCGCTTCATCCGCCCTCATTTCGCTATCGGATGTGGAGCTGTCGCTGGGATCGGGACCTGCCCGCGTCCACATCTTGAAGAAGGTGTCGCTCAATGTCGGCGCCGGCGAGACCGTGGCGCTGATCGGTCCTTCTGGTTCCGGCAAGTCGACGCTTCTGATGGCGATGGCGGGCCTCGAGCGCATCGATTCCGGGCGCCTCTCGGTCGGCGGGATCGACCTCGCGCAGCAGGATGAGGACGGCTTGGCGCGCTATCGCGGCGCCTCGGTAGGGATCGTCTTCCAGTCCTTCCACCTCATCCCCAACATGACGGCGCTGGAGAATGTCGCGGTGCCGCTCGAGCTGCAGGGCCGGCGCGACGCCTTTGTCCGCGCCGAGCAGGAACTCGGACTGGTCGGGCTCGGCCATCGCCTGACGCATTATCCCTCGGCGCTCTCGGGCGGCGAGCAGCAGCGCGTCGCCATCGCCCGCGCGCTGGTCGCCGAGCCGGCGGTCCTCTTCGCCGACGAGCCGACCGGCAATCTCGACGAGACGACGGGAAAGCAGATCGCGGACCTCATCTTCGAAACCGTTCGCCGACGCGGCACCACGCTGGTGCTGGTCACGCACGACAATGCGCTGGCGGCACGGTGCAGCCGCGTTATCCGCATCCATTCCGGCATCATCGACGGCGCCGAGCCGGTGCGGAGCGCCGCCGAATGATCATGCTCGCCCGTGCCGGCCGTTTCGCCCTCCGCGAGCTTCGCGGCGGGCTTTCCGGCTTCTTCGTCTTCCTGGCTCTCATCGCGCTCGGCGTCGCCGCCATCGCGGCGGTCGGCTCGGTGTCCCGCGCCATGACGGAAGGGCTGGCCCGGGAGGGTGCCGTCATCCTTGGCGGCGACATCGCAGTGACCCTCGTCCAGCGCCAGGCGACACCGGAGGAGCGCACCTTCCTGGAAGGCGAGGGGGCCGTCTCCGAGATCGCATCGCTGCGCGGCATGGCGCGGCGGACGGACGGCAGCGACCAGGCGCTGGTCGAGATCAAGGCCGTGGACGGCGCCTATCCGCTCACCGGCGCGCTCGACGTCGCTCCCGCCGGAGCAAGCCTCGATCCGGCCAAGCCGTTGCAGGCGCTGGCCGATCCCGAGCTTCTCACCCGGCTCGGCCTATCGGTCGGCGATCCGCTCGATCTCGGCGCCGCGCGCCTCATCATCGCCGGTACGATCGCCAGCGAGCCGGACAAGCTCGCGACCGGCCTCGGCTTTGGGCCCCGGCTGCTCATCACCCGCGCGGCGCTCGACACCGCGCAATCGCTGCAGCCGGGCAGCCTCGTGCAGTGGTCCTATCGCGTCCGCCTCGGAGGGAGCGCCGATCCGCTGGCGGTCTCGGCGCGCGCGACGGAGCGCTTTCCCGAGGCGGGTTGGCAAGTCCGCACCCGCGACGACGCTTCGCCGGGTTTGCGGCGCAACATCGACCAGTTCACGCAATATCTGACGCTCGTCGGCCTCGCGGCGCTGATCGTCGGCGGTGTCGGTGTCGCCAATGCCGTCGGCGCCTTCATCGACCTGAAGCGGCCGGTCATCGCCACGCTGCGGGCACTCGGCGCCTCGTCGCGCTTCGTCGTCGCCGTCTATTTCATGCAGATCATGACCCTCGCGGCGGTCGGCGTCGTCATCGGCCTCGCGATCGGTGCCGCCGTTCCGCTTCTCGCGGTGCGTCTCCTCGCCGACGTGCTGCCGGTCGGGGCCGAGACCGGATTCTATCCCGTGGAACTCGCCATCGCCGCGCTGTTCGGGCTGATGACGGCCCTGACCTTCGCCCTCGTTCCGCTCGGCCGCATCCGGGACGTGCAACCCGCAGCGCTTTTCCGCGATGTCGGCGCCGGGCTGCCGGCCCGAATCCGCTGGCCCTATCTCGCTGCCGCCATCGCCTCGGCTGCGCTGACGGCCGGCCTCGCGGTCTACTTTGCCTATGACAGGCGCATCGCACTGATGTTCGTCGCGGCGATCACTGGCGCCTTCCTCTTGTTGCGGCTCGTCGGCTGGCTGGTGATGCGGGGCGCGCGGATGGCGCCGCGCCCGCGCTCGACCGAATGGCGCTTCGCGATCGGCAATATCCATCGGCCCGGAGCGCTCACCGCATCGGTGGTGCTGTCGCTCGGTCTCGGGCTGACGCTGCTCGTCGCCATCGCGCTGATCGATGGCAGCCTGAGGCGGCAGCTGACGGGCGCCATGCCCGAGAATGGTCCAAGCTTCTTCTTCCTCGACGTTCCGAGCGCCGAGCAGGCCCGCTTCACCGATTTCCTCGCCAAGGAGGTGCCCGGGGGCACGATCGAGAGCGTGCCGATGTTGCGGGGCCGCATCGTCAGCGTCGCTGGCGTCAAGGCGGCGGACCTGAAGCCCGCACCCGACCAGGCCTGGGTGCTGCAGGGCGACCGCGGCGTCACCTTCTCGGCGACGCTGCCGCGCAATTCCCGCCTCGTTGCCGGCGAATGGTGGCCGGCCGACTATTCCGGCGAGCCGCTGGTCTCGCTCGAATCCCGCGTCGCCGACGGGCTCGATGTCGCGCTCGGCGACAGCATCGAGGTCAATGTGCTTGGCCGGCCTGTGACGGCGAAGGTCGCCAATCTTCGTCAGGTCGACTGGGAAAGCCTCGCCATCAATTTCGTGATGGTGTTCTCGCCGAACGCCTTTGCCGGCGCTCCCTATACGGTCTTGACGACGCTCGCCTATCCGGGCGGTGGCGATGCCGCGCGCGAGGCGATCCTGATGAAGGATGCCGGCCGCGCCTTTCCGGCCATCACCGCCGTCCGCGTCCGCGAGGCGCTGGACCGCGTCTCCGATATCCTCGGCCAGCTGATGCTCGCGATCCGCATCGCCTCCTCGGTGGCTGTGGCGGCATCCATTCTGGTGCTGGCCGGCGCCCTGGCCGCCGGGCATCGGCGACGGTTGCACGATGCCGTCATCCTGAAGACGCTGGGCGCGACGCGGCGCCAGCTCGTCGCGGCCTTCTCGCTGGAATATGGCCTGATCGGGCTCGCTACCGCGGTTTTCGGCGTTCTCGCGGGGTCTCTCGCCGCTTATGGGGTCGTTGCCGGCGTCATGAAGCAGAGCTTCTACTTCGCGGCGGTGAGCGCGGTCGGCGCGGCGGTTGCCGCCGTCGTCATCACCGTGGCGCTCGGGCTTGCCGGGACATGGCGGCTGCTCGGGCAGAAGGCGGCGCCGGTGCTCAGAAACCTGTAGGCGCTCCCTCACGCTTCAGCTACCATTTGCCGCGCGTTTTGTGGGGGAGCCCTTGCAGGGAACATCTGTAGGGGCCATATCGCAAACTGCATCCCGGCCGGCCGGTTCCGAGGTCCTTTCGGAGGTTCGGACCGACGGGGCGTCGCGCTAGAACGCGGACATTATACGGGAGAAGGAATTCGATGGCAGATTTCGACAATCGCGTCTCACCGTTTGGCGCAGCGCGTGCCGAAACGGGTGTTATCGATCAGGGCCTGCGCTCGCATATGCTGCAGGTCTATAATTACATGGCAATCGGCCTGCTTATCACCGCTGCGGCGTCGATCGGTATGTTCAAACTGGCCTTCGTGGAGACCGGCGGCGCGCTGCAGCCGACCCAGCTCGGCCAGGTGCTGTTCGGCAGCCCGCTGATGTGGGTGATCGTCTTCGCGCCGGTCGTTCTGGTCTTCGTGCTGTCTTTCGGCATCCAGAGGATGTCGGTCGGCGCGGCGCAGCTGACCTTCTGGGTCTATTCGGCCCTGATGGGCGTATCGCTGACGACGATCTTCGTCATGTATACGGCGCAGTCGATCACGCAGGTCTTCTTCATCAGCGCCGCGACCTTCGGCGCGATGAGCCTTTACGGTTATACGACGAAGCGTGATCTGACTGGAATGGGCTCGTTCCTGTTCATGGGCCTGATCGGCATCGTCATCGCGTCGATCGTCAACATCTTCCTCGGCTCGTCGGGCCTCGGCTTCGCCATCTCGGTCCTCGGCGTCCTGATCTTCACGGGCCTCACCGCCTACGATACGCAGAAGATCAAGGAGATGTACTATGCGGGCGACGACGGAACCGTGGCCGGCCGCAAGGCGATCATGGGCGCGCTGACGCTCTACCTCGACTTCATCAACCTGTTCCTCATGCTGCTTCGCCTTTTCGGCGACCGCCGCTAGGAACATCTGACAGCCTGATGCGGGGCGCGGCGAACGCCGCGCCCTTTTCCATGTCCGCACTGACAAAATTCGAC
>CAWZZK010000009.1:0-10257 GCA_963966455.1 Kaistia sp. | reverse complement strand
CTCGTCGAACGCTTCTTCAGCAAGCTCAAGCACTTCCGGCGCGTCGCTACGCGCTTCGACAAGCTCGCCAGAAACTTCCTCGCAGCCGTCGCACTCGCATCAGTCAGAATCTGGGCCAGGGCTTATGAGTCCAGAACCTAGACGTTCGGGGCGCCTTCGGGCGCCCCTTTCTTTTGCGCCGCGGCTCCCAGCGGCTATGCTCGCCCGCGAAACTCAACTTGCAGGCGCTTCCGGACGATGCCGCCATCCGACACGCGCGAGATCGTCGGGATTCAATATCTGCGGGCCGTCGCCGCGGTTGCGGTCGTGCTCAGCCACGCTTCCGGCTTCGCCGCGCAGGAGAAGTATTTCGGCGTCGACTTCATCGACGTCTTCCTGCATGGCGGAAGGCGGGGAGTCGACCTGTTCTTCCTCGTCAGCGGCTTCATCATCGCGGTCGCCTCGCTCCGGCCGGCGAGCCTCGAACCGTCGATCTGCGGGGCGGAGTTCGCCCTGCGCCGCTTCGCGCGCGTCGTGCCGCTGATGTGGTTCGCCATAGTCGTCCATTGCCTCGTGCGCTTCGCTGCCACCGGCAACTTCGCGCTGCTGCCGACCCTCAGTGCGGTCACTCTGGCACCGTTCGGCGTGGTCGAACCGCTGCAGATCTGGACGCTTCGGCACGAGGTGCTGTTCTACTTGGCATTCGGCCTCAGTTTCCTCGTCGGACGGCGTCGGCTCTCGCTCCTCGTCGCCTGGTTTCTCGCGCCGCTGCTCCTGCTGATGTTCCCCGGAGCGTGGTCGAGCCATGCCAACGCGCCCGATTTCTTCGGCGTCGTGCTGAACCCGGTCAATATCCAGTTCGGGTTCGGCTTCCTTGCAGCG
Organism: Kaistia sp.; assembly: GCA_963966455.1. GTDB lineage: Bacteria > Pseudomonadota > Alphaproteobacteria > Rhizobiales > Kaistiaceae > Kaistia > Kaistia cartagenensis. The sequence continues at coordinate 9,396 of CAWZZK010000009.1, read as the reverse complement.
CTCTTCTGGCTGAAGATCACGCGAGACCGCAGCTTCGTCTCGCCGATCCATCCGGTGATCGTCGTCTCGCTCGCGATGCTCGCGCTGATGGAGCTCGACGGTTGGCTGGGGCGTGACTTTCCCGATGTCTTGGGACGGATCCTCTTCGGCGCGCTCTGCCTGCCGATCCTTCTATTTGCCAGCCATGTCCGCTGCCCCGACGGACCTCTCGACCGGCTCGGACGCCTGATCGGACGGACTTCCTACAGCCTCTATCTGTTCAATCCGGTCATCCTGCTGACAGTCATCGCCGTCTGGTCGGCAGCGCTGCCGCAAACGCCCGTTGCTCTGGTTGTCCTCGTCACGACCATCGCCACGACGGCGGTTTGCACCGTCATCGGGCTGCGGATCGAGGAGCCGCTCGTCAGGGCGTCGCGGCGCTGGCTCAAATCCTGGCTAGGTCCGCGGGCCGCTTGAGCGCAGCCGCTCGCGGTGGATCGTGTAGAGGCCGGTGGCGACGACGATGACGGTGCCGGTGATCGTGAAGATGTCGGGGATGTCGCCCCAGACGAGATAGCCGAGCGCGATGGCGAAGACGATCACCGCATAGCGGAAGGGCGCGATGACGCCCATCTCGCCATGGCGCATCGCGAGGATGACCGTGCCGTAGCCGATGAGCAGCAGGAAGGCCGCGCCGCCGAGGAGCAACAGTTCGTCCAGTGTCGGCACCAGCCAGACCTCGTCGAACGACATCGCGAGACCGGCCACCAGCACGGCCCCGGCCGTCACGGCCGTCACCAGCAGGGTCGGCATGCCGGGCGGGAAGCTGCGCGTCACGAGATCGCGCAGCGTCACGAAGGCCATGGAGGCGAGCGCCGCCAGCGCATAGGCGTCGAAGCCCTCGAGGCCCGGCCGCATGATGATCATGACGCCGACGAAGCCGAGGCCGATCGCCGCCCAACGCCGCCAGCCGACCTGCTCGCGCAGGAAGACGGCGGCAGCGGCCGTCGTCATCAGCGGCACGATCTGGGAGATCGCCGAGGCATTGGCGATCGGCATGTGGAAGAGCGCGTAGAGATAGAGGATCGTGCCGCCGATCTCGCCGACCGTGCGCCAGGCGACCAGCCTGTTTCCGGCGAGCCGCCAGGCGCGGTGACCACCCGTCGCGAACAGAAGTGCGAGGATCAGCGCGAGCGCGACCGTGCCGCGCAGGACGATGATCTCACCGATCGGCAGCCGCTCGCTGACGACCTTGATCATCGTATCGTTGAGGATGAAGGCGAGGATCGACAGCAGCAGATAGCCGATGCCGCGAAGATTGGCCTCGAAGGACGACATGGACGCTGAACTTGACCGGCGACAGGAAACGCCCCGCGCAGCGGGGGGCGCCGCGGCGGGACGGGCCGCACCCCATGGTCACGGCGAAGGCACAATGCTCAATCGCGCGGCGCCGCGCAACGGACGGCGCGGATCGATCCCGTCCTTTGTCGTCGCTGGTTCGATTGGCCGATCAGCGCTCCAGCCAGGCTTCGAGCAGGCCGCCGAAGCGTCCCGTCACGGGATCGCTCTCAGGGCGCGGGACAGCGGCGATGGCGCGGCGGAGCTGATCGGCATCGCCCTCCCCGGCCCTCACGAGATCATAGTCGGCGCCGGGCGGATAAGCGCCGACGACGAGGAGATCCGGCGAGGCCTCGATCAGCTTGTGGCCGGTGCCGGAAGGCAGCAGCACCGCATCGCCGGCCGCGACCGACAGGACCGGCCCGCTCTCGCCGCCGAACTGCACGCGCGCCGAGCCGGCGCCGATACCGAGCGCCTCATGGGTCAGCGAATGGAAATGCGTGAAGCGATAGATCCCGTCATGCCAGGCGACCGGCCAGCCATTGGCCTCGAACAGCGCATCGAGCGCCGCCGTCGCCGTACCCGACGCCTCCGCTGGGGCCGCCTTCTTGTAGAGGATCAGCGACCAACGCGGGTGATTGGGGACCTCGCCCGTATCGGCGAGTCGAATCGTCTCGATCTTCATGCTGCCGTCCGCGCCGGCGTCAGCCGCCGGTCATGCTCATATGCCGGCCGAGCGCCGGCCGATTGTGCTCGCGGTCGATAATGAAATCATGGCCCTTCGGTTTCCGCGCAATCGCCTCGTCGATGGCGGCGGCGAGGAGCTCGTTGCCCTCCGAAGCGCGCAAAGGGGCGCGGAGATCGCGGGCATCCTCCTGCCCGAGGCACATGAACAGCGTGCCGGTGCAGGTCACGCGGACACGGTTGCAGCTCTCGCAGAAATTATGGGTGAGCGGCGTGATGAAGCCGATCCGCCCGCCGGTCTCGGCGACGGTGACGTAGCGGGCCGGGCCGCCGGTGCGATGATCGCTCTCGGCGAAGGTCCAGCGGCTGGCGAGGTCGCGGCGGACGGAGGAGAGCGGCAGATACTGGTCGAGCCGGTCGCCGTCGATCTCGCCGAGCGGCATGGTCTCGATGAGCGTCAGGTCCATGCCGCGTCCATGCGTCCAGCGGATCATGTCGTCGAGCTCGTGCTCGTTGACGCCCTTCAGCGCCACCGCGTTGATCTTGACGTTGATGCCGGCCGCCAGCGCGTCGTCGATCCCCTTCATGACAATCCCGAGATCGCCGCGCCGCGTGATGGCGCGGAAGCGATCGGGATCGAGCGTGTCGACGGAGACATTGATGCGCCGGACGCCGCAGGCCGCGAGCTCCGTCGCGTAACGCGAGAGCTGCGAGCCGTTGGTGGTCAGCGTCAGCTCGTCCAGCATGCCGCTGTCGAGGTGGCGCGAGAGCGAGCGGATCAGCGTCATGATCCCGCGCCGCACGAGCGGCTCGCCGCCGGTGAGGCGCAGGCGCTTGACGCCCTTCTCGACGAAGACGGTGCAGAGCCGGTCGAGTTCCTCGAGCGACAGCACCTCCCGTTTCGGCAGAAAGGTCATGTCCTCGGCCATACAATAGACGCAGCGGAAATCGCAGCGGTCGGTGACCGAGACGCGCAGGTAGCGGATGGCGCGGCCGAAGGGATCGATCATCGGCGCTGCGGCCGGCGAGCCGGTCTTCGATTCTGCCTTCGGAAGCGTGTCGATGATCGTCGTCATGCGATGTCCGGTGCTATGTCCGGGCGCCGGTAGGGACGGCGCGCTCCAACTCATGTAGAGGATGAAGCGCGCGGATCAAAGCTGTGTTCGACCGCGCTCAACGAGCTGTGAGCGACGAAACATGCCGGAAGCCTCCCCCGCTTGGCCCACCGAGATCCGCCTTTCGCCCGACAAGCGCCAGCTGACCGTCGTTTTCGACGACGGACGGCGCTACGCCTTCACGGCCGAATTCCTTCGCGTCACCAGCCCCTCCGCCGAAGTCCAGGGCCATGCGCCGGCGCAGCGGCAGACCGTTCCCGGCAAGATGGATGTCGCGATCCGCTCGATCGATCCGGTCGGCAACTATGCGATCCGGCTCAATTTCGACGACGGGCACCATACCGGGCTGTTCTCCTGGTCCTATCTCGCCGAGATCGGCCGCGACCATGACGCGCTGTGGTCGCGCTACCTCGCCGAGCTTGCCGAAAAAGGGCTGAGCCGCGCGCAACGCTGAGCGGCCCGCGCGGTTGATCGATCGCAACGCGGCCGGTGATCCGATGCTTCAGGATGGCTCCATCCACGCCGGCCCGCTTTGCCGGCAAACGGGGAGGAGTCCGGAAATGAACCGCATCGACGTTCCGCGCCGGGGCTTCGTGCTGGTCTGCGATGGTGCCCGCGCCATGATCCTGCAGAACGAAGGTGACGCCGAGCTGGTCAATCTCAAGCTCGTCGATGCCTTCAACCAGGACGATCCGATGTCGCATACGCTCGGCACCGATCGCCCCGGCCGGGTCCACCAGTCGCACGGTGCTGCCCGCAGCGCCGTCGAGATCATCGACCTGCATGACGAGGCGGAGACGGCGTTCCTGAAGCGTATTCTCGGCGAAGTGGAAGGCGTGCTCCGGGAGCGGCAGGGCCGGTATCTCGCCGTCGTCGCGCCGCCGCGGGCGCTCGGCGTGCTTCGCGAGAACTACCCGACCCAGCTTCGCCATCACGTCAAGCACGAGCTGGCGAAGGATCTCGTGGAGCTACCGATCTCGCAGATCGAGCGGCACCTCGCGGGCGGCTGAGCCAGGAGGACGAAAGCCGATGACGACGATGAGGGCGATGGTGCTTCGCGCCATCGGCGCGCCTCTGGTGCTCGAGGAACGGCGTCTGCCGGAGCCCGGCCCTGGCGAAATCCGCGTTCGGGTCGAGGCCTGCGCCGTTTGCCGCACCGATCTCCACGTCGTCGACGGCGATCTCTCCGATCCGCGCCTGCCGATCGTCCCCGGTCACGAGATCGTCGGGATCGTCGAGGCGGCCGGGCGCGGCGTGCTGCACCCCCTGCCCGGCCAGCGCGTCGGCATCCCGTGGCTCGGCCATACCTGTGGCGCCTGTCCCTATTGCCGCTCAGACCGCGAGAACCTCTGCGACGCGCCGCTCTTCACCGGCTACACGCGCGACGGCGGCTTCGCCAGCCATGTCATCGCCGACGCCGCCTTCGCCTTCCCACTCGACGGTTATGATGACCCAGTGGCCGCTGCGCCGCTGATGTGCGCCGGGCTCATCGGCTGGCGATCGCTCAGGATCGCCGGCGATGGCGAGGCGGTGGGGCTCTATGGCTTCGGCGCCGCCGCGCATATCCTCGCGCAGGTGCTCGTCTGGCAGGGCCGGCGCGTGCATGCGTTCACGCGCGAGGGCGACACGGCTGCGCAGGAGATGGCGCTGTCGCTCGGCGCGGTCTCTGCATCGGGATCAGCGACGCCGCCACCCGAGCCGCTCGACGCCGCCATCATCTTCGCTCCGGTCGGTTCTCTGGTCCCGCTCGCGCTCGCCGCCGTCAAGAAAGGCGGCCGCGTCGTCTGCGGCGGCATCCATATGAGCCCGATCCCCGAGTTCTCCTATGACCTCCTCTGGGAGGAGCGGCAGCTCGTTTCCGTCGCGAACCTCACCCGCGCCGATGCGCGCGAGTTTCTCTCCATTGCGAAGCAGGCCGGCGTCGCGACGCGCACCACGCGATATCCGCTGGAGCGGGCCAACGAGGCGCTGGCGGATCTCCGCGCCGGCCGCTTCCAGGGCGCGGCGGTGCTGATCCCATAGCAGTCAGCCGGCGAGATCGGTCAGCCGGTCGAGGAACGGAATCTGCGCTGGATTGATCTTCCCGCGTGCCGCCTCGAGCGAGAGCCATTCGGCGCGGTCGACTTCCGGGAATTCCGCCAGCCGGCCGCTTTTCGGCGGCCATTCCATCTCGAAGACGTTGCTGGCGAAGCGCGAGAGATCGAAATCGCCCTCCATGGCGAAGCCGTGCACCAGCTTGCCGGCCTTCTGGCGGATGGCACCGAGCGCCAGCAGCGCGCCCGTCGGAACGACGCCGAGCTCCTCGGCGAATTCGCGGCGTGCGGCATAGTCGATCGCCTCGCCGGGCTCGACCTCGCCTTTCGGGATGGTCCAGGCGCCGGCGTCGCGGCGCTTCCAGAACGGGCCGCCGGGATGCACCAGCAGAACCTCGATCCCGCAAGCGCTTCTCCGGTACATCAGGATGCCGGCGCTTTCCGCCGCCTTCGCCATCGCCTCGCCTCCGGCGGCAACGCGCCGCCGAAGGTCAATCTATGGTGCCTGGAGCACCGAACAACCGCTCACGTCCCCTTCCGCTCGCCGCGCAGCGCGACATAGATCGCCGGAATCACGAGCACGGTGAGCGCAGTGGACGAGGCGAGGCCAAACAGCAGCGAGATCGCGAGACCCTGGAAGATCGGATCGGTGAGGATCACCGCGGCACCGATCATCGCCGCGATGGCGGTGAGCAGGATCGGTTTGAAGCGGATCGCGCCGGCCTCCAGCAACACGTCGACCAGCGGCCGGCCGGGGGTCCGCGCATGGCGGATGAAGTCCACGAGCAGGATCGAGTTGCGCACGATGATGCCCGCGAGCGCGATGAAGCCGATCATCGAGGTCGCGGAAAACGGAGCGCCGAACAGCCAGTGGCCGATCATGATGCCGATCAGCGTCAGCGGGATCGGCGTCAGGATGACGAGCGGCAGGCGGAACGACCCGAACTGGGCGACGACGAGGATATAGATGGCCAGGATCGCGACGCCGAAGGCCGCGCCCATGTCGCGGAACGTGACCCAGGTGACTTCCCACTCGCCATCCCAGAGAAGGACCGGCTTCGTCTCGTCGTCGGGCTGGCCGTGCAGTGCGATCTCCGGCTTCGGGACATTGCCCCAGTCGGCCTTGTTGATGGCATCGGCCACCGCGATCATGCCGTAGACGGGCGCCTCATAGGCGCCGGCGAGATCGCCGATGACCATCTCGGCCGGGCGGCCGTTATGGCGGAAGATCGGATAGGATGACGGCTCGCGGGAGACGTGGACGACGTCGCCGAGTTCGACGACGCCGCGGCTGCCGGGCAGCGCATTGGCCGGAACCGGCGTCGACAGCGCCTTCTCGTCAACGACGCCATTCTCCTTGGAGAGCGCCATCACGATCGGGATCGGCTGTCGGCCCCCGCCGCGATGCGAATAGCCGACGGTCGCGCCGCCATAAAGCGCGGTGATCGCGTCATACACGTCGCTCTGCTCGACCCGGTAATATTCGAGATTGTCCTGATCGATCGAGAGACGGACCCGCTCGGCCTGCGTGCCGAAGCTGTCGTCGACATCGACGATGAAAGGCACCGCGGCGAAGGTCTCGCGGACCTTGGCCGCGACCGCGCGGCGCGTCTCGGCATCGGGGCCATAGACCTCGGCGAGCAGCGTCGCCATCACCGGCGGACCCGGCGGCGGCTCGACCACCTTGACCGCACTGCCGGCCGGCAGATCGAGACCCTTCAGGCGGTCGCGGATATCGAGCGCCACGGCATGGCTCGTACGGCTGCGCTCGCCCTTCGGCGTCAGGTTGACGGCGATGTCGCCCTGCTGCGGCCCGGAGCGCAGATAGTAGTGACGGACGAGGCCGTTGAAATTGAACGGTGCAGCGGTGCCGGCATAGGTCTGGAAAGAGACGATCTCCTCGACGCCGGCGAGACGGTCGACCATGGCCTGCAGCACGCGGTCGGTGTCCTCGACGGAGGAGCCGCGCGGCAGGTCGAGCACAACCTGCAACTCTGACTTGTTGTCGAAGGGCAGCAGCTTCACCGTGACATGCTTCGTGTAGATGAGCCCCATCGAGGCGAAAGTCGCTACGCCAACCACGATCAGGAACAGCCATGACCGGGTGCGCGAGGCGAGGATCGGCCGCGCGACGGCGTGGTAGATGCGCCCGAGACGGCCGCCATCTGCGGCCTCATGCTCATGGGCATGGCCATGCGCGGCGTCTTTCGGGCTGAAGCGGAGCATCAGCCAGGGCGACAGGATCACCGCGACGAAGAAGGAGAACAGCATTGCCGCCGAGGCATTGGCGGGGATCGGGCTCATATACGGCCCCATCATGCCCGACACGAAGAGCATCGGCAGCAGCGCGGCGACGACGGTGAGCGTCGCGACGATGGTCGGATTGCCGACCTCGGCCACGGCGTCGATCGCCGCCTGGCTGCGGGAGCGGCCGTCCTTCATCGCCCAGTGCCGGGCGATGTTCTCGATCACGACGATCGCATCGTCGACGAGGATGCCAATCGAGAAGATCAGCGCGAAGAGACTGACGCGATTGAGCGTGTAGCCCATCAGGCGGGCGGCAAAGAGCGTCAGCAGGATGGTCGTCGGGATGACCAGCGCGACGACGGCCGCCTCCCGCCAGCCGATGGCGATGGCGACGAGGACGACGATCGAGACCGTGGCGAGGCCGAGATGGAAGAGAAGCTCGTTCGCCTTCTCGTTGGCGCTCTCGCCGTAGTTGCGCGTGATCGTGAGCGTCAGGTCCTCGGGGACGATGCCGCCGCGCACGGCTTCCAGCCGCTCGGTGATCGCCTCGGCAATGACGACGGCATTGGTGCCCGGACGCTTGGCGAGTGCCAGCGAGACAGTCGGAACGCGCACCAGCCCGTCGGCAGAGCGCTCGACCGTCGCGACGCGGGTCTCGTTGGGGCTCGTCGCCAGCACGATGTCGGCGACGTCGCGGACATAGACCGGGCGGCCGTCGCGGGCCGTGAGGACGAGATTGCCGATATCGGCGAGCTGCTGCAGCGTCTGCCCCGCGACCAGAGAGCGCTGCTCGCCGTCGTCGCGGACGCGGCCGACCGCGAAAGAGCGGTTCGCGCCCGCGATCTTGCCCTGCAGCTGCGCCAGCGTGATGCCATAGAGTGACAGCTTCTCGCCGTTCGGCTCGACGCGAAACTGCTCGGGCTGCTCGCCGACGATATAGGTAAGGCCGATATCGGGGAGCTTGGCGAGCTCGACCTGCAATTCGCGCGCAACCCGCGTCAGACCTTCCGACGTCCAGCGGCCGGCCGCCTCGGGCTTCGGCGCGACATTGACGACGACGATCGCGACATCGTCGATGCCGCGGCCAACGATCTGCGGCTCGGGAATGCCGACCGGGATGCGGTCCATATTGGCGCGCACCTTGTCGTGGACGCGCAGCACCGCCGCGTCGGAAGAGGTGCCGACCTTGAAGCGCGCGGTGACGAGGACGCCATCGTCCTCGGTCTGCGAATAGACATGCTCGACGCCGTCGATGCTCTTGACGATCGTCTCCAGCGGCTCGGTCACCAGTTTCTCGGCGTCCCCGGCCTTGAGGCCGTTTGCCGAAACGCGGATATCGACCATCGGCACCGAGATTTGCGGCTCCTCCTCGCGCGGCAGCGTCACCAGGGCGACGAGGCCGAGCGCAAAGGCCGCCAGCAGGAAGAGCGGCGTCAGGGGGGAATTGATGAAGGCGCGGGTGAGGCCGCCGGCGATGCCGAGTTTCATTTCGTGCCGTCCGGAACGAGGACATGGTCGCCGGGACGAAGCCCGGTGAGGATTTCGATGCGCGCATCGCCGCCGAGATCGCGCCGCTCGCCGAGGATCACCGCCACCTCGGCGCCATCGGCGAGGCGGACATAGTCGACGCCGTGGCGCGAGGAGAGCGCGGCTACCGGCACCAGCAGAGCATCGCGGCGGCCGACGGGAATGGTGACGAGCGTCCGCTCGCCGACGAAATAGTCGCCGATCCCGGCCACCTCGACATCGGCGGTGACGCGGCCATCCGTGATCTCGGGATAGACCTTGACCACCCTGCCCTGCAGCGCCTCGGCCTCACCGCTGCCGGACGAGAGGCCGCGCCCGCCAATGGTGACGGCGTCGCCTTCATGGATCGAGGCGGCGTGCCGCTCCGGCAGCGAGAGGCGGAGATAATACTGTCCGCTGGCGACGCGGGCGATCTCGTCGCCCGCCAGCACCACCGAGCCCTGCGTCACCGGCACCGTCAGGACGCGGCCGGC
>CAWZZK010000008.1:0-3087 GCA_963966455.1 Kaistia sp. | reverse complement strand
TCCATCATCGAGGTGATCTGGTAGGCGGTCATCGGGTCGAGCACCTGCTCGCGGTTGTCGGTGATGACCGGCTCGTCCTGGTTGTTCCAGCTGTCGGCGTCGCAGCCCTCGCAGACGCGTTCCTCATGCTTGAAGATCGTTTTGCCGAAGCGGTCCTGGATGCGGTCGATCAGCGTCGGCTTCACCTGGCGGCCGCCATTGGCGAACACCGAATAGCCCGAGACCATGCGCAGCACGGTCGTGCCGGTCGCGCCGAGCGCGTTCGGCAGGAACGGAGCGAGATTGTCGTAGACGCCGAAGCGCTTCGCATATTCGGCGACGAGCGGCATGCCCATGTCCTGCGCGAGGCGGACAGTCATCACGTTACGCGACTGCTCGATGCCGGTGCGGAGTGTCGAGGGGCCGTAGAACTTCTGCGCGTAGTTTTCCGGCCGCCACATCGGCTGGCCGAAGCCCGGATCGATCTCGATCGGCGCGTCGAGCACCACCGAGGACGGCGTGTAGCCGTTGTCGAGCGCCGCCGCATAGACGAAGGGCTTGAAGGACGAGCCCGGCTGGCGCTGCGCCTGCGTCGCGCGATTGAACTCGCTCTCGGCATAGGAGAAGCCGCCATCCATGGCGAGCACGCGGCCGGTATGCGGGTCCATCACCACCATGGCACCCTCGATCTCGGGAACCTGGTGCAGGCGATAGGAGCCGGGCTTGCCGTCGGCCGGCTCGACATAAACGACGTCGCCGACCTTCAACACGCTGTCGACATTCTTCTTGCCGCGCAGCGCCCACTTCATTTCGGAAGCGGGGATGACGCCGGTCTCGCGCTCGGCGAGAAGCTTGCCGGTCTCGCTGCGGCCGGGCTGCAGGCCGATCTCGGCCTCGCCCTTGTCGACCTTGGTGACGATCGCGAGGCGCCATTCATAGATATCGGAGAGCGGCTTGACGGTCCCGACCGCCTCGCCCCAATCGGCTTCGATCGGCACGTTCTTGACCGGTCCGCGCCAGCCGCGGTCCTCGTCGAAGCTGACGAGGCCGTCCATCAGCGCCTGTCGTGCCATGACCTGCATGGCGGGGTCGAGCGAGGTTCGGACCGAAAGCCCGCCCTCGTAGAGCGCCTTCTCGCCATACATCTGCATCAGCTGGCGGCGCACTTCCTCGACATAATAGTCGGCGGCGAAGATATGCGGGCTGGTGATGCGGGTCTTGACGCCGAGCGGCTGCGCCTTGGCGGCCTCACCCTCGTCCGGGGTCGCGTAGCCGTTCTCGACCATGCGGTCGATCACCCAGTTGCGGCGCTCGATGGCGCGATCGGCGTAGCGGAACGGGTTGTAGTTGTTCGGGCCCTTCGGCAGCGCGGCAAGATAGGCCGCCTCGGAGAGCGTCAGCTCGTGCACCGACTTGTCGAAATAGGCGAGCGACGCGGCGGCGACGCCATAGGAGCCGAGGCCGAGGAAGATCTCGTTCAGATAGAGCTCGAGAATCTTGTCCTTCGAGTTCGCCTGCTCGATGCGGAGGGCGAGGATCGCTTCCTTGATCTTGCGGTCGATCGTGCGCTCGTTGGTGAGCAGGAAGTTCTTGGCGACCTGCTGCGTGATCGTCGAGGCGCCGATCATGCGGCCGTTCGACGAGAGCGCGGCGATGTTCTGCACGCCGGCGCGCATGATGCCGGCATAGTCGAGGCCGGAATGCTGGTAGAAATTCTTGTCCTCGGCCGAGATGAACGCGGCCTTGACGCGGTCGGGGATCGCCTGGATCGGCAGATAGAGCCGCCGCTCGCGCGCATATTCGGCGACCAGCTGGCCGTCCGTCGCATGAATGCGCGTCATGACAGGGGGCTCGTATTTCGCGAGCACCTCGACGGAGGGCAGACCGCCCGTCAGGCCCGACACGTACCAGGCCACCCCAGCTGCAACCACCAAGAAAAACACGGCGCCTATCCCGAAAATGTAGCCGATCAGTCGCAGAAACATATTGCTCGCGTTCCCCGCTGGCCCGCCATCATCGGCATTGCCGCCGGACCGTCGGGGCGCGCCCCGGTCAGAATTCTATCCAATCGCCCGGAAGCTGTCGCTCCGCGAACCGACTCCGGCCCTTGGTCGGCGCCTTTGCGGGCGTTTGCCCGGCGCACGGCCGCGACCGATCCTCTGATCGCGGCACCGATAGACCCTTGCCTGCCGTTCTTCCAGTCGATTTGTGGAGATTGTGGGGCGCGACGCCTGCCGCCACCCCTGCCCCGGCCACTGCGGTGCGCGCCGTGGTCTTGCGGCAACAGAGACCGCGGCGACACGCATCAGGGCGCAGCCGTCGCGGGCTCGAGCGAGCCGGTGGTCGTCTGGGCGACGCGCAGCCGGAAATAGGTGTCGATCGCCCGCGCCATGGCCTCGGCCGTCGTCTCGCGCCAGGCGGGCGAGGTCAGCAGCTTTTCGTCCTCGGGATTAGACAGATAGCCGAGCTCGACGAGGGCGGACGGCACGTCGGGCGCCTTCAGGACCATAAAGCCCGCCTGCTGGTGCGGATGCTTGAAGAAGCGGACCTTCGGCCCAAGCTCCTTGATCATGTTGCGGGCGAAGACGACCGAGAAATTCTTGGTCTCGCGGCGGGCGAGATCGATCAGGATGTCGGAAACCTCGGTCGTGTCCTCCGGCACTGCGACGCCGGCAAGGATGTCGGACTTGTTTTCCGATTCGGCGATCTGCGCCGCCATGCGGTCCGACGCCTTCTCCGAGAGCGTGTAGATCGTCGCGCCGCGCACGTCGCCTCCCCAGAACGAATCGGCATGGATCGACACGAAGAGATCGGCATGGTGCGAGCGGGCGAAGGCCACGCGCCCGCCGAGCGAGATGAAGCTGTCGTCCGACCGCGTCATCAGCACCTCGTAGCGCCCGCTCGCGTCAAGCTTCTGCTGGAGCTGCTGCGCGAAGGCCAGCACGACGTTCTTTTCCAGGATGCCCGACTTGGCGATGGCGCCCGAATCGATGCCGCCATGGCCGGGATCGAGCACGATGCGCAGCCGTCCATCCGACGGCGCCGGGGTCGTAGGCCGGGCGGCGGCGATCGCCTCCTTCTCGTGATCGCGATAGAGCCGCACGGCCT
>CAWZZK010000007.1:0-8370 GCA_963966455.1 Kaistia sp. | reverse complement strand
CAAGCGGCGCCTCAACGAGATCTATGTCCACCACACCGGTCGCGACTATCAGACGATCGAGAACGCCCTCGAGCGCGACAATTTCCTCGTCGCCGAGTCGGCGGTTGAGTTCGGCCTCATCGACCAGGTTCTGACTAGCCGCGAAGCGCTGGACCAGATCAAGAAGGATTGATCCGGCTAACGGGAAATCCGAAGCCCTCCGCCGGCTTGATCGCGTGACCCCCCGGGTCTCGCATTGGCCGGCGGCGGCATTAAGTATGTCTTGATCAAGTCCCGACTAGCATGTTTGGATCGCAATCAGCCGATTGCGTCCGTCGGCTAGGGGCGCTAGAGGGTCGAGTTTCGACCGCGGCGGGCCGGCAGGATGGCGCCGGCCGACATCAGAAGAGTCGTTCCGCTTTCCCCGGACCGGACGACAGCGAGGTATACGGATGAGCAAAGTCAGCGGCAGCGACACCAAGAACACGCTCTATTGCTCGTTTTGCGGCAAGAGCCAGCACGAGGTGCGCAAGCTGATCGCGGGGCCGACGGTTTTCATCTGCGATGAATGCGTCGAACTCTGCATGGACATCATCCGCGAGGAATCGAAGTCCTCGCTGGTGAAGTCGCGCGACGGCGTCCCGACGCCGCAGGAAATCTGCGCGGTTCTCGACGACTATGTGATCGGCCAGCGCCATGCGAAGCGCGTTCTCTCGGTTGCCGTGCACAATCACTACAAGCGCCTGAACCACGCGACCAAGAACAACGACGTGGAACTGGCCAAGTCGAACATCCTGCTGATCGGCCCGACCGGCTGCGGCAAGACGCTGCTGGCGCAGACGCTCGCCCGCATCCTCGACGTGCCCTTCACCATGGCGGACGCGACGACGCTGACCGAGGCCGGCTATGTCGGCGAGGATGTCGAGAACATCATCCTCAAGCTGCTGCAGTCGGCGGATTACAATGTCGAGCGCGCGCAGCGCGGCATCGTCTATATCGACGAGGTCGACAAGATCAGCCGCAAGTCCGACAACCCGTCGATCACGCGCGACGTGTCGGGCGAGGGTGTGCAGCAGGCCCTCCTGAAGATCATGGAGGGCACCGTCGCCTCCGTGCCGCCGCAGGGCGGGCGCAAGCATCCGCAGCAGGAATTCCTGCAGGTCGACACGACCAACATCCTCTTTATCTGCGGCGGCGCCTTCGCCGGGCTGGAGCGGATCATCTCGGATCGTGGCCGTTCGACCTCGATCGGCTTCGGCGCCCGGGTCGCGGGTCCCGAGGATCGTCGCACGGGCGAGCTCTTCCGCCATGTCGAGCCCGAGGATCTGCTGAAGTTCGGCCTGATCCCCGAATTCGTCGGCCGCCTGCCGGTGCTGGCGACGCTCGAGGATCTCGACGAGGCGGCGCTGATCACCATCCTGACCGAGCCGAAGAACGCGCTCGTCAAGCAGTACCAGCGCCTGTTCGAGATGGAGAATGTGGATCTCACCTTCCATCCCGACGCGCTGACCGCGATCGCCAAGCGCGCCATCGAGCGCAAGACCGGCGCCCGCGGCCTGCGCTCGATCATGGAGCAGATTCTGCTCGAGACCATGTTCGACCTGCCCGGCCTCGACGGCGTGCAGGAGGTCGTGATCTCGGCCGAGGTGGTCGAGGGCAAGGCCCGCCCGCTCTACATCTATGCCGAGCGGCAGCAGGACGAAGTCGCCAACGCCTGACGGCGCGGCAGACAGTCGACTATTGAAAAGGCCCGGCGGAGCGATCCGCCGGGCCTTTCGTTTTGGCATTCGCGGAGCGTACCGGCTGCCCCCGCTGTGATTGCTACATGCCGGTCGAGGGCAGGAAGGTGAAGGCCGGCGTCGCCACGAACTTGTCGGCGGCGTTGCCGGAATAGACCTTTCCGCCCGCGACCGTCAGCTTCTTGACCGGCGCGCCTTCCTTGAGATCCAGGTCGGCAAGCGGCACCCAGAAGCCGTTCGGGCTGGTCGCGCTGTCGAAATAGTAGATCTTGTCCCTCTGGTCGGCGACCGTCCGCCACAGCGTCGAGGAGATGTTGGGCTGGCCGGGCGTCGTGATGCCGAGCGGAACGCTGACGCTGCGCATGACGCCGAGCACGCTCGCGGCCGCCTGGAAGGCGAAGTTCTGGTCCGGAACGGCGGTGATATAGGCCGGATCGGCCTTCTTCGGGATCGCCTCGATCAGGAACGAGGCGCGCGCGAAGCGGTCCGCGGCGCGGTTGGTGCCGGGCAGGAAGGTGAGCCCGCCGATCCCCTTCCAGTAGGCGTTAAGCGCCAGCTGCTGGTCGAAGCTCGGCGAGTTGGTCATCACGTTGAACTCTTTGCCGTGATGGATGACCAGCTTTCCGCCGATATACTCGAAGATGGCGCTGTCGCCGGTCGCGTCGGAGAGGGCAAGATGAAGCTGCGCGCCCTGGCCGTTGGGCAGCTTCGGCGCGATGATGACGAACGGCTCCTTGGCCAGCGCCTCGACCGCTTCGGCGACGGTGGCGAAATTATCCAGCGCATACTGCGCCCAGAGGCTGATCGAGATCGCGGGCTTGCCGGTGGCGTCGCCATAGTCGCTTTCGGCGAGGTAGAGCAGGTTGGCGACGAGGCCCTGCTCGTTCATGCCGTCGGCCGAGCCGACATCGTAGCCGGCGGCGACGACGCTGCCGTATTTCGCGACCCATTTCGGCGAGTCCGGCCCGGCGGCGCCGTCGCGGGCGATTCCCTTCGGGAATGCCCAGAGATTGGTGTGCATGTCCTCGGCCCAGTCCATCGACCGGCCGGTGATGACGAGGCCGTCATCGCTGACATAGAGCGTCCGCGTGCAGGCCCCGGCCTGCGCGATGCCGGCCGCGGAGAGCGCGACGGCGACGGCGGCGGAGAGTGCGTTCTTGAAACGAAGCACGATCGGTGGTCCCCCTGATCAGGCCGCGGGCGTCATAGCCCGGGCGGCTCACCATAATCGCCCTCGATTGGCGAAGGATTAGCGACATCGCGACAATGCAGCGTGATCTCGGCTCCGCGTGGCGAAAATCGCGGGCGGCGCCCGACCGTGGAGCCGCCCTGCTGAACGCTTGACACCCCCCCATACCGACGCCACCTAATGGTGCGACGCGTCGAACGACGCAGCGCATGACAGGCGATCGGGCGGGACCTCCCAAGCCAACCCCGAAAACGCCCATGAGCCGGCCGGTGCCCATCAGGGGCCGGACGGCCGCGAAAGGAACGAGAATGACATCCGATAAGAAGCGTTCGGTCGGCCTCTCTTCCGGCGACGAACTCTATCCCGTGCTTCCCCTGCGCGACATCGTCGTCTTCCCGCATATGATCGTGCCGCTCTTTGTCGGCCGCGAGAAGTCGATCCGTGCGCTCGAGGAGGTGATGCGGGCCGACAAGCAGATCCTGCTGGCGACCCAGAAGAACGCCGGTGACGACGATCCGGCGCCCGACTCGATCTATCCGATCGGCACGCTGGCGAGCGTGCTGCAGCTCCTGAAGCTGCCCGACGGCACCGTGAAGGTGCTCGTCGAAGGCATCGCGCGCGCCGAGATCGAGAGCTACACCGAGAACGAGCCCTATTACGAGGCCTATGCGCATCCTCTGCCCGACGCCGATGGCGACAAGGTCGAGGTCGAGGCCATGGCGCGCTCGGTCGTCTCCGAGTTCGAGAACTATGTGAAGCTCAACAAGAAGGTCTCGCCCGAGGTCGTCGGCGCGGTGACGCAGATCGACGACTATTCCAAGCTCGCCGATACCGTCGCTTCGCATCTCGCGATCAAGATCCCCGAGAAGCAGCAGATCCTGGCACTCCGCACCGTCGCGGAACGGCTGGAACGCGTGCTCGGGCTGATGGAAAGCGAGATCTCGGTCCTGCAGGTGGAGAAGCGCATCCGCTCCCGCGTCAAGCGGCAGATGGAGAAGACGCAGCGCGAGTACTACCTGAACGAGCAGATGAAGGCCATCCAGAAGGAACTGGGCGACCAGGAGGATGGCAAGGACGAACTGGCCGAGCTCGAGGAGCGGATCAACAAGACCAAGCTCTCGAAGGAAGCCCGCGAGAAGGCCCAGGGCGAGCTCAAGAAGCTGCGCCAGATGTCGCCGATGTCTGCCGAGGCGACCGTCGTGCGCAACTATCTCGACTGGCTGCTCGGCATTCCGTGGGGCAAGCGCTCCAAGGTCAAGAACGATCTCGTCTACGCCCAGGAGGTGCTGGACGCGGATCACTATGGCCTCGAGAAGGTCAAGGACCGCATCGTCGAATATCTGGCCGTCCAGAGCCGCGCCAACACGCTGAAGGGGCCGATCCTCTGCCTCGTCGGCCCGCCCGGCGTCGGCAAGACCTCGCTCGCGCGTTCGATCGCCAAGGCGACGGGCCGCGAATATGTCCGCATGTCGCTCGGCGGCGTCCGCGACGAGGCCGAGATCCGCGGTCATCGGCGGACCTATATCGGCTCGATGCCCGGCAAGGTCATCCAGTCGATGAAGAAGGCCAAGAAGTCCAACCCGCTCTTCCTGCTCGACGAGATCGACAAGATGGGCCAGGACTTCCGCGGCGACCCGTCATCGGCGCTGCTGGAGGTGCTGGATCCGGAGCAGAACGCGTCCTTCAACGATCATTACCTCGAGGTCGATTACGACCTGTCGAACGTGATGTTCGTGACCACGGCGAACACGCTGAACATCCCCGGTCCGCTGATGGACCGCATGGAGATCATCCGGATCGCCGGCTACACCGAGGACGAGAAGCTCGAGATCGCGCACAAGCACCTCCTGCCGAAGGTGACCAAGAATCATGGCCTTTCGGCCAGCGAGTTCGAGGTCTCCGATGCGGCGCTGCGCTTCGTCATCCGCCGCTACACGCGGGAGGCGGGCGTCCGCAGCCTGGAGCGCGAGATCGCGACGCTGGCCCGCAAGGCCGTGAAGGCGCTGCTGCTCGAGAAGAAGACCTCGGTCAAGGTCGACGAGGCGGTTGTCGAGGCCTATCTGGGCGCGCCGCGCTATCGCTATGGCGAGGCGGAGCTCGAGGATCAGGTCGGTGTCGTCACCGGTCTCGCCTGGACCGAGGTCGGCGGTGAGATCCTCACGATCGAGGGCGTCATGATGCCCGGCAAGGGCCGCATGACCGTCACCGGCAACCTGCGCGACGTGATGAAGGAATCGATCTCTGCCGCGGCCTCCTATGTCCGTAGCCGGGCCGTCGATTTCGGCATCGAGCCGCCGCTCTTCGATCGGCGTGACATCCACGTCCATGTTCCGGAAGGGGCGACCCCGAAGGACGGACCGTCGGCCGGCATCGCCATGGTGACGGCGATCGTCTCGACGCTGACTGGTATCCCGGTCCGCAAGGACGTCGCGATGACCGGCGAGATCACGCTGCGCGGTCGTGTGCTGCCGATCGGCGGGCTCAAGGAGAAGCTGCTCGCGGCGCTGCGTGCCGGCATCAAGACCGTGATGATCCCCGAGGACAATGTGAAGGACCTCGCGGAAATCCCGGACAATGTGAAGAACGGCCTCGAGATCATCCCTGTCTCGCGCATGGACGACGTCCTCGGCCACGCGCTGGTGAGGAAGCCCGAGCCGATCGTCTGGGACGAGACGAAGGAGAAGGTGGCGGCCGAGCCGGTCGCCGCCGACGAGGACGCGGCCCATGCGTTGACGGCTCATTGAGCCGTTCAGCGCCACGGCTGAGGACGAAATCGGGAACGCCCGCCCTCGTGGCGGGCGTTTTCATGTCGAGATTCTGGGATTTGTCGCCCGAAATCGCGGAAAACCGCCATTTTCGCTTGCCACGGCCGTACAATTCGTTGAGATACGCCGCCATGGCCGGGTCCGACTCATGCGGGCCGGGTTCGTGACCAGGGAAAGGATCATCATGAACAAGAACGATCTCATCGCCGCCGTCGCCGAGCGTACCGGTACGTCCAAGGCCGCCGCCGCCGAAGCCGTCGATGCAACGTTCGACGCGATCACCGGCGCCCTGAAGGCCGGCGACGAAGTCAAGATCATCGGCTTCGGCAATTTCAGCGTCGCCGAGCGCGCCGCGAGCGAAGGCCGCAATCCGCGCACGGGCGAGACCATCGCCATCGCCGCCTCGAAGACCCCGAAGTTCAAGGCCGGCAAGGGCCTGAAGGACGCCGTCAACTAAGGCGCTTCCGCTGTTGCCGGGGCGGCGGCCGAGCGGCCGCCCACCCTGGTGGCGGCGCGCGGCCGCGCCAAGGGCCGCTGCTTCCCGGAGAGGGTTCAGCAAGCGCCGCACAGCCTTGGTTGCCCCGTCGATCGGCTGAGAAGTCCATGCCGCGCCCCGGGGCGTAGATCCCGACGCCGCGGTGCCGGGTTCGTTGTTTTCGTCCGGCCATTTCCCATGGGCCGACGATCGTCTACAAGACGGGCGCGCCGTGTTGCGCCCCGCGGGCGGTTAGCTCAGTTGGTAGAGCGCCTCGTTTACACCGAGGATGTCGGGAGTTCGAGCCTCTCACCGCCCACCATTCCTTCGCTCCCTCTCAGACCGCGCGGCTGACCGCATAGAGCGTCGTCGGCGCCGGAAAGCCCTTGAGGGCGGCCGGCTGGCGTGCCGTAAAGCGATAGGATGCGAGCCTGACTGCCGGCATCCGCCCGACCGTCGCATCGCAGGCCAGCACCTCTTCGGCGACCGCCTCTGCGGCGGCGCGCGCGGCGAGGTTGACGGTGCTGCCGAAAATGTCGCCGTCCCGCGGCACCACCGAGCCCGTTGCAAGGCCGATCCTCAGCGGCGGCAGGGCCAGTATCTTCGCGTAATCGCGCAGGCGGAAGCTGGTATCGAGCGCCGTCGCCGAGTCGCCGAATTGCAGCAGGATCCCGTCGCCCATCGACTTGATGAAGCGGCCGCCGGCGATCACCGCCGTCTCATAGCCGATCGCCTCGAAGGCCGCCGCCTGTTCCGCCGCCTCGGCGTCGCCGACCCGGTGGGTGAGCATCGTGTAGCCGGAGAGATCGGCGAAGACGACCGTGAGCCCGGGGGCAGTCTGCGAAGTGCCGGCGGCGCGCGCCGGCAGCGCTTCCTGGATGCGAGTCGCGACATTGTCGAACACCGCGTCCTCGAGCATCCGTCGCTGCAACAGGTGCAGGGCACGAAAGCCGAGCCGCTGCAATTGCAGCCGCAGTGCCGCGGTCGTCGCCAGCATCGCGCCGCTGCTGGCGCCCGAGGCCAGCATCGGCTCCTCGACCTGGCTGCGGAAGAGATCGCGCATCGCCTCGACCGTCCGACGGGTGGCTTGGCCGAACACGCGCAGCACCCGCGCGAGGCTGTCGTCGGAGAGGCCCGCGTCGCGCGCGGCGGCGATGAGCTGCAGGAGTTCGCGGTCGTCCTCGCGGAGCGGCGCACCCGCCTCAAGCTCCGACAGGCCCATCGCGCTCCGCAGGCGGCGCACCACATCGGTCGGCAGCCCGAGCCCGGCAATGCCGTCCTCGGTCGCGATGCCGGTGAGCGCGACCGGTTCGAACATCAGCTGGCCGGTGAAATCGAGCGAGAGGAGGCCGGCACGGATCGCCGCAGCGAGATCGGGGAGGGGGATTCCGGCCGCTTCGAGAGACAAGGCCAGGCGGACCCGGTTCACTTCGGCGGTGTCATGGCCGCTGCCGTCGCCGCCGAGAATGCCGAGTTCGCGCAGCGCCGAGAGCTGCGCTTCCGTACAGCCGGCGCGTTCGGCAAAATCTGCAGGTGTGAGGAGGGTCATTGCACGCCAGTTAGGCGATGCGCCTTGCCAGCCGTCAAGCAGGGCGGCAGATGACGCCTTGCTGAGCCGGCTCGCCTCCCGCTTATCCACAGTTGGTCTCCCCGCCGCTTGACTTGGCCGAAAAGGTGCCGTACTTCACCGCCCACACGACGCTGCGACGCCGCTTCGGCCCTCGCGAGAGGGACCCCAGCGGGGGTGTAGCTCAGTTGGTTAGAGCGCCGGCCTGTCACGCCGGAGGTCGCGGGTTCGAGCCCCGTCACTCCCGCCATTTTCTCCCTGCTAGATATTCTCGTCTCCGTCCCGATCGCCTCGCGCGATCTGCAGCAGCCTGAACGCTCCGAGCCCGATCACCGCTGCGAGGGCGCCGATCATCGTGTCGGTCAGCCGCTCGTGCAGCAGCAGCGCGGCCGTGTGGCTGTCGGGCGTCACGAGTTCGACCATCAGCAGCACGAACAGCGTCAGGCAGAACACGCCGAGCGCGTTGTGGAACTGCTCGGCCGGCCAGCGCACGAAGGCGGCGAGGGCCATCGCGATCAGCGTCAGGCGGTGACTGCCGACATGGGCGACGGCGACAGCCACGAGGACGCCGCCCAGTGTCCCGAGGACCCGCGCCCCGGCGAGGCGCAGGCTGCCCAGCACCTCGGACCGCATGACCAGCAACACGGTCAGACAGG
>CAWZZK010000006.1:0-4312 GCA_963966455.1 Kaistia sp. | reverse complement strand
CGGCGAGCCAGGCAGCGAACTGCGCCGCCACGAAACGGCCCTTCGAGAAGACATGGCCGGCGCGCTTGCGCTGGAACTCGAAGCCCTTCGCCTTTTCGGGATCGAAGAACACCACCGCCTCGGCGGCGAAGCAGCCATTCTTGGTCGCGCCGAGCGACAGCATGTCGACGCCCGCCCGCCAGGTGATATCCGCGGCTCGGCAGCCGAGACCGGCGACGGCATTGGCGAAGCGTGCGCCGTCCATATGGAGCGGCAGGCCGGCCTCATGCGCGACCGCCGCGAGCGCCGCGATCTCGTCCGGCGCATAGGCGGTGCCGGCTTCCGTCAGCTGGCTGATCGAGACCGCCATGGGCTGGCCGTGGAAGACGAATTCGGCCGGATAGCGGGCGATGGTGGCGCCGAGCGCCTCGGGCATGAGCTTGCCGCCCGCGCCCTCGACGCCGGCGAGCCGTGCGCCGCCGGTGAGGAATTCCGGCGCGCCCGCTTCGTCGGCGGCGATATGCGCATGGCTGTGGCAAAAGACGACGCCGCCCGGCCGCGACACATGGGCGAGCGCCAACGCATTCGCCGCCGTGCCTGTCGCGACGAAGAAGGCGGCGACCTCGCGCTCGAAAAAGCGCGAGAGCGCCGCCGTCACCTCCTGCGTCAGCGGGTCGGCGCCATAGGCCGGCGCATGGCCGCCCGCCGCCACGAGAAGCGCCTCGGCCACGCGGCTCGAGGCACCGGTCCAGTTGTCGCTCGAAAAGATCATGACCGAGCTATCGGGCGCGAATCGCCCGCTGGCAAGCCTTGGCCAAGCTGAAATCACCGCGGCGCAACAAAACATCGTGGCGCAGGGCCGGTTTCGACCGGAAAGTTCGATTGCCTCGCCGCCGCCGAAACAAACATAATGGAAGCCGTCCAGGGTGCTTGCGCGACCGGGCGATCTCTGGCATTTTGGCGCGCTTTTAATAGGACAGGATTACTGTCCCATTTTGGGCGTGCGACAGGACGCGGCGTGGCGTCGCGCCTCTCGCCATGCAAGCTTCGGGAACGGAACTTGCTTCTGACGGACCGGGGCTCCGCCGCAGGCTGTGCGGCGCGGTTCCGGCGATGGGGGAATGACCGGCGGGCGGCCTTGGCCGCGGCGCCGGCGGGTTCACGACATAACGAGCGAGGGCATCAAGATGCCGATGGCAAAGAGCGAGACGGAAATGCGACTGGCGGCTGCGGGCACCACCCGCACGACCAAAGACGCCGCCGCTCGCGCGGCTGCCGGCATCGAGACGCAGGGCTTCCCGGCGCAGGGCCTCTATGACCCGCGCAACGAGCATGACGCCTGCGGCGTCGGCTTCATCGCCAACCTGCGCAACGAGAAGTCGCACCGCATCGTCAAGAGCGGCCTCGAGATCGTGCAGAACCTCACCCATCGCGGCGCGGTCGGTGCCGATCCGCTTATGGGCGACGGCGCCGGCATGCTCGTGCAGATCCCGCATCGCTTCTTCTCGGAAGAGGCCGCGCGGCTCGGCTTCGAGCTCGGCGCGCCGGGCACCTATGCCGTCGGCTTCCTCTTCCTGCCGCAGGACGCGGAGATCCGCGCCGGCATGGAGAAGCTGGTCGAGGAGGTCGTTCACGAGGAAGGGCAGGTCCTGCTCGGCTGGCGTGACGTGCCGGTCGACAATTCCTCGCTTTCCAAGGCGCCCGACATCGCCGCGACGGAGCCGTTCCACCGCCAGGTGTTCATCGGCCGCGGCAAGCTGATCGAGAGCGAGGCCGAGTTCGAGCGGCGGCTGTTCATCATCCGCAAGGTGATCTCCAACCGCATCTATGCCGCCTATTCCGGCCTCGACAACGACTTCTATGTCGTGTCGCTGTCGGCGCGGACCATCGTCTACAAGGGCATGTTCCTCGCCTATCAGCTCGGCGACTATTACCGCGACTTCCACGACGAGCGCTTCGAGAGCGCGCTCGCGCTCGTGCATCAGCGCTTCTCGACCAACACCTTCCCGTCCTGGCGCCTCGCCCATCCATACCGGATGGTGGCGCATAACGGCGAGATCAACACCGTCCGCGGCAACGTCAACTGGATGGCGGCGCGGCAGGCCTCGGTCGATTCGGAACTCTACGGCAACGACATCTCGAAGCTGTGGCCGATCTCCTATGAGGGGCAGTCGGACACCGCCTGCTTCGACAACGCGCTCGAATTCCTCGTGCAGGGCGGCTACTCGCTGCCGCATGCCGCGATGATGCTCATTCCCGAGGCCTGGGCGGGCAACCCGCTCATGGACGAGGAGCGGCGCGCCTTCTACGAGTATCACGCCGCGCTGATGGAGCCGTGGGACGGCCCGGCCGCCGTCGCGTTCACCGACGGCCGCCAGATCGGCGCGACCCTCGACCGCAACGGCCTGCGGCCCGCGCGCTATCTCGTGACCGAGGACGGCGATGTCGTGCTCGCCTCGGAAGCCGGCGTGCTGCCGATTCCGGAAGAGAAGATCGTCACCAAGTGGCGCCTGCAGCCGGGCAAGATGCTGCTCATCGACCTCGAAGAGGGCCGCATCGTCTCGGACGAGGAGATCAAGCACCAGCTTGCGACCAAGCTGCCCTACCAGGCCTGGCTCGAGCGCACGCAGATCGTGCTCGAAGACCTGCCGCCCGTTCCTCCGCGCGCGCCGCGCACGGATGTGAGCCTGCTCGACCGCCAGCAGGCCTTCGGCTACACGACCGAGGACCTGAAGCTGCTGATGGCGCCGATGGCGACCACCGGCCAGGAAGCCGTCGGCTCCATGGGCACGGACACGCCGATCTCCGTGCTCTCGGACAAGTCGAAGCTGCTCTACACCTATTTCAAGCAGAACTTCGCGCAGGTGACCAACCCGCCGATCGACCCGATCCGCGAAGAGCTCGTCATGAGCCTCGTCTCGTTCATCGGGCCGCGGCCGAACCTGTTCGACCTGTCGGGCGCCGGCCGGCGCAAGCGGCTCGAAGTGCGTCAGCCGATCCTCGAGAACGGCGACCTCGAGAAGATCCGCGCCATCGGCGAGCTGGACGACAACCCGTTCCAGTCGAAGACGCTCGACATCACCTATGCGGCCGACAAGGGCGCCGAGGGCATGGCCGACGCGCTGGAGCGGCTCTGCGAGCGCGCCGAGGCGGCTGTCCATGGCGGCTACAACATCATCATCCTCTCGGATCGCATGGTGGGGCCGGAGCGCATCCCGATTCCGGCGCTGCTCGCCACCGCCGGCGTGCATCATCACCTGATCCGCAAGGGTCTGCGCACCTCTGTCGGCCTCGTCGTCGAGACGGGCGAGGCGCGCGAGGTGCATCATTTCTGCGTGCTGGCCGGCTATGGTGCCGAGGCGATCAACCCCTATCTCGCCTTCGAGACCCTGACCGACATGAAGAAGGACTTCCCCGAGGAAGTCGACGCGGAGGAACTCGTCCACCGCTACGTCAAGTCGATCGACAAGGGCATCCTGAAGGTCATGTCCAAGATGGGCATCTCGACCTACCAGTCCTATTGCGGCGCGCAGATCTTCGATGCCATCGGTCTCGCCTCGTCCTTCGTCGACCGCTATTTCTTCGGCACCGCCACCACGATCGAGGGCGTCGGCCTGCGCGAGATCGCGGAAGAGACCGTGCGCCGCCATGCCGAGGCCTTCGGCAATGTCGCGATCCTGAAGACGACGCTCGACATCGGCGGCGAATACAACTTCCGCAAGCGCGGCGAGCGCCATGCCTGGACGCCGGATTCGGTCGCGAACCTGCAGCATGCGGTGCGCGTCCGTTCCTGGGAGCGCTATGAGGACTATGCCCGCGAGATGAACGAGCAGGCCAAGGCGCTGCTCACCATCCGCGGCCTGTTCGAGATCAAGCTCGCCGATGAAGTGGGCGCGGCGCCCGTGCCGCTCGACGAGGTCGAGCCGGCCTCGGACATCGTCAAGCGCTTCGTCACCGGCGCCATGAGCTTCGGCTCGATCTCCCGCGAGGCGCATACGACGCTCGCCATCGCCATGAACCGGATCGGCGGCAAGTCGAACACCGGGGAAGGCGGAGAGGAGAGCGACCGCTACATGCCGTTGCCCGACGGGTCGATGAACCCCGAGCGCTCGGCCATCAAGCAGATCGCCTCCGGCCGGTTCGGTGTGACGACGGAATATCTCGTCAATGCCGATATGCTGCAGATCAAGGTGGCGCAGGGTGCCAAGCCCGGCGAAGGCGGCCAGTTGCCCGGTCACAAGGTCGATGCAACAGTGGCCAAGACCCGTCACTCCACGCCCGGCGTCGGCCTGATCGCGCCGCCGCCGCACCATGACATCTACTCGATCGAGGA
>CAWZZK010000005.1:0-4716 GCA_963966455.1 Kaistia sp. | reverse complement strand
CAGCCTGTCGGCGAAGCCCTACAGCGTCGAGCGCTACGCCGCCTTCCCCTGCCGCTGCGAGACGCCGGAGGCGGGCTTCGCTGCGATGCCGGCCTGAGCGCGGCGCGCCGGCTTCCGAGCGGCGATCGGGATGCGGATCGCCGCGACCGCGATCACGACGAACGCGATGCCGAGCACGATCCAGGCCGGGCGGAGGCTCGTCTTCCAGGCGAAGTTGGTCGGCAGCACCCGCGAGAACGGCGCGCCGACCTTGAGATAGTAGTAGAGCGCCTCGCCGAGCCCGGTCGCGATGACGATGACCAGCGCGAGGATCACGGTCGCAGCCAGCGATCCGGCCTTCTGTTCGCCGATCCTTGCCGCAAGCAGGCGCCAGAGACCGAGCCACACCGCGAGCGCCGCCATCACGTTCGGCTCGGTGACGCCGAGCTTCGATTGGAGGAAGAAGTGGACGGTCGCCAGCGCCGCCACCGGATAGACGAGCCGGTGCAGCGCCCGCCATTCGATGCCGCCCATGCGCCGCATCATGCCGTCGGTCGAGGTAGCGGCGAGCGGCAACAGCATGATGAGCGCGACGAAGCCGATGGTGAGATAGGGCCGGGCGATGATCTCCGACACGACCTTGGGCAAATCCCAGCCGAGATCGCCGGCATAGGCGACCAGATGGATGACGGCATAGGCGAAGGCGGCGAGGCCGAGCATGCGCCGCAGCTGGATGAGATCGCCCCAGCGCCAGACATGGCGGAGCGGCGTCACGGCGAGCGAGATCAGGAGGAAACGGATCGCCCAGAGGCCGGTCTGGTGATTGATCTCGATATAGGGGCGCGGTCCGAGGCTGCCGGCCGCGGCGCGATAGAGCAGCCAGAGGCCGGGCGCGAGGACACCGAGGAAGACCAGCGTCTTCAGCAGCGAAAGATTGCCGCGCCGGTCGAGCCAGGGCAGCGGTAGGGCGCGGTCACGCATCGGCTGAGGGCTTCCTTGTTGCATTCCGCTTCTACGGCAACGGGTCGGCGTTCGTGACACGGCGGGCGATCATGCTTCCGTGATCGCCGAAAACGACCGCAACCCTCAGCCCAGAATTGATACAACTCATCATTTGACCCGGGGCTTCGGTGCAAACAAGGGTGGCTATCGACGCGAGAGCACCCAGATGAGGCAGATGAGCGAAGACGCGACCGGCGCCGGCACCCTTCGGACAACAGTCGAGCAACGGGCGCAAACTGCCCCATCCAGCGACCTTGGCCGTCTGCTCGGCGAGCCCGCAGGCCGGCGCGCACCGCGGCGGCGCCTTGCGGCGATCATCGCGGTCATCGTCGTCGTCGCGCTTGCCGGCCTCTTCTGGAGCATGATGTCCGGTGGCGGCGCCGCCTATCGCTTCACCACCGCTCCGGTCACGACAGGCGATCTCACGGTGACCGTCACCGCGACCGGCTCGATCCAGCCGACGGAGAAGGTGGATGTCTCGAGCGAACTCTCCGGCCGCATCCGTTCGGTGAATGTCGACTACAACAGCCCGGTGAAGGCCGGCGATATTTTGGCCGAACTCGTGACCGACAATCTCGACGCCGCCGTCGCCGGCGCCGAGGCGAAGCTCGCCGCCGCGACCGCCAATGTCGCAAAGGCGCAGGCGACCATTGCCTCCACGCAAAGCACCCTCGCCAACAAGAAGGTGCTGGTCGGCCGCAATGTCTCGTCCTCGCAGGAACTGATCGAGGCGCAGGCCGCTTACGATTCCGCGGTCGCGGCCGAGGCCGCCGCCAAGGCCGATGTGCAGGCGGCGACCGCCGATCTCAGCCTCGCGCGGACCAATCTCTCGAAGGCGAAGATCCGCTCGCCGATCGACGGCGTCGTGCTGACGCGCAGCGTCGATCCCGGCGCGACCGTCGCCGCCTCGCTCTCAGCGCCGACGCTGTTCGTGATCGCCGGCGATCTCAGGGAAATGGAACTCCAGGTCGATGTCGACGAGGCCGATGTCGGCAAGACGGCCGTCGGCCAGGCCGCGACCTTCACCGTCGATGCCTATCCCGACCAGACCTTCCCGGCCGCGATCAAGGATATCCGCTTCGTTTCGGAGACGACCAACAATGTCGTCACCTACAAGGCGACGCTCACGGTCGATAATGCGAAGCTGCTGCTGCGCCCCGGCATGACGGCGACGGCGGATATCGTCGTGCAGCAGGAGAAGGGCGCGACGCTCATCCCGAACGCCGCGCTCCGCTACGTGCCGCCGGCGACCGGCAGCGACGCGCGTGCCTTCGGCCTTTTCTCCCCGCCGCGCATGGGCGCCATCACCAAGGCCGAGCCGACCGGCAGCGGGCGCACCGTCTATGTGCTCCGCGACGGCGTTCCGGCCGCCGTGACGATCGAGATCGGCGCCACCGACGGCGTCAACACCGAGGTCAAGAGCGGCGACCTCAAGCCCGGCGACCAGTCCGTCACCGACGCGGCTCCGGCGAAATGACGGTTCCGGAGATCGAATTCCGCGATGTCTCGAAGGTCTATGGCAGCGGCGACGCGCGCGTGAAGGCGCTCGACGGCGCCAGCTTCTCCATCGCCCGCGGCGAGTTCGTCGCCATCATGGGGCCGTCCGGCTCTGGCAAGTCGACGACTATGAACATCATCGGCTGCCTCGATCGGCCGACTTCGGGCGAATATCTCTTCGAGGGCGTGCCGACCACGACACTGTCGCGCAACCAGCTGACGCTGCTGCGCCGCCATCGTCTCGGTTTCGTCTTTCAGGGCTTCAACCTGCTGGCGCGAACCTCGGCGGTCGAGAATGTCGAGCTGCCGCTCGTCTATCGCGGCCTTGGCACGGCCGAGCGGCGCAGGCTCGCCCTGGCGGCATTGGCGCGGGTCGGGCTGGAGGGCAGGGCGGGTCACACGCCGGGCGAACTCTCCGGCGGCCAGCAGCAACGCGTCGCGATCGCGCGCGCCATCGTCACCGAGCCGGCCGTGCTCCTCGCCGACGAGCCGACCGGCAATCTCGATACGAAGACCAGCGAGGAGATCATGCGCCTCGTGACGGCGCTCAACCGCGAGCAGGGCATCACCGTGATCATGGTGACGCATGAGCCGGACATCGCCGCCTTCGCCGCCCGGACGATCCGCTTCGTCGATGGCCGGATCGAGCGCGATTCGGCCGCGACGCCTTTGCCCGTCGATGCCGGGGAGGTGGTGTGATGCTCGCGGAATCGCTGAAGCTCGCGCTCCGCACCATCCGCCGCAATCCGATGCGCTCCTTCCTGACGGTGCTCGGCATCGTGATCGGCGTCGCTGCGGTCATCGCCATGGTGACGATCGGCAACGGCACCACCGCCAAGGTGACGGCCGACATCGCCAAGCTCGGCAGCAACATGCTGTTCGTGCGTCCCGGCCAGTTCGGCCCCGGCCGGGCGAGCACCACGGCGAAGTCCTTCAACGCCCGCGACGTCGCGGCCATCCAGCAGCAGGTGGCGGGCATCCGCGCCGTGGCGCCGGTCGTGCAGAGTTCTGCGACGGTGATCTTCGGCGGCGAGAGCCGGACGAGCAGCGTCGTCGGAACCTCCGACGACTATCTGCTGGCGCTCGACTGGGACCTCGCGGCGGGCCGCAGCTTCCTCGAGACCGAGGAGCGCAGCGGACGCGCCGTCTGCATCATCGGCGAGACGGTGCGGGTAAAGCTGTTCGGCGCCACCGATCCGATCGGCCAGCCGCTGCGCGTCGGAACCGTGCCCTGCGAGGTCATCGGCCTTCTCGTCAAGAAGGGTCAGTCCGGCATGGGCTCCGACCAGGACGACACCGTCCTGATGCCGCTCCGCGCCGTGCAGCGGCGTATCACCGGCTCGACCGATATCGGCACCATTCTCGTCTCGGCGCGCGATGGCGTCGCGACCTCGAAGGTGCAGGGCGATCTGGAACGTCTGCTGCGCGAGCGGCGTGGCATCGTCGCCGGCAAGGAGGACGATTTCTCCGTCAACGACATGACTCAGATGCTGGAGACGGTCGCCGGCACGACGCAGCTCCTGACGGGCCTCCTCGGCGCGGTCGCCGCCGTCAGCCTCCTCGTCGGCGGCATCGGCATCATGAACATCATGCTGGTATCGGTCACGGAGCGGACACGGGAGATCGGCATCCGCCTCGCCATCGGCGCGCTCGAATCGCAGGTCCTTTCGCAATTCCTGGTCGAGGCCGTCGTGCTGTCGCTGTTCGGCGGAACGGTCGGCATCCTGCTTGGCCTCGGCCTCGCCTATGCGGCGATCGGCCTCTTGGGCGTGCCCTTCGTCGTCAGCCCGTCGATCATCGCCATCGCCTTCGCCTTCTCGGCGCTGATCGGCATGCTGTTCGGCTACCTCCCGGCCCGCCGCGCCGCCCATCTCGACCCGATCGACGCGCTCCGGCACGAGTAGGTTTCGTCGGAGGGCACCGGCGGTAGACATCGCGCCGCAGCCGGCCCTCTCTCCCGCGCAGCGCGGGAGAGATGGAGAGGGGGGCATCTTCCCGGGAGGTCTTCGATCGCGGTCGCCCAACGGCTCACGTGAGCGTTCACCTTCACCTCTCCCATAGGGAGAGGTCGACGCGCGCAGCGCGGCGGGTGAGGGGTTACGGCCTATCCTGAGAGGGCGCTCCCCTCACCCGGACCTTCGGTCCGACCTCTCCCCATGGGAGAGGTGAAGCGCAGGCTCACTTCCAGCTTGCTGGATAGGGCTGGGCGGGACCATCCAGTCTCTCCCCGGCACGGCG
>CAWZZK010000004.1:0-34696 GCA_963966455.1 Kaistia sp. | reverse complement strand
CCTCCAACCGCCAGCGCCCGCGCGGCACGCGCCGGCCGCCGAAGCCGGCGCCGGGCGTCGCCGCGCGCATCGCCGCCGTCGCCGCGCTCGATGCGGTGACGGCCGATCACCGGCCGGCTGATACCGTCCTCGATGATCCGTCCGGCCCGTTCGCGGCGCTCGATCCCCGCGAGCGGGCGCTCGCCCGTGCCATTCTCGGTATCGCGCTGCGCCGGCACGGCCAGATCCGCGACGCGCTCGGCCGCTTCCTCGACAAGGCGCTGCCGAAGAAGTCCGGGCCGCTCGGCGCGATCCTCGAGGTCGCCGCGGCGCAGATCCTGTTCATGGACGTCGCCGACCATGCCGCCGTCTCGATCGCCGTCGACCTCGCCGGCCAAGATCGCGACGCCCAGCATTTCAAGGGCCTCGCCAATGCCGTCCTGCGTCGGCTCGCCGAGGCGCGCGATGCGATCCTCGCCGACCAGGACGAAGCCGCGCTCAACACGCCGCGCTGGCTTGCCGCAAACTGGACCGCCGCCTATGGCGCCGAGGCGGCCCGAGCGATCGCGATCGCCCATCTCGAGGAGGCGCCGCTCGACCTCACGGCCCGCGAGAACCCCACCGCGCTCGCCGAGCGGCTCGGTGGTACGCTGCTGCCGACCGGCACGGTGCGGCTCCTCCCCGGCGGGGCGATCGATGCGCTGGACGGCTTTGCGGATGGCGCGTTCTGGGTCCAGGACGCGGCTGCGGCGCTGCCGGCGCGACTGCTTGGCGATGTCGCCGGCAGGGCGGTTGCCGATCTCTGCGCCGCGCCGGGCGGCAAGACGCTGCAACTCGCGGCCGCCGGGGCGCTGGTCACCGCCGTCGATCATTCGGCCGAGCGGCTGAAGCGCGTCGAGCAGAATCTCGGCCGCACCGGGCTTGAGGCCCGTCTGGTCGCCGCCGATGCCCTGGCCTTCGATCCGGGCGAGCTCTATGACGCGGTCCTTCTCGATGCGCCCTGTTCCGCAACCGGAACGATCCGCCGCCATCCCGACGTGGCGCTCCTCAAGCGTCCCGTCGATGTCGCCGCGCTGGCCGAGCTGCAGAAGAAGCTGCTCGCCCGCGCCGTCTCGCTGCTGAGGCCGGGCGGCGTCCTCGTCTATTCGACCTGCTCGCTGGAGCGGGAGGAGGGCGAGGCGCAGGCCGAGTGGGCGCTGAGAACCCTGCCGCTTTCGGCGAGCCCCGTGCAGCCATCGGAGATCGGCGGCCTTTCGGCGCTCTGCCGCGGCGGCTATCTGCGCAGCCTTCCCTCCGATCTTCCGGCGGACGAACCGCGACTTTCCGGCCTCGACGGTTTCTTTGCGGCGCGCTTCGTGAAAAATTGACGGAAAATCCGGCAGCTTGAGCGGCGTCCGGCGGGCGGCGGGGGAGGCGGTTCAATTCGCCTCCGGCCGCCGATAGATTGGCGCGGCCCCGCGGGGGATGATTCGAGCGGCGGAAAGGAATCCAGCGGCATGGCGTTTGGAAGAGGGGCAGGGCAGGGGCGGGTCGTCCGCTTCGCGCTGGCTTCGGCCTGGCGCCGCTCGCGCTACGCCTTCCATGCCGGTCCGCTTTATGGCTGGCGCTATCTCGGCCCGGCACCCGACCGCCTCGTCATCGCGCCGACCGACCTGCGCACCGCCGACCCGACGATCGCGCACGACATCTATGCCGGCCGCTATGTCTTCGCCGGCGAAGCGGTCGACGTCTCCGGCTTCTCCGTGTTCGAGGTCGAGCCGCCGTCGCGGGCCTGGGCGGCGGGGCTGCACGGCTTCGGCTGGCTGCGGCACCTGCGCGCCTCCGATCTCGCCGTGTCGCGGCAGAATGCGCGGGCGCTGATCGACGAGTGGATCCGCTTCCAGAAGAGCCATGACCGCATCGCAACCGACCCTGTCGTAATGGCGCGGCGCGTCTCCTCCTGGCTGGCGCAGACGCCGCTGGTGCTGGAAGGCTGCGACCACGGCTTCTATCGCCGCTTCATGCGGTCGCTGACGCGGCAGGTGCGCTCGCTCCGCCGCGTCGCGCATGACGTGCCGCCAGGCCGGCCACGCCTCTCCGTCGCCATGGCGCTTGCCGCCGCTGCCCTCTCGCTCGCCGACCAGAACCGCTTCGTGCGCCAGGCGGCGCGCTTCGTCGATCAGGAGCTGGCGCGGCAGATCCTGCCCGATGGCGGCCATGTCAGCCGCAACCCCGGCGCGGTGCTCGATATCCTCGTCGATCTCCTGCCGCTCAGGCAGGCCTTCACGGCGCGCGGCATGCAGCCCTCGCCGGCTCTCCTCGGCGCCATCGACCGCATGATGCCGATGCTGCGCTTCTTCCGCCTCGGCGACGGCGCCTTCGCGAAGTTCAACGGCATGGGCGAGACCGAGCTCGGCCTCCTCGCCGCCGTCCTCGCCTATGACGATGCGCGCGGCGCCCCGGTCCGCAACGCCCCGCATTCGGGCTACCAGCGCATCGATGCCGGCAGCACCGTGCTCATCGCCGATACCGGCGCGCCGCCGCCGCCCGCTCTGTCGCGGGAGGCGCATGCCGGCTGCCTCGCCTTCGAGATGAGCGTCGGCCGCCAGCCGATCGTCGTCAATTGCGGCATTCCCGGCCTCGGCGCCGCCGCGCTCCGCCGCCTCGCCCGCGCCACGGCCGCGCATTCGACCGTCACCTTCAACGACGCCTCGTCCTGCCGCTTCCTTGCCGGCGGCATGCTGGCGAACCGGCTCGGCGAGGTCATCGTCACCGGACCCGGCAAGGTCGAGCTGACCCGGCTCGACGAGAAGCGGCACACCCGCATCACCGCCGCCCATGACGGTTATGTCGACCGTTACGGCATCCGCCACGAGCGTCGCCTCGCGATGCGGCCGGACGGGCTGCGGCTCGACGGCAAGGACAGCTTCACCAATCCCTCGGGCGCGCCGCTGGCGCTCGGCGGCAAGGACGCCTTCGCGATCCGCTTCCACCTCCATCCCGCCGTCGAGGCGAGCCGGCTGGAGACGGGAGAGGGCGTGCTGCTCGTCCTTCCGGACGGCTCCGGCTTCGTCTTCGAGGCGCCCGGCCATGACGTGATGATCGAGGAGAGCATCCGCCTCTCCGACATCCGCGGCAACCGGCGCGCCGAGCAGATCGTCGTGCATGGACGGGCGATGCAGTTCCCCGCCGTGCGCTGGCATTTCGAGCAGGTGGCGGGTCCCGGCCATTATGTCGCCGACGCCTGGTCGGGCGAGGACGCCTGGCCGGAGGAGGAGAGCGCGCCGGAGGCGGATGCCTGGCCGGAGGAGCAGGCCACCTCGGAGGGCGAGCCGGCCGAAGCCGAAGGCGAGACCCTGTCCCTCGCCGAGACGGAGCTCGCCGAGGAAGTCGAGGGCGAGACGCCGCCGCGCGCTTGAGCGGGGGTGCGGGCGGCGGGAAATCGTGCTATCGCGCGCCCGTCCCGTTTCCGCTCCGACGTACTGCCCAGAGGTGAAGATGGCCGTTCCCCCGCCGAAGGTCGACCTGCCCGATCGCGTTCCCATGCAGCGCGCGCTGTTCTCGGTGTTCGATACGACCGGGGCGATCGATCTCGCGCGTGCGCTGCACGCCGCCGGGGTGCGCCTGTTCGCGACGGGCTCGACGGCGAAGGCGATCGTCACGGCGGGCCTGCCGGTCATGAACATCGCCGACCTGATCGGCTTTCCCGAGATCCTCGGCGGGCGGGTGAAGACGCTGCACCCGAAGGTGCATGGCGGCCTCCTCGCGCTGCGCAACGATCCCGTTCATGCCGCCGAACTCGTGGAGCACGGCATCGAGCCCTTCGACCTCGTCGTCTCCAATCTTTATCCCTTCGAGAAGACGATCGCCTCCACCAGCGATCTGCCGACCATCGTCGAGAACATCGATATCGGCGGTCCGGCCATGACGCGCGCCGCCGCCAAGAACCACGGCTTCGTCTCGATCCTCGTCGATCCGGCGGATTACGACGGGCTGCTGGCCGAACTCGCGGCGCATGACGGCGCGACGACCCTCGCCTATCGCCGCCGCCTTGCCGCCAAGGCCTTCGCGCGCACAGCGGCCTATGACGCCGCCGTCTCGACTTGGTTCGCCGCCGCGCTCGACGAGCCGGCGCCGGCCTGGCGTGCCCTCGGCGGCAAGCTCGCCGAGAGCCTCCGCTAGGGCGAGAACCCGCATCAGCGCGCCGCCTTCTATGTGACCGGCGAGCAGCGGCCCGGCGTCGCCACCGCGCGGCAACTGCAGGGCAAGCAGCTCTCCTACAACAACATCAACGACACCGACGCCGCCTTCGAGCTGGTGGCGGAGTTCGACCCGGCTGCCGCGCCGGCCGTCGCGATCATCAAGCATGCCAATCCCTGCGGCGTCGCCACCGGCTCCAGCCTCGTGGAAGCCTATGAGCGGGCGCTTCGCTGCGATCCGGTCTCGGCCTTCGGCGGCATCGTGGCGCTGAACCAGACTCTCGATGCCGAAGCGGCGCGCAGGATCGTCGAGATCTTCACCGAGGTCATCATCGCCCCCGACGCGACGGATGAAGCCGCCGCGATCGTCGCCGCCAAGAAGAACCTCCGCCTGCTCGTCACGGGCGGCCTGCCCGATCCGACCGCCGGCGGCCTCTCCTTCCGCTCCGTCTCGGGCGGCATGCTGGTGCAGGACCGCGATGCCGGGCATGTCGCCCTCGCCGATTTGAAGGTCGTCACCAAGCGGCAGCCGAGCGCGGCCGAGCTCGATGATCTCCTCTTCGCCTTCCGCGTCGCCAAGCATGTGAAGTCGAATGCCATCGTCTATGCAAAGGACGGCGCGACCGTCGGCATCGGCGCCGGCCAGATGAGCCGCGTCGATTCCTCGACCATCGCCGCGCGCAAGGCGGCCGAGGCGGCAACGGCGGCTGGTCTCCCCGAGAGCCTCGCCATCGGCTCCGTGGTCGCCTCCGATGCGTTCTTCCCCTTCGCCGACGGCCTGCTCGCAGCGGCGGCGGCGGGCGCGACCGCGGTGATCCAGCCGGGCGGCTCGATGCGCGACGATCTCGTGATCGCGGCCGCCGACGAAGCCGGGCTCGCCATGGTCTTCACTGGCATGCGCCATTTCCGGCATTGACGCTGCCGGCCAAGCGGACCAAGGTTCCGACCCGTCCCGCGGCTCCCCAGCGAGCCGCGGGCGCCGCCCGCCGGCATCCCCCGCCGGACCATTCCCAGTGCGTATCGCCGGCAGTCCCCGGGGAGACTTCATGACCGAGATTCTGAAGAGCGTCCTCTTCGTCGACTATGACAGCCTGCATCTCGCCTTGCATGCCCGCGACCCGCAGCTGGCGCGGCGGCTCGCCGCCCGTCCCGGCGCGCTGCTCGATGCCATCGAGGCCGGCGCTCTGGTCGGTTCAGGGTCGCTCGGCAATCAGCGCCGCCGCGTGCTGATGCGCCGCTGCTATGCCGACCCGCGGCTGATCGGCCGCGGCCGCGACGCCTTCGTCATGCAGGGCTTCCAGATCGTCGACTGCCCGACGCTTGCCGGCCGGGAGCGCAATTCGGCCGAGGTGCAGATCACGCTCGACACGATCGACGCGCTCGGCCATCCGACGTCCTTCGACGAGTTCATCCTTCTCGCGGCCGAGTCCGATTTCTCGCCGCTGATCTACCGTCTGAAGGCGCATAACCGCGCCGCGACGATCTTCGCTCCGGGCCAGACCGCGTCCGGCTACCGCGCCATCGCCGACGGCATCATCGAGGAGCAGGCGCTCGTCACGCTGCTGCAGGGCCTCGACATCCCCGAGGCTGGCGAGGGCGAGGACGAGGAGGCGCCGAAGGCGCTGCCGGCGCGCGAGGACCTCGCGGCGCTGGCCCGCCGCGTCCATGCCGCCACCAATGTCCCGCTCTTCCCGCCCAAGGTCTATGCCGAACTCTTCCGGGCGCTGAAGGACGAGATCGCGGAGAATGGCTATCATTTCCTGTCGACGGCCGAAAACGTCGCCGCGCGGCTGATCGCCTCCGGCCGACGCGCCTCGCGCCGGCAGATCGCCTTCGTGGTCAAGGGCTTGGCGCTGAAGGGCCATGTCTTCTCGGACGGCGATACACCGGAGAAGCTCGCCGACGTCTTCCGCGAGCAGGTGGTCTACCTCGCCCGCCAGGCCGGCATCGCCATCGACCCGCGCGTCGAACGGCAGATCGGTGCCTGGATCGCCGGCGGCGTTTCCGGCGCCGAGCCGGCCCCGTCGAGACCCGCCGACGCGACGCCGGTGGTCGTTCCGGCCGAGCCCGCCGCCGAGCAAGCCGCCGCCGAAGAGCCGGTTGCCGAGGCGGCCGAGATCATCGCCGGTCCCCTGGAGGCCGAGCCGGTCGCCGAGCCGGCGTCCCCGATCCTGGCTGCGCCGGAGAGCGCGACCGAGGCTCCTGCCGAGCCCGCGCGCGCTGAAGCGGCCGTCGTGCCGCCGGTCGAGGTGGTCGAGGTGGTGGCGGCCGAGGCCGTGGTGGTGGAAACCGCCGAGGCCGAGGTGGAGGCCGTCGCCGTGACGGTTGCCGCCGTGGCGCCTGCGCCGGAACCGGTGCCGGAGACCGAGGAAGAGCTTCGTGCGCTGGCCGATGCCGATGACGGCGACGAAGCGGCGGACACGGACCCCGTGCCGCCGGCCCGCGTCGCGCCCGCGGTGCGCCCGCCTGTCGCCCGCCCGGCGCCGCCGAAGTCGGTGCCGGCAGTCGAGGCGGATCTCGATCCGTTCGAACTGTCGTTGCTTGCCGCGATCACCGAGGAGATCAAGCCGGTGCGCGCCGGTGGCGATGCGGCAAAGCCGGCCGAGAGCGACGACAGCGATCTCGACCTCGACTTCAAGCGCATCCTCGCCAGCCTCAGCGAGAATCGCAAATAGGCTTCGGTCGGCGGGACCGCCCGCCGACCGGTCACGGCTGCGATCAGCCGTTCGCCATATACTGGCCGCCATTGATGGTGAGCACGGCGCCGGTCATGAAGGCGCTGGCGTCGGAGGCGAGATAGAGCACCGCCGCGGCGATCTCCTCGGCCTTGCCGAGCCGGCCGACCGGGATCTGCGCGATGATCCCTTCCAGCACCTTTTCCGGCACGGCAGCGACCATGTCGGTGTCGATATAGCCGGGGCAGATGCAGTTGACCGTCACGCCCTTACGCGCATTCTCGAGCGCCAGCGCCTTGGTGAAGCCGATGACGCCCGCCTTGGCGGTCGCGTAGTTCACCTGGCCGAGCTGGCCCTTCTGGCCGTTGATCGACGAGATGTTGATGATGCGGCCGAAGCCGCGCTCGCGCATGCCGTCGATGACCGGCCGCGACATCGTGAACATCGAATCGAGATTGGTCGAGAGAACGGCCTTCCACGCGGCATGGTCCATCTTGTGGAACCAGCCGTCGCGGGTGATGCCGGCATTGTTGACGAGGATGTCGACCGGGCCGAGCTCGGCCGTCACGGCGGCGATACCGCTTTCGCAGGCAGCGGCATCCGCCACGTCCCACTGGAACACCGCGATGCCGGTCTCCGCCTTGAAAGCATTTGCCTTCTCGACATTGCCGGCGAAGGTCGCGGCGACGGTGTAGCCCGCCGCCTTGAGCGCGGCGGCGATGGCCGCGCCGATGCCGCGCGTGCCGCCCGTGACGAGCGCAACTCTGCTCATGACTCCTCCCCCTGCAGACGCTGCCGGTCTTTGCCGGCGGTTTCTCTCAGCGCTCGACGGTGAGCGCGATGCCCATGCCGCCGCCGATGCACAGCGTGGCGAGGCCCTTCCTGGCGTCGCGGCGCGCCATCTCGTGCAAAAGCGTCACGAGGATGCGCGCGCCGGACGCGCCGATCGGATGGCCGATGGCGATGGCGCCGCCATTGACATTGACCTTGGCCGGATCCCAGCCGAGCCCCTTGTTGACGGCGCAGGCCTGCGCCGCGAAGGCCTCGTTGGCCTCGACGAGGTCGAGATCATCCTTCGACCAGCCGGCCTTCTCCAGTGCCTTCTTCGAGGCGGGGATCGGGCCGGTGCCCATCACGCTCGGGTCGACGCCCGCCGTCGCCCAGGAGGCGATGCGCGCGAGCGGCGTGATGCCCCGCTTCGCCGCCTCCTCGGCCGTCATCAGCACCAGCGCGGCGGCGCCGTCATTGAGGCCCGAAGCGTTGCCGGCGGTTACCGAGCCGTCCTTGGCGAAGGCCGGCCGCAGCTTGGCGAGTGCCTCGATGGTCGTGCCGGCGCGGATATGCTCGTCGGTGTCGACGATCGTGTCGCCCTTCTTGCCGGGGATAACGACCGGGATGATCTCGTCCTTGAAGCGCCCGGCCTTCTGCGCCGCCTCGGCCTTGTTCTGCGAGGCGACGGCGAAGCTGTCCTGGTCCTCGCGGCTGATCTGGAACTCGCGGGCGACGTTCTCGGCCGTGACGCCCATGTGGTAGCCGTTGAAGGCGTCCCAGAGGCCGTCCTTGATCATCGTGTCGATGAAGTTCATGTCGCCGAACTTGGTGCCGGAGCGCAGATGCGCGGCATGCGGCGACAGCGACATCGATTCCTGACCGCCGGCGACGATGATCGCGGCGTCGCCGGAGGCGATCTGCTGCATGCCGAGCGCGACGGCGCGTAGGCCCGAGCCGCAAACCTGATTGAGGCCCCAGGCGGTGGTGGCGATCGGCAGGCCGGCGGCGATCGAGGCCTGCCGCGCCGGGTTCTGGCCCTGCGCGGCCGTGAGCACCTGCCCGAGGATCACCTCGTCGACCTCGGCGGCGTCGACCCCCGCGCGTTCCAGAACGCCCTTGATGACGGTCGCGCCCAGCTGATGGGCCGGCGTCGCGGCGAAGCCGCCATTGAAGGCGCCGACGGCCGTGCGGCCGGCCGCGGCGATGACGATGTCGTTCGAATGAGCCATGGCCTTCTCCTCGATGGCTGCGGCCTTCCGGCCGGCGGACGCCTGCGGCCTTCCGGCCATTCGCCTCATCCCCCGATGCGGCGCTGTCTCTCGTCGATCCAAGCCCGGCGCCGCGAGGCTTGTCAACCGAAGGGCCGCCGGCCCGCTTGCTGCGCCGCATCGTGTGCGCAGCAAAGCTGCAGCAATGCGACGCACAAAACGTTGGCGGTGGTGCAAAAAAGTCCCTATCTTGCTGGTTGCGGGGAGGAATTCCGCCAGACCGGCCGGGGGCCGGTCCTGCCAGGCCGGGCCGGTCGGGCCGGCGGCGACATCGGGAGCGGGTATGGCCAAGGAACAGGAACCGACGACGATCAAGAAGTATGCGAATCGTCGTCTCTACAATACCGGCACATCGACCTATGTGACGCTCGAAGATCTCGCCGTCATGGTGAAGACGGGCGAGGACTTCGTCGTCTACGACGCCAAGTCGGGCGAGGACATCACCCGCTCGGTCCTGACGCAGATCATCTTTGAGCAGGAGAACAAGGGTCAGAACCTGCTTCCGATCACCTTCCTGCGGCAGCTGATCCGCTTCTATGGCGATTCGATGCAGAATCTGGTGCCGACCTATCTCGACTTCTCGATCGACAGCCTGACGCGCGACCAGGACAAGCTTCGCAGCCAGATGGCGAACGCCTTCGGGCCGAGCGCCTTCACGGCGATCGAGGAGACGGTGCGCCGCAACACCGAGATGTTCGAGCAGGCGATGCGCATGTTCCTGCCGTTCAGCGGCGGCCGTGGCGATGTCGCGTCTCCGCCGCCGCCCGCGCCGCGCGCCGAGCCGAAGGCGGAGCTCAGGCCCGACGGCGATTTCGACACGCTGAAGCGCCAGCTCGACGAGATGCAGAAGAAGATCGACCAGCTCGCCGGCAGCAAGGGCTGACCGCGCGGCGGGCCAGGCGACGGCCCGGCCCGCCAGGGGCCGGCGTTGTCTC
Organism: Kaistia sp.; assembly: GCA_963966455.1. Classification (GTDB taxonomy): domain Bacteria; phylum Pseudomonadota; class Alphaproteobacteria; order Rhizobiales; family Kaistiaceae; genus Kaistia; species Kaistia cartagenensis. The sequence continues at coordinate 24,890 of CAWZZK010000004.1, read as the reverse complement.
GCGCCGCATTGCTTCCCATATCATTGTCGCGCGCGTCCGTTGGCTGGCGCGGCTTGGAGGGGATGACGGCAATGGTGCGTCCTCTGGACGGCGAGATTCTCGGCAAAGACGATCCGGCGGGCCGCGACCATGATGCGCGGGCCGAACGCGTGCGGCGCGATTTCTGGAAGGTGCTGAAGCGCAGTGCGAAGCGGATCCCGTTCGCCGAGGACGCGGTCGCCGCCTATTACTGCGCCTTCGATACCGCGACGCCGTTCCGCGTCCGCGCGATGCTGATCGGCGCGCTGGCTTATTTCGTCATGCCGGTCGATGCCGTTCCCGACTTCCTGGTTGGGCTCGGCTTTGCCGACGACGCCACCGTCCTCATGACGGCGCTGACCATGCTCGGCGCGCATCTGAAGCCGCATCACCGCGAAGCGGCGCGCCGCGCTCTCGCCGGTGGCGAGGAAGGCCCGGCGAGGCCATAGTCTCGCCCCATTGCCAAGGGAATCCGCTCTTTCCAGGCTCGATTGCGGTTCGATGCACATTGGTTCACGCGATGTTAAGATCGAATTCGCAGTTTGAAGCAGGGAGCGCCAGGCATACGGCCCGGCGCAGGGCGGCTGGTCATTGGGTGGAAGAGACATGAAAGCATTGAGGATCACGGCCGCCGTGCTCGTCGCTGCCGGCACGATCGGCGTCGCCGAGGCGCAGACCCCGAACCGGGTCGGGACCTTCAAGGACTGGAGCGCCTATGCCTATGCCGACAAGAAGGGCAAGGTCTGCTACGCGGCCTCGCAGCCGAAGAGCCAGAAGCCGGACGGGCTGAACCGCGACCCGGCCTATTTCATGATCACCGCGCGCCCGTCGGAGAATGTCCGCAGCGAGGTCTCGGTCATCATCGGCTATCCGTTCAAGGAAGGCTCGAAGGTGACGATCGACGTCGACGGACAGAAATTCGCGATGTTCACCAAGGAAGACGGCGCCTGGGTGGAGAATGCCGCCGAGGAAACGGCGCTGCTCGCCGCGCTGCGCAAGGGCCGGGCGATGTCGGTCTCCGGCACGTCGCGCCGCGGCACCAATACGACCGATACCTATTCCCTATCGGGCATCTCCGCCTCGCTCGACGCGGTGGCCAAGAACTGCCCCGTCGCGGGCGGCTGATCGGTTCGAGGTCCTATCCGGCCGGCCCGCTCGGCCGGATCCCGGGCCTTGATTGACTTTGCCGCGGCTTCCACGTAGAAGCCGCGGATATTCGCGAAGAGGTTTCCTCCGAGCCGCCGACCGGACCGAGAGTCCGGAGGTCCACGTCCGCCAGCGCGTTGCGCCCGCGGGCGCCGATGGCATTTGCCGCGGCGGATCGGTCGCGAACCCTTTGAGGAAGAAGGTCCGATGTTCGACACCCTGTCCGAGCGCCTTTCCGGCATCTTCGACAAGCTCACCCGCCGCGGTGCGCTGTCGGAGGCCGACGTCACGGAAGCGATGCGCGAGGTGCGCCGCGCCCTGATCGAGGCCGACGTCGCGCTCGACGTGGTGCGCTCGTTCACCGACAAGGTGCGCAGCCGCGCCGTCGGCGCCGACGTGATCCGCTCGGTGACGCCGGGCCAGATGGTCGTCAAGATCGTCCACGACCAGCTCGTCGAGATGCTGGGCTCGGAGGCCGAGCCGATCGATCTCAATGCCCCGGCGCCGGTGCCGATCATGATGGTCGGCCTGCAGGGCTCGGGCAAGACGACCACCTCGGCCAAGATCGCCCGCCGCCTGACGCAGCAGCAGAAGCGCAAGGTGCTGATGGCCTCGCTCGACGTGCGCCGTCCGGCCGCGCAGGAGCAGCTGCGGGTGCTCGGCGAGCAGAACGGCATCGACACGCTGCCGATCGTCGCCGGCCAGTCGCCGACCGCCATCGCGACGCGCGCGCTGCAGGCGGCGAAGCTCGGCGGCTATGACGTCGTCATCCTCGACACCGCCGGCCGCACGCATATCGACGAGCCGCTGATGATCGAGATGGCCGAGATCAAGGCCATCGCCAAGCCGCACGAGATCCTGCTCGTCGCCGACAGCCTCACCGGCCAGGACGCGGTCAATCTCGCGCGCTCCTTCGACGAACGGGTCGGCATCACCGGCATCGTGCTGACGCGCGCCGACGGCGATGGGCGCGGCGGCGCCGCGCTGTCGATGCGCGCCGTCACCGGCAAGCCGATCAAGCTGCTCGGCACGGGCGAGAAGTCGGACGCGCTGGAGGATTTCCATCCCGGCCGCGTCGCCAACCGCATCCTCGGCATGGGCGACATCGTCTCGCTCGTCGAGAAGGCGGCGCAGAACATCGACATGGAACAGGCCGCCAAGGCGGCCGAGAAGATGCGCAAGGGCATCTTCGATCTCGACGATCTCGCGGACCAGTTCCGCCAGATGGAGAAGATCGGCGGCATGCAGGGCATGCTCGGCATGATGCCCGGCGTTGGCAAGATCAAGAAGCAGATCGAGGGTGCCAATCTCGGCGACGGGATGATGAAGCGCCAGATCGCCATCATCTCGTCGATGACCAGGGAAGAGCGCCGCAACCCCGACATCCTGAAGGCCAGCCGCAAGAAGCGCATCGCCGCCGGCTCGGGCACCAAGGTGGAGGAGGTCAACCGCCTGCTCAAGATGCACCGCCAGATGGCCGACATGATGAAGGCCATGGGCAAGCAGAAGGGCGGCGGCTTCCTCGGCAAGATGATGGGTGCGCTGGGCGGAGGCGGAATGGGCGGCATGCCCAATATCGATCCGGCCGAGCTCGAGCGGCTCAGCAAGCAGATGGGCGGCGCCGGCGGCATGCCGGGCGCGCTCCCCAAGGGAATTCCCGGCCTTCCCGGCGGCCTGCCCGGCCTCGGCGGCGGCCGCCTCCCGGGCCTCGGCGGCGGCGGTGGCCTGCCGCCCTATCCGGGCAAGAAGAAATAGCCGCGCGCAGCGGCGGGTCTCCCGCCGTTTCGCGCAGCCGACCCAGTTCAACCGACACAAGACCAGTTCGCATCGAAAGGAAGAAGAAAATGTCCCTCAAGATCCGCCTCGCCCGCGCCGGCGCCAAGAAGCGTCCGTTCTACCGCATCGTCGTCGCCGACGCCCGCGCCCCGCGCGACGGCCGCTTCATCGAGCGCATCGGCTCGTTCGACCCGATGCTGGCCAAGGACAATGCCGGCCGCGTCGTGATCGATCTCGAGCGCGCCAAGCACTGGCTCTCGGTCGGCGCGCAGGCGACCGATCGCGTCGAGCGCTTCTTCGATGAGGCCGGCCTCCTGAAGCGCGCTCCGAAGAACAATCCCGAGAAGGCTGTTCCGGGCAAGAAGGCGCAGGAGCGCGCCGCCGAGAAGGCCAAGAAGGCCGAGGCCGCGGCCGCAGCCGCCGAGTAAGGCAGCACCCCCCTCTCCATCTCTCCCCCACAAGGGGGGGAGAGGGCCGGGCGTGCGCTTCACCGGCGGCTCGGCCTCGATGGTCTGCGCCTGGAAAGAAGCTGCTCCCTCTCCCGCGACGCGGGGGAGGGCCGGGGAGGGGGCCTTGCCTCCTCTGAAGTCGAGGTCTGCGTTGGCTGACGAAGATCGCATCGTGCTCGGCCATTTCGGCGCCGCGCATGGCATTCGCGGCGAAGTGAAGGTGCTCGCCTATACCGAGGACCCGCTCGCCGTCGCCGATTACGGTCCGGTGACGCTCGATGATGGCCGCATCGTCGAGTTCGTCTCGGTGCGGCCGCAGGGCGACGGCGTCGTCGCCCGCGTCAAGGGTGTCGCCGACCGCAACGGCGCGGAACTCCTGCGCAACCGCCGCTTCTCCGTCGACCGCGCCGCCCTGCCGGCGCTGGAGGAGGAAGACGATTTCTATCATGCCGATCTCGTCGGCCTCAGGGCCGAGCTCGAAGACGGCTCGCCCTTCGGCAGCGTGATCGCGGTGCAGAATTTCGGTGCCGGCGACCTTCTCGAGATCCGCGCCGCCGAGGGCGGACGCACCGTCTATCTCGCCTTCACCCGCGCCGTCGTGCCGCTCGTCGACATCAAGGGCGGCCGCGTCGTCGTCGCGCCGCCGCCCGAGATCGAGGCCCGCGAAGAGGCGGACGGCAAGGGCGGGGCGGAGGAGGCGCCGTGACCGGCGCCGCATCGCCGCGCTTCCGGGCCAGCATCCTGACGCTCTACCCCGAGATGTTTCCCGGCCCGCTCGGCGCCTCGCTCGCCGGCCGCGCGCTCGGCGAGGGGCTGTGGTCGCTCGAGGCGCATGACATCCGCGCCCATGCGACCTCGAAGCATCGCAATGTCGACGACACCCCGGCCGGCGGCGGCCCGGGCATGGTGATGCGCGCCGACGTGCTCGGCCGGGCGATCGACGCCGTGGCGCCGGAGGGTGACACCCGGCCGCGTCTCTTCATGAGCCCGCGCGGCAAGCCGCTCGACCAGCGGCGCGTGCGGGCGCTCGTCGAGGGCGAAGGCGTCGTCATTCTTTGCGGCCGCTTCGAGGGCGTCGACGAGCGGGTCATCGAGGGTCGGTCGCTGGAAGAGGTCTCGATCGGCGACTATGTGCTTTCGGGCGGCGAGCTCGCGGCCATGGTGCTCGTCGATGCCGTCGTGCGGCTGCTCCCCGGCGTCATGGGCGCCACGGAGTCCGGCACCGAAGAGAGCTTCGAGAGCGGGCTGCTCGAATATCCGCACTATACGCGGCCGCGCGAGTGGGAAGGGCGCACCATTCCCGACGTCCTGCTTTCCGGCGACCACGCGGCGATCGCGCGCTGGCGCCGCGCCGAGGCGGAGAAGATCACCCGCCTGCGCCGCCCCGATCTCCTCGACCGCTGAGCTGGCGCAGCGCTTCCGGACACAACCGAAACGCTTGCTCAGAGCCGGTTTTGCCTTGACAGCGGCGCCTCCCGGCCTATAACGCGACCGATCCGGCGCGGTCTCCCGATCCCGCGCCGTTTTCATTCGCAAACCTGACTGAAGAAGCTCGCCCTTTGAGGCGCGGCTGAACAACTGGAAAGAACAATGTTCGCAGTCATCAAGACGGGTGGCAAGCAGTACCGCGTTGCCCCCAATGAGAAGCTCAAGGTCGAGCTGCTGGCCGGTGAGGCCGGCGATTCGGTTTCCTTCGACGAAGTGCTGCTCGTCGGCGACGACGCCGGCGTGAAGGTCGGCGCCCCGACGGTGGCCGGCGCGCGCGTCCAGGCCGAGATCGTCGAGCAGATCCGCACCCGCACGATCCTCGTGTTCAAGAAGCGCCGGCGCCAGAATTCGAAGCGCAGCCGCGGTCATCGTCAGTCGCTGACGGTGGTGAAGATCACCGGGATCGAGGCCGCCTGACGGACGTTTTCGTCCGAGGGCAGAGATTCATCGGCTCCGTGACCGTTATCGGCACATGAGCCGTCGCCCGAGCGGGCGATCGAAGAGAGACTGGAGAAGATCATGGCACACAAAAAGGCAGGCGGTTCGTCGCGCAACGGCCGTGACTCGGCCGGCCGTCGTCTGGGCGTGAAGAAGTTCGGTGGCGAGGCTGTCGTCGCCGGCAACATCATTCTGCGCCAGCGCGGCACGCAGTGGCATCCGGGTACGGGTGTCGGCCTTGGCAAGGATCACACGATCTTCGCCATTGCGGACGGGAAGGTTGAGTTCCGCCGCAAAGCCAATGGCCGCACCTACGTATCCGTCGCCCCGGCGGCGATGGAGGCTGCAGAATAACCGGCCATTCCCATGGAACGCCGGTGTCGCATCGACCCGGTGGACCGTGAACGGTCAGAGAACGAGGGGGAGATGGGACACCATCTCCCCTTTTTCTTTGCCTGATCGGGAGGCACCGATGCTTGAAGCGGACGAGACGAGCGAAGACGAGAGGCCGGTTCACGTGACCGGCCGGCTGGCATTGCGACTGCCGCGGCAGCGCGACGCGGCGGCGCTGGCCATCGCCGTCGGCAATCCCCGCGTCGCGATGAGCCTCTTCGACGTGCCCTATCCCTATGGCCATGCCGATGCGGAAGGGTGGATCGAGCGGGCGCGCGTGCCGAGCCGATCGCCCGGAACGACCCTGGTCGCGTTCCGCCACTGCGACGCGGCGCTGGTCGGCGCCGGGTTCCATCGGCCGAGCGATGCCTGGCCGGACGGTTTCGAGCTGTCCTTCTGGGTCGCCGAGCCATTCTGGGGCCGCGGCTTCGGCACCGAGATCGCCCATGCCGTCATCGACGACGCCTTCGAGCGCGGCGGGGCGGAGCGGCTGTGGTGCGCCATCCGCGTCACCTCCGGGCCGGCGCGGCGCGTGGCGGAGAAGTGCGGCTTCCAGTTCCGCGACACGGGCCTCGTGCGCTCCCTCGCGACGCGCGGCACCGTCCCGGTCGAGCGCTTCGTGCTGGAGCGGCGGGTCTGGACCAGCTTGAAGGCCTGGGGTCGCGAGGCTCCCGGGCGAGAGAGCGTGGGTGTGGAAGGACAGACGAGCGATGCTGCCTGACGGCCTGATGCGGACGGCGCGGCTGACGCTGCGCACGATCGAGGATCGCGATGCGGCGGCGCTGGTCGCCGGGCTCGGCGATATCGAGGTCGCGCGATGGCTGTCGCGCGTCCCCTTTCCCTATACGCTCGCCGAGGCGCGACGATTCATCGTCTGGGAGCGCAGCGTCCGCCACGAGGGCGAGGAGCGCGTGGTCGCGATCGAGCATGACGGCGACCTCGCCGGCATCGTCTCGCTGCGCGGCCGTGGAGGTGAGCCGGTGCTCGGCTACTGGCTGGCCCGGCGCCACTGGGGCAAGGGGCTGATGACAGAGGCGGTCGGCCCGATCCTCGATCTCGCCTTCGCCGATCCCTTGGTCAGCGGCGTCCGGTCCGGCGTCTTCGAGGGCAATGAGCGGTCGCTGGCGATCCAGAAGCGCTACGGCTTCGTCGTTTCCGGCCGCTCGCATGTGCATAACCTTGCGCTCGGCCGCGATCTTGCGCATATCGACACCCATCTGACGCGCGCGCGTCACAAAGAGCAAAAGCGATGAAATTCCTCGACGAGGCCAAGGTCTATATCCGCTCGGGCGACGGCGGAGCGGGCTGCGTCTCGTTCCGGCGCGAGAAGTTCATCGAGTTCGGCGGGCCGGACGGCGGCGATGGCGGCCGCGGCGGCGATGTCTGGGTCGAATGCGTCGAAGGCCTGAACACCCTCATCGACTATCGCTACCAGCAGCATTTCAAGGCCAAGACCGGCACGCATGGCATGGGCCGCAACATGGCCGGCGGCAAGGGCGACGACGTCACGCTGAAGGTCCCCGTGGGTACGCAGATCCTCGACGAGGACGGCGAGACGATGATCGCCGACCTGACGCGCGTCGGCGAGCGCATCCTGCTCGCCAAGGGCGGCAATGGCGGCTTCGGCAACGCCCATTTCAAGACCTCGACCAACCAGGCGCCGCGCCGCGCCAATCCGGGCCTCGAGGGTCTCGAGCGCTGGATCTGGCTCAGGCTGAAGCTGATCGCCGATGCCGGCCTCGTCGGCCTCCCCAATGCCGGCAAGTCGACCTTCCTCGCGACCGTCACGGCGGCGCGGCCCAAGATCGCCGACTATCCCTTCACCACGCTGCATCCCGGTCTCGGCGTGGTGCGCAGCGACGGGCGCGAATTCGTGCTCGCCGATATTCCGGGCCTCATCGAGGGCGCGCATGAGGGCGTCGGCCTCGGCGACCGCTTCCTCGGCCATGTCGAGCGCTGCCGCGTGTTGCTGCATCTCGTGGACGGCACGCAGGACGATCCGGCCGAGGCGTATCGCATCGTGCGCGGCGAGCTCGACGCCTATGGCGCCGGCCTCCCGGAGAAGCGCGAGATCGTCGCTTTGTCCAAGGCCGATGCGATCCCCGCCGAGGAACTCGAGGGAAAGCGCAAGGCGCTGCAACGGGCCTGCGGACAGGTGCCGCTCGTCCTCTCGGCGGCGACCCGTCATGGCGTCGACAGCGCGCTCCGGGCGCTCGGCCGCGTCATCGACGAGGGCCGCATCGCCGATCCGAACGACGTGCCGTCGCCGCGCCCGGACAGCTGGCATCCCTGATCCTCGCCGTTCCCCGACTGACCATTCGCCAAAGGCGTCGCCGCCATGACCGCCACGATCCGTGAGCCCGAACAGCCTCTCACCGCCGCGCTCACGGGCGCCGACGGCCAGTTGGGGCTGCGGCCCGAGAATTTCCGCCGCATCGTCATCAAGATCGGCTCGGCGCTGCTCGTCGACCGCGCGAAGGGCGCGCTGCGTCAGGACTGGCTGGCCGCTTTCGTCGACGATGTCGCGGCCCTCGCCTCGGGCGGCCGCGAGGTGCTGATCGTCTCCTCGGGCGCCATCGCGCTCGGCCGCGGCGTGCTCGGGCTCCCCGCCGGGGTGCTCAAGCTCGAGGAGAGCCAGGCCGCGGCCGCGGTCGGCCAGATCGCGCTCGCCCGCGCCTATTCCGAGATGCTCGGCGCCCATAGCATCACCGCCGGCCAGATCCTGCTCACGCTCGGCGATACCGAGGAGCGCCGCCGATATCTCAACGCCCGCTCGACGATCACCACGCTGCTGCGCATGGGCGCCATCCCGGTCATCAACGAGAACGATACGGTGGCGACCAGCGAGATCCGCTATGGCGACAATGATCGCCTCGCGGCGCGCGTCGCCTCGATGATGAGCGCCGATCTCCTGGTGCTGCTCTCCGACATCGACGGGCTGTACACCGCGCCGCCGCATACCGATCCTTCGGCGCGCCTGATCCCGGTCGTGGAGCGGATCACGCCCGAGATCGAGGCAATGGCCGGCGGCGCGGCGTCGGAATATTCGCGCGGCGGCATGCGCACCAAGGTCGAGGCCGGCAAGATCGCGACGGTCGCCGGCTGCACCATGGTGATCTCGCTCGGCAAGCCGCAGAACCCGTTGAAGCGCATCGGCGAGGGCGCCCCCGCCACCTGGTTCCTCGCCGAGGCGAACCCGGTTACGGCGCGCAAGAAATGGATCTCCGGCCATCTCGAGCCGCGCGGCACGCTCGCCATCGACGAGGGCGCGGTGCGGGCGCTCCGGGCAGGCAAGAGCCTGCTGCCGGCCGGCGTCCGGCGCGTCGAGGGCCGCTTCCAGCGCGGCGACACGATCGTGATCCTCGGCCCGGCGGGCGAGGAGATCGGCCGCGGCCTTGTCGCCTATGATTCGGGCGATGCGGAGCGGATCGCAGGCCGCAATTCGAGCGCGATCGAGGCGATCCTCGGCTATGCCGGGCGCGCCGCGATGGTGCATCGCGACGACATGGTCCTCCGGGGCGAATAGCGGTCCTTCGGGGCGAATAGCGAAGACGGCAGGAGCCGATGATGAGCGTGACGGCGATCGACAGGGCAGTGTCCGGCGACGAGCGAGCCGAGGACGTGCCGGCGATGATGAACGATCTCGGACGGCGCGCCCGCGCCGCCGCCCGCCGCCTCGCCCTCGCGCCGCCGGAGCAGAAGAATGCCGCGCTGATGGCGATGGCCGCGGCGCTGCGCGCCGATGCGCCCTCGATCCTCGCGGTCAATGCGCTCGATGTCGCCGATGTGAAGGCGTCGGGCGCGCTGCCCTCCTTCATCGACCGCCTGACGCTCGACCCGAAGCGCATCGAGGCGATGGCGGCCGGCATCGAGGAGATCGCGGCGCTGCCCGATCCCGTCGGCGTTGTTACCGCGCGCTGGGAGCGGCCGAACGGGCTCTGGCTGGAGCGCGTCTCGACGCCGCTCGGTGTCATCGGCATCATCTATGAGAGCCGGCCGAACGTCACCGCCGATGCCGGCGCGCTATCGCTGAAGGCCGGCAATGCCTCGATCCTGCGCGGCGGCTCCGATTCCTTCCGCTCCTCCCGCGCGATCCATGCCGCCCTGCAGCGCGGGCTCGCCGAGGTGGGCCTGCCGGCCGACGCCATCCAGATGGTGCCGACCGCCGACCGCGCCGCCGTCGGGGCCATGCTCTCGGGCCTTTCGGGCGCTATCGACGTGATCGTGCCGCGTGGCGGCAAGAGCCTTGTCGCTCGCGTCCAGGACGAGGCGCGGGTGCCCGTCTTCGCCCATCTCGAAGGCATCGTGCATATCTATGTGCATGAGAAGGCGGAGCTTTCCATGGCGATCCCGCTGATCGTCAATGCCAAGATGCGGCGCACCGGCGTCTGCGGCGCTGCCGAGACGCTGCTCGTCGATCGCTCCGTTGCCGCCGCCTATCTGCCGGCGATCGCCGAGGCGCTCACCGCCGCCGGCTGCACGATCCGCGCCGATGCCGAGGCGCGGGCACTACTGCCCGATGCCGAGCCGGCGTCGGAGGCCGACTGGTCGACGGAATATCTCGACAGCATCATCGCGGTGCGGATCGTCGGCGGCCTCGACGAGGCCATCGACCATATCGAGCGCTACGGCTCGCATCACACCGATTGCATCCTGACCGAGGACGAGGCAGCCGCCGCGCGCTTCCTCGCCGAGGTGGACTCGGCGATCGTGATGCACAACGCCTCGACGCAGTTCGCCGATGGCGGCGAGTTCGGTTTCGGCGGCGAGATCGGCATCGCGACGGGCCGCATGCATGCGCGCGGCCCTGTCGGCACCGAGCAGCTGACCTCGTTCAAATATCGGGTGCATGGACGCGGGCAGACGCGGCCGTGACCGAGGCTGACACGGCCGAGAGGCTGCCGGCCTCGGCGCTCCGCCTGCCATTCGCGATGCGCGGGCAGCGGATCGGCCTTTTCGGCGGGTCGTTCGATCCGCCGCATCGCGGCCATCTGATGCTGAGCCGGATGGCGCTGACGCGGCTCCGGCTCGACGCCGTCTGGTGGCTGGTGACGCCGGGCAATCCCTTGAAGGGCCATCAGCCGGGCGCGCTCGCCCGCCGCATCGCCGCGGCGAAGGCGATGGCGCGCGACCCGCGCATCGTGGTGACCGCGGTCGAGGCGGCGCTGCATACGCGCTATACCGCCGACACGCTGTCGCTGCTCTCGGCGCGGCTGCCGGGCGTCGACCTCGTCTGGCTGATGGGCGCCGACAATCTGGTGCAGTTCGACCGCTGGCGCGACTGGCGTCGCATTGCCGCCACCATGCCCTTCGCCGTCTATGACCGGCCGGGCAGCACGCTGCGCGCCATCGCCTCGCCCGCGGCGCGGGCACTGGCGCGCTACCGACTCGACGAGCGCGATGCCGCGCTCTTGCCGGGAACAAGGCCGCCGGCCTGGGTGTTTCTGCATGGGCCCTTGGTGTCGCTTTCGTCGAGCGCGCTCCGCGCCGGCGGAACCACGAAGTCTTGAAAGCGTCACCGGCTCGTGCCTATCTTGAGTGCATGCGGCTTGCAGAGCCGCGGGGAGCGAGACCGTATCAGCCCATGATCGGGGCAGGCGCGCCATCTGGCGAAAGGACCAACCACTGACGACGGCAATCCAAACCGAGGCCGCGACTGATCGCATGCCTCAAAAGACGGCGGTTCGCCGGCAGATTGCGGCGGACGACGTTCTCAAAGCCATCCTCGAGAGCCTCGACGACTCGAAGGCCGAGGACATCGTATCGATCGACATCGCGGGCAAATCGGCTCTGGCGGACTTCATGGTCGTCGCCACCGGCCGCTCGCAGCGTCATGTCGGCGCCATCGCGGATCATCTCGACCGCGACATCGTGGCGGCCGGCGGTCGTGTCGGCAGCATTGAGGGCATGCCCCATTGCGATTGGGTGCTGATCGATGCCGGCGACGTGATCGTGCATGTCTTCCGCCCGGAGGTCCGCAGCTTCTACAATCTCGAGAAGATGTGGTCCGCCGAGGCGGGCGAGAGCGGCCGTCCGGCGCTGATGAAGGCGCCGCAGCCGGTCCGCGAGGCGCCGGAGGCCTGAGCCTCCGGAGAGCGATGCAGATCACCATCGCCGCCGTGGGCCGGCTGAAGGCCGGTCCCGAGCGCGAGCTGTTCGACCGCTATCTCGAGCGGGCCGGCCAGAGTGGCCGCGCGCTCGGTCTTACCGTGCGCCTGCGCGAGCTCGCCGAGAGCCGGGCGCAGCGCGCGGACGAGCGCATGGCGCAAGAGGCGGCGGCTCTGCTTGAACTCGTGCCGGACGGCGCAAGACTCCTCGCGCTCGACGAGCGCGGCGAGACCATGACGAGCGACGCCTTCGCGACCTGGCTCGGCCGCGAGCGCGACGGCGGCCAGCGCGAGATAGTGCTCGCCATCGGCGGCGCCGACGGCCATGGCGCAGCGGTGCGGAGCCGCGCCGACCGGTTGCTCGCCTTCGGCGCCATGACCTGGCCGCATCAGCTTGTGCGCATCCTGCTCGCCGAGCAGGTCTATCGGGCGACGACCATTCTGTCGGGGCATCCTTATCACCGCGCCTGATACGCCACCGCGTGGCGTCCAGCTTCGGCCGCAATTGGCGCGCAGCATGCATCCTGTTCCTGGCGGCGCTTGTGTCGCCGTTTCCGGTGTCCGCTTCCGGGCCCTTCCTTGATCCGAACGCTGCCGCTTCCGCTCCACATCGCGCTCGTCGCCGCCTTGACGGTTGCCGGCCTCGCCGGCCGGCCCGCGCTGGCCCGCGCTCAGTCCGAGGCGCCGGACGCAGCCGAAGCGGTGCCGGATCCCGGCGCGACGACCGCTCCCACCGAGGAGGACGAGCGCGCCAAGCGCCGCGCCGAACTCGACGCCATCACCCATGACATCGAGGTCACGCGCGAGCGGCAGGATGCGCTGCAGGCGGAGATCGACAAGCTCGACAAGGACAGCGCCTCGCTGACGCAGAGCATGGTCGAGACCGGCGAGCGGGCGGCTGCGCTCGAAAAGCAGCTCGACGAGGCTGAGGCGCGCATGGGCGGCCTGCTGGACGAGGAAAGCGGCGTGCGCGCCTCGCTCGCCACCCGCCGCAACGTCCTCGCCAATGTCCTGGCCGCGTTGCAGCGCATGGGCCGCAAGCCGCCGCCGGCGATCGTCGTGCGCCCCGAGGATGCGCTGGCCGCCGTGCGCAGCGCCATGCTGCTCGGCGCCGTCGTTCCCGAGTTGCGCACCGAGGCCGATGCGCTCTCGGAAGACCTGAAGCATCTCCTGGCGTTGAAGGAAGAGAAGGCGCGCGAGCGCGACCGCGTGCGCGCCGATGCCACGGCGCTGGCCGAGGAGCGGACGCGCATCGAATTGCTGGTCGCCGAGAAGAAGAAGGCGCGGGCGGATTCCGAACAGCTGCTCTCCGAGGAGCAGAAACGCGCCGAGGCACTGGCGGCGCAAGCCTCGAGCCTGCAGGATCTCATCGATAAGCTCGAAAAGCAGGTGACGGCCTCTGCCGACGCCGCCGCCGCGGCCAAGGCGGCCGAGGCGAAGAACCAGGCGGCGGTCGATTCCGGCACGGCCCCGCGCAGGCCCGACAATCTCGGCGCCGCGAACCGCATCGAGCCGGCCGTCGCCTTCGCCGATACCAAGGGTCTCCTGCCGCGGCCGGTCAACGGCGCAGAGGTGAAGGGCTTCGGCGAGGATGACGGGCTCGGCGGCACCACGGCGGGCATCCAGATCGCGACGCGCGGCGGCGCCGGCGTTTCATCGCCCAGCGACGGCTGGGTCGTCTATGCAGGCCCCTTCCGCTCCTACGGGCAACTCTTGATCATCAATGCCGGGGGCGGATATCATGTCCTCTTGGCGGGCATGGAGCGGATCAACGTCGAACTGGGGCAATTCGTTCTCGCGGGCGAGCCTGTCGGCGTCATGGGCAACCGCCAGCTCGCGAGTGCAGGCGCCGAGGGGATGGGCGCCCAGCAGCCTCTGCTCTATGTCGAATTCAGAAAAGACGGAACTTCGATCGACCCGGCCCCATGGTGGGCGCGGTCCAGCGACGAAAAGGTTGGCGGATGATTCGCAATGCTTCCCTGCTCCTCGCCGGTACGATCATCGGCGCAACGGCGGCCATCACGGTCTCCCAGGTCCCCAGCCTGGTCCCCGGCGTGGCTTATGCCGCCGCATCCGATACGTATCGGCAGCTCAATCTGTTCGGCGACGTGTTCGAGCGCATCCGCGCCGACTATGTCGAGAAGCCGGATGATTCCGCGCTGATCGAGGCGGCCGTCAACGGCATGCTGACCTCGCTCGATCCGCATTCGAGCTACATGAACCCCAAAGACTTCAAGGACATGCAGGTCCAGACCCGCGGCGAATTCGGCGGGCTCGGGATCGAGGTGACCATGGAGGACGGCGTCGTCAAGGTCGTGTCGCCGATCGATGATACGCCGGCGGCCAAGGCGGGCATCCAGGCCGGCGACCTCATCGTCGCCATCGACGGCGAGCCGGTGCAGAACCTGACCCTCAACCAGGCGGTCGAGAAGATGCGCGGCGCCGTCAACACGCCGATCACGCTGCAGATCGAGCGCAAGGGCACGGCGAAGCCGTTCGACGTCAAGGTCGTCCGCGACGTGATCCGCATCCAGTCGGTCAAGTCGCGCGCCGAGGGCGATATCGGCTATATCCGCATCTCGAGCTTCAACGAGCAGACCTTCGACGGCCTCAAGGCCGCGATCGCCAAGCTCGACAAGGAGATCGGCGAGGACAAGATCAAGGGCTACATCCTCGATCTCCGCAACAATCCCGGCGGCCTGCTCGACCAGGCGGTTGCGGTCGGCGACGCCTTCCTCGACCAGGGGGAGATCGTCGCCACGCGCGGCCGGCATTCCGACCAGAACGCCCGCTACGACGCGCGCGACGGCGACCTGACCGACAAGAAGCCGGTGATCGTGCTCATCAATGGCGGCTCGGCCTCGGCCTCCGAGATCGTCGCCGGCGCCCTGCAGGACCAGAAGCGCGCGACGATCCTCGGCACGCGCTCCTTCGGCAAGGGCTCGGTGCAGACGATCATCCCGCTCGGCTCGAACGGTGCGATCCGCCTCACGACGGCGCGCTACTACACGCCGGCCGGTCGCTCGATCCAGGCTAAGGGCATCGACCCGGATATCGAGGTCGTGCAGGACCTGCCACCCGAGCTGAAGGACCAGGTGACCTCGACGCAGGGCGAAGCCTCGCTCAAGGGTCATCTCACCAACGAAGCGGGCGGCGACGAGGGCAAGGGCTCGCAGGCCTATGTCCCGCCGGAGGCGAAGGACGACAAGCAGCTGCAGGAGGCGATCGGCCTCCTGGACGGCAAGATCGCCAATGCCGCCTTCCCGCCGAACCCGAAGGCGGCGGTGCCGAACTGAGACGATCCCTGAACGGCGCCCTCGGGCGCCGTTCTCCCATCCGCCGCTGCCGAGCCCGCCCGTGAAAGACGACTACAGCGCCCCCCTCGGCCTTGACCAGCCCGGCCCGCCGCGGCGCGGACTGCCGATCTGGCCGTTCCTCTTCGGCCCGAGCATGCTGCTCGTCGTGGCGCTGCTGCTCTGGGCGGTGCTGTCGCCCGATCCGGGCGGCGGCCGGCCGAGCGTCGTCGTCGACCTGCCGCCCGCCCCGCCGCCGGTCGCCGCGGTCGAGGCGAACCCGCCGCCGGCCGACCTGCCGCCCGACGATCCGAATGGCGAGATCATCATCCGCGATCCCTGACGGCCGCCGTCGCGCTTGTGTCAGGTTCCGGCCCTAGCCTCGCAGGCGAAGGAGACTCTCATGTCGAAGAAGAAGCCGGTCGATCCGGCATCGCTGCCCTACCGTCCCTGCGTCGGCACCGCGGTGTTCAACCGCGCCGGCCTCGTCTTCATCGGCGAACGGGCGCCGAATGCCGAACTGGTGCCCGGCGATCCGGTCTGGCAGCTGCCGCAGGGCGGCATCGACGAAGGCGAGGCGCCGCTGCCGGCCGCGCTGCGCGAACTCTATGAGGAGACGAGCATCCGCTCCGTCACGCTGCTCGAGGAGGCCGAGGGCTGGTTCGACTACGACCTGCCGCCGGACCTCGTCGGTATCGCGCTCAAGGGCAAGTATCGCGGCCAGCGGCAGAAATGGTTCGCCTTCCGCTTCGAGGGCGAGGAGAGCGAGATCGACGTGCTGGCGCCGGGCGGCGGCAAGCACGAGGCCGAGTTCATCACCTGGCGCTGGGAGCGCCTCGACGCCCTGCCGTCGCTGATCGTGCCTTTCAAGCGCAAGGTCTACGAGCAGGTGGTCCGCGCCTTCAGCCATCTCGCGGCCTGAGACCGGCGGAGCGGCCGAACGCCCTCACCCCGGCCCTCTCCCGGAGGGAGAGGGGGAAGAGAAGGGTCGGCGGCTTCTGTCTCTGGCTGCCACCGCCCGACGTAACGATTCCCGGAAGGGTGCCCCTCTCCCTCTGGGAGAGGGTAGGGTCAGGGCCTTCCTCCCGATCCAGCGCCTCGTACCGAAGCACAAAACAAAAAGGCCGCCCAAAGGCGGCCTTCTCAATTCTGACCCGAGGAACCGTTAGTGGCCGAGCGCGGCCGCGACGTCCTTGAGCTGCGCCAGCTTGGTGGCGGCGGCGGTGCGCGAGGCATCGTCGCGGGCGTCGGCGAGATCCTCCTCGGCATTGCGGATCTGCTGCGCGATCATGGCGCCGTCGAGGGTGTCGACCGGCACCGCCTGCTCGGCGAGGATGGTCAGCCCATTCTCGCTCACATCGGCGAAGCCGCCGCGCACGAAATAGCGCTGCGGCGCGCCCGAAGCCGGGGTGACGGTGACCACGCCCGGCTTGATCGTCGACATGAAGGGCGCGTGGTTCTTGAGGACGGTGAACTCGCCCTCGGCGCCGGGCACGACCACCTGGGCCACCTGCTCCGAAAGAAGCAGGCGCTCGGGCGAGACGAGCTCGAAGTTGAAGGATTCAGCCATGTTCGGCGTGCTCCAGCGTCGTCAGCAGGAAATCAGGCGGCAGCCGCGAGCTTCTTGGCCTTGGCGACGGCTTCCTCGATGGTGCCGACCATGTAGAAGGCGGCTTCCGGCAGATGGTCGTAGTCGCCGTTGCAAAGGCCCTTGAAGCCCTTGATCGTGTCCTCGATGCGGACCTGGACGCCCGGCGAACCCGTGAAGGCCTCGGCGACGTCGAAGGGCTGCGAGAGGAAGCGCTCGATCTTGCGGGCGCGGGCCACGGTGAGCTTGTCCTCTTCCGAGAGCTCGTCCATGCCGAGGATCGCGATGATGTCCTGGAGCGCCTTGTAGCGCTGCAGGATCTGCTGCACGCGGCGGGCGACCGTGTAGTGCTCCTCGCCGACAACGGTCGGCGTCAGCATGCGCGAGGTCGAGTCGAGCGGATCCACGGCCGGATAGATGCCCTTCTCGGAGATGGCGCGCGACAGAACGGTCGTGGCGTCGAGATGGGCGAAGGAGGTAGCCGGCGCCGGGTCGGTCAGGTCGTCGGCCGGCACGTAGATGGCCTGCACCGAGGTGATCGAACCCTTGTGAGTGGTGGTGATGCGCTCCTGCAGCTGGCCCATGTCGGTGGCCAGCGTCGGCTGGTAGCCCACCGCGGAGGGGATGCGGCCGAGCAGAGCCGACACTTCCGAACCCGCCTGGGTGAAGCGGAAGATGTTGTCGACGAAGAACAGCACGTCCTGGCCCTGGTCACGGAAATGCTCGGCGACGGTGAGGCCGGTCAGCGCGACGCGGGCGCGGGCGCCCGGCGGCTCGTTCATCTGGCCGAACACCAGCGCGCACTTGGACTTGACGGTCGAGTCCTTGTCATGCGGATCGGCGTTCACCTTGGAATCGATGAACTCGTGATAGAGGTCGTTGCCCTCGCGGGTGCGCTCGCCGACGCCGGCGAACACCGAGTAGCCGCCATGCGTCTTGGCGACGTTGTTGATGAGCTCCTGGATGAGCACGGTCTTGCCCACGCCGGCGCCGCCGAAGAGGCCGATCTTGCCGCCCTTGGCGTAGGGCGCGAGCAGGTCCACGACCTTGATGCCGGTTACGAGGATCTGCGCCTCGGTCGACTGCTCGGAATAGGAGGGCGCCGGAGCGTGGATCGGACGCAGGCCCTCGGCCTCGATCGGGCCGGCCTCGTCGATCGGCGCGCCGATGACGTTCATGATGCGGCCGAGCGTGCCGACGCCGACCGGAACCTCGATCGGGAGGCCCGTGTCGCGCACTTCCTGGCCGCGCACCAGGCCTTCCGACACGTCCATCGCGATGCAGCGGACGGTGGATTCGCCGAGATGCTGGGCGACCTCGAGCACGAGGCGGTTGCCGTTGTTGCTGGTCTCCAGGGCGTTCAGGATGGCCGGCAGGTGACCCTCGAACTGAACGTCGACGACGGCGCCGATGACCTGGGTGATGCGGCCCGAATGACCGGTCTGCTGATTGGTGTTCGCCATGATGTCTTGCCTTCCCAATATCCGGTCAGAGCGCCTCGGCGCCCGAAATGATCTCGATGAGTTCCTTGGTGATCATCGCCTGGCGGGTGCGGTTGTAGCGCAGCGTGTACTTCTTGATCATCTCGCCGGCGTTGCGCGTCGCGTTGTCCATCGCGGACATCTTGGCGCCCATCTCGGAAGCGACGTTCTCGAGCAGCGCCGAGAGGATCTGCACCGATACATTGCGCGGCAGGAGATCGTCGAGGATCGCGCCCTCGTCCGGCTCGTATTCGTAGATCACCGACGGAGCGTCGGCGGCGCGGGCCGGAACCTCGGCCGGAATGATCTGCTGCGCGGTCGGGATCTGCTGGATGACCGAGCGGAACTTCGCGTAGAACAGCGTCGCGACGTCGAAGCCGCCATCGGCGAACAGCGCGAGCACCTTGCGGCCGATCGCGTCGGCTTCGGTGAAGCCGATCTGGCGGACCGAGCGCAGCTCGATCAGCTCGATGATGTCGGCGGCGAACTGGCGGCGGAGAAGGTCGTAGCCCTTCTTGCCGACGCAGAGGATCTTGACCGTCTTGCCCTCGCGCTTCAGCGCCAGCGCATGGTCGCGCGCCAGGCGGGCGATCGACGAGTTGAAGGCGCCGCAGAGGCCGCGTTCGGCCGTGCAGACGATCATGAGATGGGTCTGGTTGGCACCCGTGCCGGCGAGAAGACGCGGCCCGTCAGCCTGGCCGGCGACGCCGGCGGCGACATTGGCGAGCACGGTGGTCATGCGCTCCGCATAGGGACGCGCCGCCTCGGCGGCAGCCTGGGCGCGGCGAAGCTTCGCCGCGGCGACCATCTGCATCGCCTTGGTGATCTTCTGCGTCGCCTTAACGGAGGCGATGCGGTTGCGTAGGTCCTTGAGGCTCGGCATGAGCGTCCCTGTCGAGCGGAATGAGGGCCGGCTCGCTCATCGCGGGCCGGCCCGACCGTGGGTTCAGGCGAAGGTCTTCGCGAAGGCGTCGATGACGCTCTTCAGCTTGCCGCGGGTCTCGTCGTTGAGCTCGCGCTTGTCGCGGATCGTCTCGAGCAGGCCCTTGTGCTCGGTGCGCAGCAGCGCCAGGAGGCCCTGCTCGAACGCGCTCACCTGGCTGACCTGCAGCTTGTCGAGATAGCCGTTCACGCCGGCGAAGATCACCGCCACCTGCTCCTCGACGCGAAGCGGCGAGAACTGCGGCTGCTTCAGGAGCTCGGTGAGACGGGCGCCGCGGTTCAGGAGGCGCTGCGTCGTGGCGTCGAGGTCGGAGCCGAACTGCGCGAACGCCGCCATCTCGCGATACTGCGACAGCTCGCCCTTGATCGGGCCGGCGACCTGCTTCATCGCCTTGATCTGGGCCGAAGAGCCGACGCGCGACACCGAGATGCCGACATTCACCGCCGGGCGGATGCCCTGGTAGAACAGGTCGGTCTCGAGGAAGATCTGGCCGTCGGTGATCGAGATGACGTTGGTCGGGATATAGGCCGACACGTCGTTGGCCTGCGTCTCGATGATCGGCAGGGCGGTCAGCGAACCGTTGCCGTTGTCGTCATTGAGCTTGGCCGCGCGCTCGAGCAGGCGGGAATGCAGGTAGAACACGTCGCCCGGATAGGCTTCGCGGCCCGGCGGGCGGCGGAGCAGCAGCGACATCTGGCGGTAGGCGACGGCCTGCTTGGAGAGATCGTCATAGACAATCAGGGCATGCATGCCGTTGTCGCGGAAGAACTCGCCCATGGCGCAGCCGGCGAAGGGCGCCAGATACTGCATCGGGGCCGGGTCGGAGGCGGTCGCGGCGACGACGATCGAATATTCGAGCGCGCCGCGCTCCTCGAGCACCTTCACGAACTGCGCGACGGTCGAGCGCTTCTGGCCGATGGCGACATAGACGCAGTAGAGCTTCTTCGTTTCGTCGCCGGTGTCGTTCACCGACTTCTGGTTCAGGATCGTGTCGAGCGCCACGGCGGTCTTGCCGGTCTGGCGGTCGCCGATGATGAGCTCGCGCTGACCGCGGCCGACGGGGATCAGGGCGTCGATCGCCTTGAGGCCGGTCTGCATCGGCTCGTGCACGGACTTGCGCGGGATGATGCCCGGCGCCTTGACGTCCACGCGGCGGCGCTCGGTCGCCTCGATCGGGCCCTTGCCGTCGATCGGGTTGCCCAGCGCGTCGACGACGCGGCCGAGCAGGCCCTTGCCGACCGGCACGTCCACGATGGCGCCGGTGCGCTTCACCGTCTCGCCCTCGGAGATGTCGCGGTCGGAACCGAAGATCACGACGCCGACATTGTCGGTCTCGAGGTTCAGCGCCATGCCGCGCGTGCCGCCCGGGAACTCGACCATCTCGCCGGCCTGGACATTGTCGAGGCCGTAGATGCGGGCGATGCCGTCGCCGACCGACAGGACCTGTCCGACTTCGGAAACCTGAGCCTCGGAGCCGAAATTCTTGATCTGCTCCTTGAGGATTGCGGAGATTTCAGCGGCGCGGATGTCCATCAGCCGACCTCTTTCATGGCGATCTTGAGTGAATTGAGTTTGGTGCGCAGCGAGGTATCGACCATCCGGCTGCCGACCTTGACGACGAGGCCGCCGATCAGGGACGGGTCGACCTTGGACGACAGGGTGACGTCCTTGCCGAGCTTCGCCTTGAGCGCGTCCTTGAGGGCGGCTTCTGCGGCGGCGCTGAGCGGCTCGGCGCTGGTCACCTCGGCGGCCGTCTCGCCGCGATGCGCGGCGGCGAGGCGGCGGAAGTCGGCGATCATGGCGGGCACGGCGAACAGGCGGCGATTGCCGGCCGCGACCTTGATGAAATTGGCGACGAGGCCGCCGATGCCGGCCGCCTGGAGAATGGCGGTCACCGCCTTCACCTGATCGTCGGCGGCGAAGACGGGGCTCCGCACGAGGCGGGTCAGGTCTTCGCTCTCGGCGAGCATGGCGGTGAAACGGGAAAGGTCGGCCTCGACGGCGTCGAGCTGGCCGCTGTCCTGGGAAAGCTCGAAAAGGGCCGTGGCGTAGCGCCCGGACACCCCTGAGACGATGCTTTTCTCTTCCGCCACCTGATCCTCGCTTAAAGCCGCCACCACCGGGCCTTCGCCCCGCTCCGGTCGCATTGCCGCAACACACTGAACGGATTGGATTTTGTCGAGACGACTGGAAGCCGTCGAGAAAGGCCCGCCCGAAAGCCGCGCTGTCGTTAGCACAGCATCGGCACCATCGCAACCTCGCGAGGCGGCGCGAAAACCGTACCAACGACGGCGCCCCGCGCCGGTTTTCCAGGCTGTTGCCGGTATTACTCCTGGAGCATCCGCTCGGGCCAACAGGTGACACCGAATCCGTCGCATGGTAATATAAATCAACCATCCCGGGGAACGATTATGAACGGCACCATCGCGATCAAGATCGACGAGACGTTGCGCGCGCGGCTGAAGGGCGCGGCGGCGCTGGTGGGGCGCACGCCGCATTGGCTGGCGCGGCAGGGCGTGATCGCCGCGATCGAGCGTGCCGAGCGCGGCGAGCGTTTCGAAGAGGCCGACGGCGAAGGGGCGCCGGCCCCGGCCGGCGACGGGCCGTTTCTGGGTTTCGTCCGCGATCTCGCGCCGCAGAGCGCCCTGCGCGCCCGCATCACGGCCGCGACGCGCATGCCCGAGACGGAATGCGTGCCGCTGCTGATCGCCGGCGCCAGCCTCGCGCCGGACGAGGCGGAGCGGGCCCGTTCGCGGGCGCGCTCGCTGGTCGAGGCCTTGCGGGCCAAGGAGCCGGCCGGGCGCGTCGATGGTCTGGTGCGGGAATATGCGCTCTCCACGCAGGAGGGCGTCGCGCTGATGTGCCTCGCCGAGGCGCTGCTGCGCATTCCCGACCGGCCGACCCGCGAGGCGCTGATCCGCGACAAGATCGCGGCGGGCGACTGGCGCGCCCATATCGGCCACAGCCCGTCGCTGTTCGTGAACGCCGCCACCTGGGGCCTCGTGGTGACCGGCACGCTCAGCACCACCAACAGCGAGCGTGGCCTCTCCTCGGCGCTGACGCGGTTGATCGGCAAGGGCGGCGAGCCCTTGATCCGCAAGGGCGTCGAGATCGCCATGCGGCTGCTCGGCGAGCAGTTCGTGACCGGCCAGACGATCGGCGAGGCGCTGGCCAATGCAAGGCGCATGGAGGGGAAGGGCTTCCGCTATTCCTACGACATGCTCGGCGAGGCGGCGATGACCGCCGAGGACGCCGCGCGCTATCTCGCCGACTACGAGCAGGCGATCCATGCCATCGGCAAGGCGGCGGCGGGGCGCGGCATCTATGAGGGGCCGGGCATCTCGGTGAAGCTCTCGGCGCTTCATCCCCGCTATTCACGGGCCCAGCGGGCCCGCGTCATGGCCGAATTGCTGCCGCGGCTGAAGCATCTGGCGCTCCTCGCCCGCCGCTACGACATCGGTCTCAACATCGATGCCGAAGAGGCGGACCGCCTCGAGATCTCGCTCGACCTCCTGGAAGCGCTCGCCTTCGACGGCGAGCTCTCGGGCTGGAACGGTATCGGCTTCGTCATCCAGGCCTATGGCAAGCGCTGCCCCTTCGTCATCGACTATCTCGTCGATCTGGCGCGGCGCAGCCGCCGCCGGCTGATGGTGCGGCTCGTGAAGGGCGCCTATTGGGACAGCGAGATCAAGCGCGCCCAGGAGGCGGGGCTGGAGGACTTCCCCGTCTTCACGCGCAAGATCCACACCGACGTTTCCTATCTCGCATGCGCGCGGAAGCTGCTGGCGGCGCCGGACGCGATCTTCCCGCAATTCGCGACCCACAACGCGCAGACGCTCTCGGCCGTCATGGAGATGGCGGGGCCGAACTATTATGCCGGTCAATACGAGTTCCAGTGCCTGCACGGCATGGGCGAGCCGCTCTATGAGGAAGTCGTCGGCGAGGAGAAGCTCGGCCGGCCCTGCCGCATCTATGCGCCGGTCGGCACGCATGACACGCTGCTCGCCTATCTGGTGCGCCGCCTGCTCGAAAACGGCGCCAACACCTCCTTCGTCAACCGCATCGCCGATCCCGCCGTGCCGGTCGAGACGCTGATCGCCGATCCGGTCGCCGAGGCGCTGGCGCAGGATCCGGTCGGCGCGCCGCATCCGCGGATCGCCCATCCGCGCCAACTCTATGGCGGTGGCCGGCTCAATTCCTCCGGGCTGGATCTTGCAAGCGAGCAGCGGCTGTCGGCGCTCGCCGTGTCGCTGGTCGCGAGCGGCGCGGCGGCCTGGCGGGCCGAAGCCATGGTGGCCGGCCGGACCTTTGCGGGCGACGTGTCGGAGATCGTCAATCCGGCCGACCGGCGCGACCGCGTCGGCAGCGCGACAGCCGCTTCGCCGGAGGCCATCGACGCCGCTTTCGCGGAAGCGGTGGCGATCGCCCCGATCTGGGGGGCGACGCCGGCGGACGAGCGCGCCACGGCGCTGGAGCGGGCGGCGGACGCGCTGGAGACTCGGCTCCCCGTGCTGGTCGGGCTCATCGTCCGCGAGGCCGGGCGCACGATCGGCAATGCCGTCTCGGAAGTGCGCGAGGCCGTCGATTTCCTGCGCTACTACGCGTCAGAGGCGCGTGCCCGCTTCGCGGCCGACACGCATCGCCCGCTCGGCCCGGTCGTCGCCATCAGCCCGTGGAACTTCCCGCTCGCCATATTCACCGGCCAGGTCGCCGCCGCGCTCGCCTCCGGCAATCCGGTGCTGGCCAAGCCGGCCGAGGAGACCCCGCTCGTCGCCGCCGAGGCGGTGCGCCTCCTGCGCGAGGCCGGCGTGCCGGAAGCCGCCGTGCAGCTTCTTCCCGGGGCCGGCGATGTCGGCGCGGCGCTCGTCGCCGATCCGCGCGTCCGCGGCGTCGTCTTCACCGGCTCGACCGAGGTTGCACGGCTGATCAACCGCGCGCTTGCCGGCCGGTTGAGCCCGGAAGGGCGCACGATCCCGCTCATCGCCGAGACCGGCGGCGTCAATGCGATGATCGTCGATTCCTCGGCGCTGGCCGAGCAGGTGACGGCCGACGCCATCGCCTCGGCCTTCGACAGCGCCGGCCAGCGCTGCTCGGCGCTCCGCCTCATCTGCATCCAGGACGATGTCGCCGACCGGACGCTCGCCATGCTGCGCGGCGCGATGAAGGAACTGGCGATCGGCGATCCGGCGCTGCTTGCGACCGATGTCGGCCCGGTGATCACTCAGGAAGCCGCCGAGCGGCTCGAAGCGCATGTCGCGGCGATGCGTGCGCGCGGCTTCGCCGTCCACCGCCTCGATATGCCCGAGGCGGCGCGCCATGGCAGCTTCGTCGCGCCGACGCTCATCGAGATCGGCGCCGTCGAGGACCTGCCCGGCGAGGTGTTCGGCCCGGTGCTGCATGTGCTGCGCTATCGCCGCGATGGGCTCGACCGGCTCGTCGACGCCATCAACGCCACCGGCTACGGCCTCACCTTCGGCCTGCACACCCGCATCGACGAGACGATCGCTGCCGTCACGGCGCGGATCGGCGCCGGCAATGTCTATGTCAACCGCAACATCGTCGGCGCCGTGGTCGGCGTGCAGCCCTTCGGCGGCAACGGCCTCTCCGGAACCGGCCCCAAGGCCGGCGGGCCGCTCTATCTCGGCCGCCTGGTGCAGCCGCTGCCGGGCATCGGCGGTGCCGGGCTGGAAGCCGGTGCACCGGATCAGGCAGCGACCGACTTTGCGCGCTTCCTGGCAGGGGACGGCGAGGAGGACGCGGCGCGCCGCGT
>CAWZZK010000003.1:0-6625 GCA_963966455.1 Kaistia sp. | reverse complement strand
AAGGAGAAGTGAGTTCGGCGCGGCGGAGCGTTCCAGCGTGATTTCGCGATCCGTTACGGAACGGCTTCCTAGCTCAAAGTTAGGGAGCCGTTTCGCGCCTCCAGCCACGACTTTCAGCCAGTCCGAGCTGGGGCTCGCCTTACGGCCACTGCAGTCGGATGATTCAGTTCAAACTGGAAGGCAATCTGGTCAGCATTGGTCTCCAACGTGCCCCCAAGCCGCGAAACGTCCCCGCCGTTCCATCCCATCTACCAACGCGCCGTCGAGCACTTCGGCAGCGCGGACAAGGCTAAGCGATGGCTGGCGCGACCGACCTCGGCCTTGGGTGGCGAGGCGCCGAATGCGCTACTCGGCTCAGAAGACGGCATCGCCAAGGTCGAGGCGCTGCTCGGCGCGATCGCCCACGGCCTCGCCACCTGACCTCTCCCGCTCACACTTCCGTGCTTGGCGACGCCTTGGTTCGCTCCCTATCTCTCCACTGAAGTCAGTCGCGGAGAGAGCGCCATGCGCACCATGATGATCGTCCTTGCCCTCGCCTTCGGCGCCAGCGGGCTCGCGGCCTGCACGAGCGCCAGTAACATGACCGAGGCGGAGCGCAATGCGGCTGCGATCCGGGCCTTCGAGCCGGTGAATGCCTGCGGTCCGGGTGGCACGCAGGACATCAACCAGTGCGCCAGCAACCGCTGATCCGGGGAATGACGGCGCGGGGCCTTGCATGCGGCGGCGGTTCGCGAGATTTTTCACGACCTTGAGGTCCCTCGCCGCCGCGCTTGCGGCTCCGCCGGGACAGCGTCACGAGGAGTGAGTCATGCGCGTCTTCGTTCTGATGCTGGCGCTTGCCGGCGCCGCTGGATCGCTCGCCAGCTGCGGCAGCGGAACCAGCGATCCCTTCGATCCCGCCATCCAGGCCATGCAGGGCGTCAATGCCTGCGGCACGGGTGGCAGCGACAACATCAACATGTGCCGCGGCCATCCGCGCTCCAGCAACTGAACGACGGGCTGCGCGCTTCTCAAAAAGCAAAGCCCGGCGCGAAGGCCGGGCTGCAAGCTGCTGATATCGCTGGGGGAGAGGCCTATTTCGGCAGCTTGCCGAACACGCTCTCGAACGGGCGATAGGCGTCCTTGGCGAAGTCGGTCATCATCGAGCCGATCTTGGTCAGTTCGCTGACATAGCCCTCATAGGTCGCCTTCAGATACTCGTTCTGGATTTCGACCGCGTTCTCGACGCTCTTCGCCGCCATCAGCTTCTCGAGCGCCGCCGCGCCGTTCTCGTAGCTCTTCTTCTGATAATCGGCGGTCTCGACGGCAAGCGCCTGGATGCCCTTGTTCATGGCCTCCACGCTCTTCATCGCCTGCTCGATGCTGTCCTTCGACGCCTTCTGGATGTCGTCGATACCCTTGATCATCACAAACCCCCGTCTGCCCACGCGGAAGATCACTCTCTCCAAGACTGATCCCGATTTTCGCCACACCTGTCAAGAAAAAATGCTGCGCTGCACAATTCCACGCGCAAAGCGGCTGCCGCGCTGCGAAATCCGCGGCATCGGAAAGGGATTCGTCAACTTTTACGGATTCGTAACGGCGATTCCCTAGGCTTTCTTCACGGATCGGTCGGGGCGGCGAAAGCGCTGCTTCGGCCGGGATCGGATGGAGGCAGGCGCTCGAGCGTCGGGCGCGGGGGCCCGGTTCCTTCGCGTCGTCGACAGGAAATTCTTCCGGCGCCTCATAAAAGCTCCGGTCCCGTCCCAACATTCAGGCAACGTCGCTCTCGGGCGGCGAGGCTGCAAGACGTGGAGTTGCGTTCGTGATGCTGTGGGGTACCAGCCCGCTTGGCCGACTTCAGGCCAGGACCGCCAAGGGCGCTGTCGCCGCCCTTCTCGTCGCCGGAGCGATGGTCACCACGACGGTCGCCGATGCCGTCGCCGCCCCGAAATCGGCGATCGTCGTCGATGCCAAGACGGGCAAGGTGCTCTATGCGCAGGATGCGGACGCGCTGCGCCATCCCGCCTCGCTCACCAAGATGATGACGCTCTACATGCTGTTCGGCGCGCTCGACAGCGGCAAGCTGAGCCTCGACAGCCGCCTCAAGGTGTCGGCCTTCGCCTCGCGCCAGTCGCCGACCAAGCTCGGCCTCAAGCCCGGTTCGACGATCGCGGTGCGCGACGCGATGCTCGGCCTCATCACCCGCTCGGCCAACGACGCCGCGGTCGTGATCGCGGAGAACCTCGCCGGCTCGGAAACCGCCTTCGCGCAGCGCATGACCTCGACGGCGCGCTCGCTCGGCATGAGCCGCACCACCTTCCGCAACGCCTCCGGCCTGCCCAACCCCAACCAGTGGACGACGGCGCGGGACATGGTGACGCTCGGCCGTGCGCTGCAGGCGCATTATCCGACCTATTACCGCTACTTCTCGACCAAGAGCTTCGTCTATAACGGCCGCGTCATCGGCAATCACAACAAGCTGCTCGGCCGCGTCCCCGGCGTCGATGGCATCAAGACCGGCTACACCAACGCCTCCGGCTTCAATCTCGTCTCGTCCGTGAAGCGCGATAACCGCTAAATCGTCGCCTCGGTGATGGGCGGGACGTCCGGCGCGTCGCGCGACAAGCAGATGGTCGGCCTCATCGAGAAATACATGCCGGCCGCCTCGACGGGCGGCAACGGCGGCGGTTCGCTGATCGCCAAGATGTTCAAGGGCAAGCCCGCGCCGCAGGCCGCGCCTGAGCCGGTCGACGAGCCGGTGCAGGTGGCGGTCGCCGCCGCGCCGAAGCCGGTCGTCCGTCCCGACGTGGTCGCCGCGGCCGTCGCGGCGCCCCCGGTCGCCGCGCGGCCCAAGGTGGCGCCGCAGGCCGCTCCCGAGGTCGTCGAGGCGTCCGTCGCCGCGCCGATCCCGGATGCGAAGCCCGAAATCGAGCCGCTGGCGCTCGCCTCCGATGTCGAGCCGGCCGACGAGGGTCCGCGCATGGTCTTCCAGCAGGGTCCGAGCGGCAAGGGGACCGCGCGTCCGGTCGTTGTGACCGCTTCGGTCGCCGGCCCGGTGCCGACCGCCGACGACGAGACCGCCTCGACCGAAGGCATGATCGGACAGGGCGATGCCGACGAGCCGGCGCCGGTTCGCCAGGGTTCGGGCGTTTCGGGCTGGAAGGTCCAGATCGCCGCCGCGCCCAGCGAGGATGGCGCGCAGTCGCTTCTCGAGGCCGCCAGGGCCAAGGGCGGCAAGGTGCTCGCTTCGGCGACGCCGAGCGTCGAGGCCGTGAAGAAGGGGGATTCCACCTTCTATCGCGCCCGCTTCGCCGGCTTCGAGAACAAGGCCAAGGCGCGCGCCGCTTGCGACTATCTCAAGAAGCGCGACGTGAGCTGCCTGGCGATCCCTGACTAGGCGCGAGCCGCGGGACCGCCTCTTCCCTTTCCTCCCTTTTATGTATTTGCGTATGGGAGCCTAGCGATGTCTGCCGAGGAGTCTTTCCTTAGCCTCGTTGATCTGCGCGGCAAGGAACGTCGAGCCGCCCTGATCGGGATGGACGCGCTTCATCAGTCGGCGGTAGGCCGCGCCGATTTCAGCCTCGGTGGCGCCGGGCGAAAGGCCAAGGATCTTGTAGGCCTGCTCATCTGTCATGGCGCCCGTGCCCGCAGGGCGGCGCGCCCCGCCTGCCGGATCTCGCTCGACGTGTTCACGCCAGCCGGGTATCCGGCGGTCGAGATACGTTTCGAGGACTGAGCGGTCGGCCGGCCGGCCGGCCAGTTCCGCATGAAGGGCGAGCAGCGCGTTGGCGTCGAGTTCGTCCAGCCGGCGCCCGGCGAAGCGGCCCATGGTGATGCGGTCGCCTCGGATCGCGCCGAAGCGCTCCAGGAAGGCTGGCCGCCAGAGCGACAGGGCGACCGCCACCAGCGGCACCGCAGCCCAGATCTTCCCCGTGACGGCGAAGAGCAGCGCGAGCGCGAACAGCGTCCCGGCCCCACCCTTGCGGATCGCCTTCTGCAATCGGTCGGGACCCGTCTTGGGGCCGAATGTCCAGGCGAGTGCGATCGCGATGATCGCGACCGCGGCGAGCGGCAGGATGAAGCCCATCGTCCCTTTCCGGTCCGGGCCGCTTCATGCGGTCCGATCCCAACAGATGCCGTCTCGAGGCGCCCGCCGCAATGGTAAGCCGGTGACGCGCCGCCTCTTCCCACAGGCTCCGTTTTGCGCGAAGGAGTCGCGATTGGGCAGAGGAATCGCCATGAACCATCCCCCCGTTCTCCTCCGCACGCTCACCGATCTGCGCGCCAACACCGCGAGCTGGCATTCGGAAGGCCTCACGGTCGGCATGATCCCGACCATGGGTGCCTTGCATGACGGCCACCTCGCCCTCGTCGAGGAAGCGCGCCGGCGGGTCGACCGCGTCGTCGCGACCATCTTCGTCAATCCGACCCAGTTCGGGCCGAATGAGGATTTCTCCGCCTATCCGCGCACCGAGGCGAGCGATGTCGCCAAGCTCGCGACGCTCGGCGTCGAGGCGGTGTTCGCGCCGAACGCGGCCGAGATGTATCCGCCGGGCCATGCGACTACCATCTCGCTCGCCGGACCGGCCCTCGGGCTCGAGACCGACTATCGGCCGCACTTCTTCGCCGGCGTCGCGACGGTGGTGGCGAAGCTGTTGCTCGGCGGTTTTCCCGATATCGCGATGTTCGGCGAGAAGGACTACCAGCAGTTGCTCGTCGTCCGGCAGATGGTGAAGGATCTGCGCATCCCGACCGAGATCGTCGCGCTGCCGACGCTGCGCGAGCCGGACGGCCTCGCCCTCTCCTCGCGTAACGCCTATCTCTCGCCCGACGAGCGTCGCGTGGCGCCGAGGCTCGTTGGCGTGCTGCACGAGACGGCGGCGGCGATCCGCGCCGGCGGCGACACCGCCCATCACCTTCGGCAGGGCTTCGGCGCGCTCGAGGCGGCGGGCTTCCGCCCGGACTATCTCGAGCTGCGCAATGCCGAGACGCTGGCCACGCCTGCCGGGGGCGCGGACGAACCGCTACGCCTGCTCGCAGCGGCCTGGCTCGGCAAGACGCGGCTCATCGACAATATCGCGGTGTGAAAAGGCGAGTCGGTTCAGCGCCTTGGCGACGGACCTTCTCACTTTGATTCATGTGGCTAGAGGAGGCCGAGTTCCGCCAGCTCGGCCTTCAGCGCCGAGGGCAGGTCGTCGCCGGAGCCGCCGATAGCAGCGAGGTCGCGCGGCGCGTCCTTCGGCTCCAGATAGCGCCAGCCCTGGAAGGGACGCTTCGGCTGCCATTCGGTCAGCACGACCTCCGGATCGAAGACGATCTCGCAGCGCTCGATGCCGTCGGCGCCGGTGACGGCGCGAAGATCGAGGAGGCGCTGGCGGCACTGCACCTGCCCCTTCACCACCCAGTAGAGCGAGCCGCCGTCGAGAAGCTCGGCGATACGGCGCGGCATCATGCGCGTGACATGCGTGTCCTCCGCCGGGAGGCCGAGCCGGCGCTTGCGGCCGAGATCCTCGTCGATCCAGCGGACGATCTCGTCCACGGTCTCGACGCCGACGCAAAGCTTGATCATATGAAGCGGCATGCGGCGAGCCTCGCGCCGGGGCGCCCCGCCGTCAAAGGCGGGCTGCCCTTTTTCCACAGGGGCGACTAGAACGAGATTGCCCGATGCCGAGAGGACGCTGCCCGCCATGACCCTTCCGACGACCGATCTCGAACAGCGCGCCAGCCGCGTCGCGACCGCCGGCATCATCGCCGGGCTGGTGCTGACCGCCGCCGGCATGATGCTGCGCTCGCCGGTCGCGGGCGCGGCGGGGCTCATCATCCTATCCGTCCTCGTGCTTGCCCGCCGGCCGATCGCGCGGATGCTCGCGCGGCGCTCCGGCTGAACGGCGGCTGCGGGCATGCTCAGCGCCGCCTCCCCCGTCGATATCGTGGCCGTTCTCTGGTTCGTCGGCGCCTGGACGGCCTATTCGCTCGTCATCAATCACTTCGCCGATTCCGGCCGGTCGCTGTCTTCGGCCATGGATCGGCAACGGCGACGCTGGATGCGAACCATGGCGCGGCGCGATCTCCGCATGATCGACACCGGCATCATGGGCGGACTGCAGAACGGCACCGCCTTCTTCGCCTCGACTTCGCTGATCGCCATCGGCGGCGGCTTCGCGCTCCTCAACGCCACCGACCATGTCTATGACGTGCTGCGCGACCTCTCGCTGTCGCCCTCGTCGCCGCGCGGCCTGTTCGAGGTCAAGGCGGTCGGCCTCATCCTGATCTTCGGCTTCGCCTTCTTCGAATTCGGCTGGGCCTATCGTCTGTTCAACTATGCCTCGATCCTGGTCGGCGCCACGCCCTCGGCCGCGCATGCCGGCGAGACCGAGGCGATCGCCGCCGCAGATCGCGCGGCGAGCTTCACCATCGCCGCCGGCCGCCATTTCAATCACGGCCTCCGCGCCTTCTTCTTCGCGGTCGGCTATCTCGGATGGTTCGTCAACGGCTATGTCCTGATCGTCACGACGACCGCCATCCTTCTCGTGCAGCTCTATCGCCAGTTCCTGTCGCCTTCGGCGCGGCTGGTGATCGAAGCCGCCCGCCAGCCGGAGATCTGATCATGTCGCGCAATTCGGACCGCGCAGCGGTGGCGGCG
>CAWZZK010000002.1:0-10262 GCA_963966455.1 Kaistia sp. | reverse complement strand
GGGTCGGCGTCGAGCCGAGCGGCGACCCGTTCAACGCCATCGAGTTCGATCCCGTCACGCGCCGACCCTACAACCCGATGGTCAATGCCGGCGCGATCACCGTTGCCGGCATCCTGCGCGACGTCCATGGCGATGGCGCCTTCGAGGCCGTCCTCACGCGCTTCTCCGAGGCGGCCGGCCGGCCGCTGGCGATGAACGAGGCCGTCTATCGCTCCGAGGCGGCAACCGGCCACCGCAACCGCGCCATCGGCCATCTGCTCGTCGGCGCGGGCGCCCTTGCCGAGCCGATGGACAGCGCGCTCGATCTCTATTTCCGCCAGTGCTCGATCGAGGTCACGGCGGCGGATCTCGCGGTCATGGGCGCGACGATCGCCCATCTCGGCGACAATCCCGTCACGGGACGCCAGGTCTTCGACGTCGCCGCTGTGCGCGACACGCAGGCGGTCATGTTCACCTGCGGCATGTACGACTATTCCGGAAACTGGGCCTTCGATGTCGGCGTCCCGGCCAAGAGCGGCGTCGGCGGCGGCATCCTCGGCGTCGTCAACCGCCAGCTCGGAATCGGCACCTATTCGCCGCGTCTCGACCGCAAGGGCAACTCGGTGCGTGGGGTCGAAGCGTTCAGGCTGCTTTCCGCCGAAATGGGGCTACACTCGTTCGATCTGACGAATCCCGGCTCCGCCTTCGTCGATTCCTTCTTCGCGGAGATGCCCCGGGGCTGACACAGGATGGACGGCCATGGAGATCGAGGAGGCGCGGCGCGGCACATCCCTCGTGGTCACGCCGAGCGGCCGGCTCGACAGCGGCAGCGCGCCCGACTTCGAGGCTCGACTCGGCGAGGCCATCGACGGCGGCGCGCATGACGTCGTGATCGACCTCTCGCGGCTCGACTATATCAGCAGCAAGGGCCTTTCGGCGCTGCTGGCCGCCGGCAAGCGCATGAAGCGCGCCGAGGGGCGCATGGTCCTCGCGGCCGCCAGCGGGGCGGTGCATCAGGTCATCGTCATCAGCGGCTTCGACCGCGTCTTCGAGCTACACGAGACCGTCGACGCTGCGCTCGGCGGCTGACGGACCGGCGACGGAGTGTTGCAGTGACGGCGACGCGGTTCGACAGGGTCTTCAAGGCGGAGCATGGCGCAATCGCGATGCTGATGGAGGCCTTCGGCTCCTTCGCGGAGGAAGCGAGCCTGCCCGCCGACGCGGTCTTCAAGATCGAGCTGGCGCTCGACGAGCTCATGAACAACACCATCGATTACGGCTATCCCGATGGTGGCGCAGGCGAAATCCGCGTCGCGATCGAGCGGCTGCCCGGCCGCGTCACCATCGACTATGCCGACGACGCGCGGCTGTTCGATCCGTTCGCGATGCCGGAGCCCGACGTCACCCTCGGCATCGACGAGCGGAAGCCCGGCGGGCTCGGCGTCCATCTCGTGCGCAAGCTGATGAGCGAATCGGCCTACACCGTGGAGCGCGAGCGCAATCACATCCGACTCGGCCTTGCGCTGGATGATCCGACATGACCATCGCCGACTCCCGCATCCTCGTCGTCGACGATGTCGAGACCAATCGCGAGCTGCTGATCCGGCGCCTGCAGCGGCTCGGCTTCAGCCATCTCGCCGAAGCGGAGGACGGCGTCGCGGCGCTGGAGCATATCCGCGCCCATCCGGTCGATCTCGTGCTGCTCGACGTGATGATGCCGCGCATGAACGGCGTCGAGGTGCTGGAGGCGATCCGGCTGGAAAACCGGCTGGAGCAGACCGCCGTCATCATGATCTCGGCGGCGACCGAGATCGAGACAGTGGTGAAATGCATCGATCTCGGCGCCGAGGACTATCTGCCGAAGCCGTTCAACCCCTCGATCCTTAGGGCGCGCATCGGCTCGGTGCTGGAAAAGAAGATGCTGCGGGCCGAGGTGCGGCGGCAGCTGACGCGGCTGGAGCACGAGATGGCCGCCGCGCGGGCGCAGCAGCTGGCGATGGTCAACACGCATTTCCCGCCGCCGGGCGGTCCGGTCGAGGTGCATGCCGTCATGATGCCGGCGCAGGAAGTCGGCGGCGATCTCTACGACTTCTTCCAGGTGACGCCGGAAACGCTCTGCATCGCCATCGGCGACGTGTCCGGCAAGGGCATGCCGGCGGCTCTGTTCATGGCGCGCACGCGCAGCCTGCTCCGGGCCGGGACGCTGCAGTTCCATGCGCTGACGGGGCGCCTGCCGCGCCCCTCCGAGGTCGCGGCGCTGCTCAATGACGAGCTCTGCAAGAACAACGAGGACTGCGTCTTCATCACGCTGCTGGTCGGCTTCCTCGATGTCGCCACCGGCCGGCTCGACTATGTGAATGCCGGCCATCTGCCGCCGCTGCGGGCGGGCGGCGGCGGCGTCGCGACCGACCAGGCGCAGGCCGATCCGCCGATCGGCGTCATGGACCATCTCACCTTCTCTGATCGCAGCCTGCAGCTTGCCGAGGGCGAGACGCTCGTCCTGGTGACGGACGGGCTGCCGGAGATGGAGAATGACAGCCGGGAAATGTACTCCTCCGCCCGGCTGGTGGCCGATTGCATGGCGCTCGCCGGCTTGGCGGCGGAGCCGTTCAGCAGCGCGCTGGTCGAGCGGGTGAAGAGCCATGCGGGCGATGCCAGCCAGTATGACGACCTCACCGCGCTCGTGCTGCGCTGGCGGCCGCCGTCAGCGTGATGCGGGCGGGGCCGCGATCGGTCGCAGATGCATCGTGTCCTCGCCGGCATGCATGGCGCGCGACAGGCGGAAGCTGTTGGCGATGCGCTCGGCATAGGCGATGACGATCGCCGCCGCCTCGGCGTCGAAGGTGTTCCGCGCCGTCTCGGCGAAGAGGCTCAGCCAGCGGGCGAAATGCGCGTCGGAGAGGTCGGGCAGGCGCAGATGAGGCGCCAGCGGGCGACCCTCGTAGCGCCGCGTCTTCAGCAGAACCGACGACCAGAAATCGCACATCTTGGCAAGATGCACCGGCCAGGCATCGTCGGCGATGGCGCGGCCGAAGACGGGACCGATGAGATCGTCCTGCCGCACCGCGTCGTAGAAGCCATGCACCAGACGGTGAATGCCCGCTTCGTCCACGCCATCAGGAACGCCCAGCGTGAGCGGGACGCGCCCGCGCGGGTCGGGTCTGGCGGTCATGGATCGATCCTCATTGCGGCGCCTTCGCTGCCAGTGGCAGGACGGCGGCGCCTTGATGCGCATCAAGCTCAGGCGACGCCCTTGTCCTTCTCCAGCGGTACATAGTTCAGCGGCAGCGCCGTCGCATATTTGATTTGCTCCATCGCGAAGGCCGAGGAGACGTCGGCGATGTCGATCTTGGAGATGAGCCGCTTGTAGAAGACGTCATAGGCCTCGATGTCCGGCACGACGACGCGCAGGAGATAATCGACCTGGCCGCTCATGCGGTAGAATTCCACCACCTCCGGCACGTCGCGGATCACCTCGGCGAAGCGCTTCAGCCACTCCTCGTTGTGCTGGCTGGTGGTGATCGAGACGAAGACCGTGACCTTGGCGTTTACCTTGCGCGGATCGAGCACCGCGACACGGCGCAGAATGACGCCGTCTTCCTCCAGCTTCTGGATGCGGCGCCAGCACGGCGTCGTCGAGAGACCGACTCGGCGTCCGATCTCCGCGACCGGCACGGTCGCGTCTTCCTGCAGGATCTGAAGGATTTTCCTGTCGAGGCGGTCGATCATCGCGGAACATCTCCACCAAGGGATGCCTGCGGTCGGAAATTTATTCTCAATCGCCGCAGTATCGTGCTTCACTGGAGAAATTTATTCCGACTTTTCCGCCGTTCTGTCAAGCAGAGCCAAGGTTTCGGCGACCTGCGCCCGGAGTTCGGGGAGGAGCTCCGCCTCGAACCACGGATTGCGCTTGAGCCATCCGGTGTTGCGCCAGGAGGGGTGCGGCAGGGGGAAGACGGCCGGTCCCGTGGGCCGGGAAAGGCTCTCGCGCCAGCGCCGCACGGTGGCATCGACGCCCTCCGCCGCGGCCGCGCCGAGATGCCAGCGCTGCGCGGGCGCGCCAATAGCGAGGACCAGCGCGATGTTCGGCAAGGCGCCCACGACCCGGCTCCGCCAGAGCGGCGCACACTCGCGCCGCGGCGGCAGGTCGCCGCCCTTCGCGTCCTGGCCCGGGAAGCAGAAGCCCATCGGCACGATCGCGATGCGGCTCTCGTCATAGAAGGTTGCGGGGTCGACGCCCATCCATGCCCTGAGGCGATCGCCCGAGCGGTCGTCGAAGGGGATGCCGGAGGCATGGACACGGGTTCCGGGCGCCTGCCCCGCGACGAGGAGGCGCGCCGTCGCCGAGCCGCGGATCACCGGCCGCGGCCCATGCGGCAGCGGCTTGCCGAGCGGCGCTTCGCGGCAGACGCGGCAGCGCCGGACGGTCTCGGCGAGGGTCTCGAACGGCTCCGACACAGGATGCCCCGGACTTTCTCTATCGACTGCGACCATCGGTTAACCAGCGCTTCGAAAGGGGACTTAAACCATCGCCGGTTAGGTTGAACATTCGGAGGGCGCGGACATTGCGCCACATAAGGGGCGAATCCCTCAGGGTCCAGGCATGCAGGTCGCACCGGAAGCCGCTGCGAACGACAAGATCGCCGTGAACCGCGAACGCGCGGAGCGGCGGCGCGCCGTCGCGCGGACGGTCCGCGATCATCGCGAGCGGCTGACATCGACGACGGGCACCAGCCCGAGCTTCGACCACGAACTCCTCGTGCATTATGCGCGCACGCGCCTCTCCGCCGCCTATGCGGTGCCGCTGCTGGTGGCGCTGGTCAGCCTCGTCGCGACCGTCTGGCTACCGCATCTCGTCATCGGCGTCTGGGCGGTGGTGACGCTCGCCGTCCATTGCGCCGGCACGTGGCTCTGCCGCGTCTTCGTGAAGACGCCGGCCGACAAGGTCTCGATCCGCGCCTGGACAAGGCGCTTCGTCGTCTCCGAATTCTGCTACGGGCTGACCTGGATCGGCCTCCTGCTCGCGACCGCCACCGTGCAGGCGCCGGGCATCGAGACCTTCCAGTTCGCCACCATGCTGACCATGCTGGCGGTCGGCACCATGTTCGCTTCCAGCCTGCCGGCTGGCGCGGTGGCCGGGACGGCGCCGATCGCGCTCACCATGGTGGCGCTGTTCGCGATCCGGCAGGATGTGCTCTATCTCGCCCTCGCCTTCCTCTCGATCGGCAGCGAGATCTTCTTCCTGACTCTGTCGCAGCGCCTCCAGTCCACGACCATGGGCATGATGCGCTACCGGGCCGAGAAGGATCACCTCATCGCCGAGCTCGGCACGGCGAAGGCCGTCTCGGACGAGTCGCGCCGCCGCGCCGAGGAGGCCAATCTCGCCAAGTCGCGTTTCCTCGCGACCATGAGCCACGAGCTGCGCACCCCGCTCAACGCCATTCTCGGCTTCTCCGAGGTGATGAAGAACGAGGTGCTCGGGCCGATGCAGAACGCCACCTACAAGGAATATGCCGGCGACATCCATACCAGCGGGCAGCATCTCCTGGCGCTCATCAACGAGATCCTCGACCTCTCGCGCATCGAGGCAGGCCGCTACGAGCTGAACGAGGAGCCGGTGACGCTCGCCCATGTGGTGGAGGACTGCGAGAACCTCGTGCGCCTGCGCGCGCGCAACAAGAACCTGAAGCTGGTGCAGCGCATCGAGCCCGACCTGCCCCGGGTCTGGGCCGACGAGCGCGCGGTGCGGCAGGTGGTGCTCAATCTGCTGTCGAACGCCATCAAGTTCACGCCGCCGGGCGGGGAGATCGAAATCCGTGCCGGCTGGACGGCGGGCGGCGGGCAATATGTGTCGGTGCGCGACAACGGCCCCGGCATTTCCGAGGACGAGTTGCCGATCGTGATGTCGGCCTTCGGACAGGGTGCCATCGCCATCAAGAGCGCGGAACAGGGCGCCGGTCTCGGACTACCGATAGTTCAGGCGATGATGAAGATGCATGACGGCACCTTCGAGCTGCGCTCGCGGCTGCGCGAGGGCACCGAGGCGATCTGCTGCTTCCCACGCTCGCGCGTCATGGATCCGCTGCCGCCGGTCATCCAGGAAACCGCCCATCAGCCCGAGCGCCGCCGCCGCGCCGGCTGAGGCTCAGTCGCCAGGACCGGGCGGCATGAAGGCGCGCCGCAGGGGCGGATAGCTCGTGACGACGGTCACGATTTCATCGAGCCGTGTTGGATCGGCCGGGACGGGGCCAGCAGGCGTCTTCGTCTCCGGGGCAAGCGTTGTCTCAGCTGTTGCCACCTCCCCGCCTTCGTCGAACGGCGTCATGGCCGCCGGATCGCCGTCCGCCTCGCTCCAGGCATAGGCCTGCGGTTCAGGCTGGACCTCGTTCACAATCGGATCGGGCGGAGCGGTGGACGGGGCGCCCTTCTCCTTCAGGACGAGCGCCAGGGCACCGTCGCGGCGAAGGATGGTCCGGTCGATGACCGCCGTGACGGCCCGGCAGGCGGCGGGCGCTTGCAGCGGCGTCACGACCAGCGCCGCGCTGCGGCAATCCTCGGCGAAGGCGCCCCGATCGAGCGAGAGGGCGACGATGCGGCCGTCGGCGAGACGGCTGATACAGCCGAGCGCGTCGCAGCGGACGCCCTCCGTCAGCGACTTGTCCTTGACGCCACGCGCATCGCCGTCGGCGCGCAGCCAGATCCCGGCCTCGAAAGACGGCACCTTGGGCGCGAGAATAGCATAGCGGCCATCGGCGGTGCGGATGGCCGCGGAGCGGCCGTCGGCGGCGACGATGATGTCCGGGCGCATGGGGAAGAAGGCGAGGACGATGCCGGCCAGCATCGGGATGGCGCCGAGCCAGCGCCAGCGCTCGCCCCAGAGCGCGGCCCAGAGGAAGCCGGCGAGGAAGATGAGCAGCGCCGCGGCTGGCGGCATCGCCATGCCGCCTGTTCCTTCCGACCAGCGCGACACGAGGGCGGCGACCCAGAGCATCCCGTCGATGCCGACGCCCATCAGCGCCAGCATCGGCTGGTCGAGGCCGAACGGCATCAGGAGGACGCCAATGAGAGCCATCGGCATCACGAGGAAATCGATCAGCGGCATCGCGAGGACATTGGCGACGATCGACAGCGGCGCCATACGCTGGAAGTGATAGAGCGCGAAGGGCGTGGTGCCGAGGCCGCCGAGCAGCGATGTCAGCGCGAGGCCGCCCACCAGAGCGAGCGCCCAGCGGAGCAGCGTCCCGGCCAGCGAAGGCTCGGCGACGACGCGTGCCCGCCGCCTTCGCCGCGCGAGCATTTCGAAGCCGGCGACCAGGGCGATCGTCGCGGCGAAGGACATCTGGAAGCCGGCGTCGAGCACGCTTTCCGGCGCCAGCAGCAGCACCGCGAAGGTGGCGAGCGCGACATTCCGCATCGAAATCGCCCGCCGGTCGATGAGGATCGCGCCGAAGACGACTGCCGTCATCGCGAAGGAGCGCTGCGCGGCGACATCGAGGCCGGAGATCAGCAGATAGAAGAAGGTGAGCGCGAGCGCCCCGACTGCCGCCCATTTCTTGATGGGATGGCGGAGCGCGACGCCCGGAAAGAGCGCCAGCAGCGCGCGGATCGCCCAGAAGCTGGCGCCGGCGACGAGCACCATATGGAGGCCCGAGACGGAAAGGACATGGGCGAGGCCGGACTGGCGGAGATCGTCCTCCGCCTTCGCCGAGATGCCGCCGGCATCGCCGATGACGAGCGCCGTCGCGACGCGGCCGGTATCGCCCGGCAGCGCCGCGAGGATGCGGGCGCGGATCGCCTCGCGCAGGCTTTCGAGCGGCATCGCGAGGCGGATCGCAAGCGGCGGCGGCCCAAGATCGACGGTTTTCGGCTTGCCATAGGCGAACCCGGTGGCGCCGATCCCGGCATAATAGGCCTTGCGTGCGAAATCGTACCCGCCCGGCATCGCCGGACCCGAAGGTGGCCGGAGCCGCGCCAGGACCGAGATGCCCTCGCCGACGCCGGGCGCCTTGCCGCGAAGAACGACCGTCACGCGCTGCGGCAGGGGTGCGATCCGCGCGCCGTCGATCGAGACCACCCGCAGCGTCAGCCTGGCGCCGCCGCGCCGCGCATCCACCGCCTCGACGAAACCGGTCACCGTCGCCGTGACCGAGCGGGCGATCATCGGCGTCGCGACGAGATCGGTGCGCAGCTTGGTGAGGGCAGCGCCGCCGGCGATCATGGTCGCCACGAGCAGCAGGCGAAAGAGCGCCGCGCGCCCTGCCCTCGCCCGCCATGCGCCGATGCCAAGCGCGACGGCGAGGAGGACGAGCGCCGGCGCCGAAGGCTCGGCCGGCAGGGCGAAAGAGCGAAGCGCACCGCCGGCGAAAGCGACCGCCAGCCAGGGCAAGCCGCGCGCCGCCTCCATCTCGCGCTCGAGGCTGGCGCCGATGGCAAGCAGCCAGCGGTCGGCGGCAAAGCCGAGGCGGCCGCCCGGTCCGGCTGGCGGAAATCGCGGCGCGTCCGGCGATCCGGCCTCCGGCTCTGCGACGAGCTCAGGCGCCGATGCGGACATCCCTCCACGCGGCGCGCTCTTCGCCATATCCCCGCCTTTCGTCCGGGCAAGTCTCCATGCTACATGCTGCGCCCACATTCGCGAAAGGTCGGCGACAGCGGCCCTTCCTCCCCCTTCATCCGCATGATCTGCCCAGCCCGGAATCGCCCATGTCCAAACCGGTCGTCACGCGCTTTGCCCCTTCGCCCACCGGCTTCCTGCATATCGGCGGCGGCCGCACGGCGCTGTTCAACTGGCTCTACGCCCGCCATACCGGCGGCAAGATGCTGCTCAGGATCGAGGATACCGACCGCGAACGCTCGACCGAGGCGGCGATCGACGCCATCATCGACGGGCTGAAATGGCTCGGCCTCGACTGGGAGGGCGAGACCGTCTTCCAGTTCGCCCGCGCGCCGCGCCACCGCGAGGTGGTCGAGGAGATGCTGGCGGCCGGCAAGGCCTATCGCTGCTACTGCACCCCGGAAGAGCTGAAGGCGATGCGCGAGACGGCGATGGCCGAGGGTCGCGCGCCCCGCTATGACGGCACATGGCGCGACCGCGATCCGGCCGAGGCGCCGCCCGGCGTCAAGCCGGCGATCCGCATCCGCGCGCCGCAGGACGGCGAGACGGTCATCGAGGACCGGGTGCAGGGCCGCGTCGTGATCCCCAACAAGGACCTCGACGATCTCGTGCTGCTGCGCTCCGACGGCAACCCGACCTATATGCTGTCGGTCGTGGTGGACGACCACGACATGGGCGTCACGCATATCATCCGCGGCGACGACCACCTGACCAATGCAGCGCGGCAGATGATCATCTACCAGGCCATGGGCTGGGAGGTGCCGGTCATGGCGCATATCCCGCTGATCCACGGCCCGGACGGCGCAAAGCTCTCGAAGCGCCACGGCGCGCTCGGCGTCGCTGCCTATCGCGCCATGGGCTATCTGCCCGAGGCGATGCGCAACTATCTCGTCCGCCTCGGCTGGGCACATGGCGACGACGAGATCATGTCGCTGGAGGACATGGTGAACTGGTTCGACATCGACGATGTCGGCCGTTCCGCCTCGCGCTTCGACTTCGCCAAGCTGGAGAACCTCAACGGCCACTATATGCGCGCGACGCCGGACGACGAGCTCTACGAACTCTTCGTCGAGACGCTGCCGCATCTCCACGGCGGCGCAGCGATGAAGGCCGATCTCGACCAGGCCAAGGCGGCGCAGCTGCGCATGGCGCTGCCGGGCCTCAAGGAGCGGGCGAAGACGCTCGTGGAGCTGAAGGACGGTGCGGCCTTCATCTTCGCCAGCCGCCCACTCACGCTGGACGAGAAGGCCGGCCAGATCCTCGACGCCGACGCGCGCGGCCTCCTGAAGCGCCTCCACGCCGTACTCCTCGACACCGAGTGGACGATCGAAGCGACGGAAGCGGCGGTGAAGGCCTTCGCGGAAGCGGAAGGCCTCAAGCTCGGCAAGGTGGCGCAGCCGCTGCGCGCCGCTCTCACCGGCCGTTCCACCTCGCCCGGCATCTTCGACGTGCTGATGGTTCTCGGCCGCGAGGAAAGCCTCGGCCGCATCGCCGACCAGGCTGGGTGAGGCTCCCCCGGCTGGGGCGTTTATCGCCGCCATCCAACCATGCTAACCTTCGCCCGAAATGGGCGAAGATCGCACAAATAGTATGGATACCTTACGGGTTATGACGCGCCGCTACGGACGGCTCCGGCTGCCTTGCCGCGCTGCAATAAATGGGTTACGCAGAT
>CAWZZK010000001.1:0-17115 GCA_963966455.1 Kaistia sp. | reverse complement strand
CGATCGACGCGCCGGGCATGCCGGGCACCTCGAACTGCGGCGCGCCGCCCTGGTCGCGCACCTCGATCTCGATCTCCTTGTCGTCCAGTTCGCCGGCGCGCAGCTTCTTGCGGAAGCTCTCGCGGGTCGCGGGGCTCGCGGATTCGCCGACCAATGCGGTCAGCACCCGCTCCTCGGCGGAGAGCTGCGCCTTGGCCTCGACATCCTTGCGGCGCGTCTCGCGGGTCAGCGCCAGGCCGACCTCGACGAGATCGCGCACGATCTGCTCGACGTCGCGGCCGACATAGCCGACCTCGGTGAACTTGGTCGCCTCGACCTTCAGGAAGGGCGCGCCGGCGAGTTTCGCCAGGCGGCGCGAGATCTCGGTCTTGCCGACGCCGGTCGGGCCGATCATCAGGATGTTCTTCGGCAGAACTTCCTCGCGCATCGACCCGGTCAGCTGCTGGCGGCGCCAGCGGTTTCTGAGCGCGATGGCGACGGCGCGCTTCGCCTCCTGCTGGCCGATGATGTAGCGGTCGAGCTCGGAGACGATCTCGCGCGGGGAGAAATTGGTCATCTTGGTCTCGTCGGTTCTCCGGCGTCCCGCCCCATGATGAGCGCGGTGCCGTAAATCGTGGTGCGCCGGTCGAGCGGGCGGAACCCGGCCTTGGCATAGGCCCGCAGCGCCCGGTGATTGTCCGGATGCGGGTCGGCGATGATGCGCGGCACGCCTTCATCGAAGCGCGCGCGGGCGAAATGGTCGAGCAGCCCCGGCCCGTGACCCTTTCCGACGAGATCCGCCTCGCCGATGAACTGGTCGATGCCGAGCGTCCCCCGGGGCTGGTCGCGATAGGGGTGATCCGCCTCGAGATGCGGATCATAGGCTTGCAGATAGGCGGCCGGCCGGCCGTCGATCGAAACGAGATAGGCGCTGACCGAGCCGCCGACGAGATGGGCCGCGATCTTCGGAACGGCGATCGCCGGCGGGTCCCACCACGCCGCGACATGCTCCGCTGCCAGCCAGGAGGCGATCAAGGCAAGATCGTCCTCCCGGAGCGGGCGGAAAGCGTAGCGCGATGCGCTGTCAGGCGGCATCGAGCTGTTCGAGCGTCACGCTGGTGTTGGTGTAGACGCAGATATCGGCGGCGATCGCCATCGCCTTGCGGGCGATCTCTTCGGCGCTTCTCTCGGTGTCCATGAGCGCCCGGGCCGCGGCGAGCGCGTAGTTGCCGCCCGAACCGATGCCCATGACGCCACCTTCCGGCTCCAGCACGTCGCCCGTACCGGTGAGGACGAGGCTCGTCGAGCGGTCGGCGACCAGCATCATCGCCTCCAGCCGGCGCAGATAGCGGTCGGTTCGCCAGTCCTTGGCGAGCTCGACACAGGCGCGCGTCAGCTGGCCGGGATACTGCTCGAGCTTGCCCTCGAGGCGCTCGAACATCGTGAAGGCGTCGGAGGTCGATCCGGCGAAGCCGGCGATGACGCCGCCCTTGCCGAGGGGACGGACCTTGCGCGCATTGTGCTTGATGACGGTCTGGCCGAGCGACACCTGGCCGTCGCCGGCGATCACGACCTTGCCGCCCTTGCGCACGGTGATGATCGTCGTGCCGTGCCAGGCGCCGTAGGGGTTTTCGGTTTCGGAATGGGACATGGAACTCTTTCGTGGCGGATCGCCTTGGTCCACGATGGCCCCGCGGCGATCCCTGTGAGGAGGCAACTTATGTAGGCGGCCGTTTCGCGCTTGCAAAGCCGCCGGCCGGAGACGGTGGCGTTCGCGTCCCGTGCCTGCTAAAAGCGCGCCGAACACCAAGGTCCGACTTAGCTTTTCGGGATGGAGCCGATGCGCAGCGCCAGGATCGAGCGCAAGACGAAGGAAACCGAGATCGTCGTCGCCATCGACCTCGACGGCACGGGGCAGGGCGCGATCGCGACCGGCATCGGCTTCTTCGACCATATGCTCGACCAGCTCGCCCGCCACGGCCTCTTCGACATCGAGCTCACGGCGCGCGGCGATCTCCATATCGACCAGCATCACACGGTCGAGGATACCGGCATCGCGCTCGGGCTCGCCTTCCGCAAGGCGCTCGGCGGAATGGCCGGCATCACCCGCTATGCCGATACGCATCTGGCGATGGACGAGGCGCTGACGCGCTGCGCCATCGACGTCTCCGGTCGCCCCTATCTCGTCTGGAAGGTCGGCTTCTCGCGACCGAAGGTCGGCGATTTCGACACCGAGCTGTTCCGCGAGTTCTTTCAGGCCTTCGCCCAGAACGCCGCGATCACGCTGCATATCGAGAATCTCTACGGCGAGAACAACCACCACATCGCCGAGACCTGCTTCAAGGCGCTGGCGCGCACGCTGCGCGCCGCCGTCGCGATCGATCCGCGCCAGGAAGGCCGCGTTCCGTCCACCAAGGGCAAGCTCGGCGATTGAGGCGGCCATGAAATCCTATGTCGTCCTCGCCCCGCCGCCCGCCCGCAAGGCCGGCGTGCCGGATGCGCTCCGCTTCCTGTTCGTGAAGGACGGCTTCTCGTGGCCGGCGCTGTTCTTCCCGTTCCTCTGGATGCTGTCGCGCCGGCTCTTTCTCGCAGCGGCTCTCTATATCGTCCTCGCCGCGGCGCTGGTCGCGCTCTCGGATTTACTCGGCACGCCCGCCCTCGCGGCGCTCGTGGCCCTGCGCCTCGGGCTCGGCTTCCTCGGCAATGACCTTCGCCGTTATTTCCTCGGCCGGCGGGGCTATGTCGAGATCGGCTCGGCGACCGGGATGAGCCGCGACGAGGCCGAGATCCGCTTCTTCATGAACCGTCCGGACGACGTCGACGCCGCGGCGCCGATCACCCGCCCGCCGGCGGCACCGGGTCCGGTCATCGGCCTCTTCCCGAGCGCGGAGGTGACGCGATGACCATCGCCATCATCGACTATGGCGCCGGCAACCTGCACTCTGTCGGCAAGGCGCTCGAACTCGCCAGCGCGCGTTCGGGGCGCGGCGAGAAGGTCGTCGTGACCTCGGATCCGGACGTCGTGGCGACCGCCGACCATGTCGTGCTGCCCGGCGACGGCGCCTTCGCCGATTGCCGCGCCCAGCTCGACGCGGTGGATGGCATGATCGAGGCGGTGATCGACACCATCGACCGCCGCGGCCGTCCCTTTCTCGGCATCTGCGTCGGCATGCAGCTCCTCGCGACGCGCGGCGTCGAATATGGCGTTTCGGCCGGTCTC
Organism: Kaistia sp.; assembly: GCA_963966455.1. Classification (GTDB taxonomy): domain Bacteria; phylum Pseudomonadota; class Alphaproteobacteria; order Rhizobiales; family Kaistiaceae; genus Kaistia; species Kaistia cartagenensis. The sequence goes on along the minus strand of CAWZZK010000001.1, from coordinate 13,916 downwards.
GACCGCATCAAGGGCGAGGTCCGTCCCGTCCTGCCGTCCGACCCGGCGCTGAAGGTGCCGCATATGGGCTGGAACACGCTTGAGGCGGCACCGCATCCGCTCCTCGACGGCATCCCGACCGGCGACGAAGGCTGGCACGCCTATTTCCTGCACGGCTACCAGTTCTATGCCGACGATCCGGCCGACGTGATCGCGACGGCGGATTACGGCGGGCCGGTCACGGCCATCGTCGCGACCGGCACCATCGCCGGCACGCAGTTCCATCCCGAGAAGAGCCAGCGCCTCGGCCTCGCCTTGCTCGGTAATTTCCTGAATTGGCGTCCCTGATGATCCTCTTTCCCGCCATCGACTTGAAGGACGGCGCCTGCGTGCGCCTGAAGCGCGGCGCCATGGACGAGGCGACGGTGTTCAACACCGATCCCGCCGCGCAGGCCGCCGCCTTCGAGCGCCAGGGCTTCGAATATCTCCACGTGGTCGATCTCAACGGCGCCTTCGCCGGCAAGGCCGTGAACGGCGCGGCGGTCGAGGCGATCCTCGGCGCCGTCACGATGCCCGTGCAGCTCGGCGGCGGCATCCGCGACCGCGCCGGCATCGAGACCTGGCTGGAGAAGGGCATCCGCCGCGTGATCCTCGGAACCATCGCCGTGCGCGATCCCGATCTCGTGCGCGAGGCCTGCCGCGCCCATCCCGGCCGCATCGCGGTCGGCATCGATGCCCGTGCCGGCAAGGTCGCCGTCGAGGGCTGGGCCGAGACCTCCGAGCTGACGACGATCGAACTCGCCCGCCGCTTCGCCGATGCCGGCGTGGCGGCGATCATCTATACCGACATCGACCGCGACGGCGTGCTCGAGGGGCTCAATATCGGCTCGACGCTGGCGCTCGCCCGCGCCGTCGACATCCCGGTCATCGCCTCGGGCGGCCTCGCCTCGATCGCCGATATTCGCCGCCTGCTCGAGCCCGACTGTCGCATCCTCGAAGGCGCCATCTCCGGCCGCGCCCTCTATGACGGCCGCCTCGACCCGGACGAGGCGCTGCGGCTGATCAGGGCGGCGCGACAGGGATTGAACTGATGCTCAAGACCCGCGTGATCCCCTGCCTCGACGTCAAGGACGGGCGCGTCGTGAAGGGCGTGCAGTTCATCGACTTGATCGATGCCGGCGATCCGGTCGAGGCGGCCAAGGCCTATGACGCGGCCGGGGCGGACGAGCTCTGCTTCCTCGACATCACCGCGACCCATGAGAACCGGGGCACGATCCTCGACGTCGTGGCGCGCACCGCCGAGGCCTGCTTCATGCCGGTCACGGTCGGCGGCGGCGTCCGCACCGTCGAGGACGTGCGGGCGCTGATGCTGGCCGGCGCCGACAAGGTGGCGATCAACAGCGCCGCCGTCGCGGACCGCTCGATCGTCGCCCGCGCGGCCGAGAAGTTCGGCGCGCAGGCGATCGTCGTCGCGATGGACGCCAAGCAGACGCGGCGCCGCGGCGTCGATGGCGCGACCGAGGATCGCTGGGAGATCTTCACCCATGGCGGCCGCAAGCCGACCGGCATCGATGCGGTCGAGTTCGCGCGCGATGTCGCAAGGCTCGGCGCCGGCGAGATCCTGCTCACCTCGATGGACCGCGACGGCACGCGCGACGGCTTCGACCTCGCTCTGACGCGGACCATCGCCGATGCGGTGAGCGTCCCTGTCGTCGCGTCGGGCGGCGTCGGCACGCTCGACCATCTCGTCGCCGGCGTCCGCGAGGGCCGGGCCAGCGCGGTGCTCGCCGCCTCGATCTTCCATTTCGGCACCTACACGATCCAGCAGGCCAAGGCCCATATGGCCGCCGCCGGCATCCCCGTGCGGCTCGACGGCTGAGGAGGCTTCGATGGACAACGCGTTCACCCTCGAGGATCTCGTCGCCATCGTGCGCGAGCGCGGCCGCTCGGGCGATCCCGGCTCCTATACGGCGAAGCTCATCGCCAAGGGCCCGGCCCGCGTCGCCAAGAAATTCGGCGAGGAGGCCGTCGAGACGGTGATCGCCGCCGTCGAGGGCGACGCCGCCGCCTTGACGGCGGAGGCCGCCGACATGCTCTATCATTTCGCCGTCCTCCTCGAGGTCCGCGGCGTCGCGCTCGACGCGGTCATGGCGGAACTCGCCAGCCGCACGGGCCGCACCGGGCTCGAGGAAAAGGCGTCGCGGCCGCCGGAATAGGCGGCACTACGGGGGTCGGGACACCGCATGATGGACAGCGCCGCGCGGCCGCAGCTCGCCCCGCACCGCTATTTCACGCGCGCGGAATGGGCGCAGCTGAGGGCCGACACGCCGCTCACGCTCGATCAATCCGATCTGGAGCGGCTGCGCAGCCTCAACGATCCGATCTCGATGGACGACGTCATCAGCATCTATCTGCCGATGTCGCGCCTGCTCAATCTCTATGTCGCGGCGACGCAGGGTCTCTACAACGCGACGCGCACCTTCCTCGGCACCTCCGACGGCAAGACGCCCTTCATCATCGGCATCGGCGGCTCGGTCGCCGTCGGCAAGTCGACCACCGCCCGCGTGCTGCGCGCGCTGCTCTCGCGCTGGCCGAACACGCCGAAGGTCGAGCTCATCACGACGGACGGGTTCCTCTTCCCCAATGCCGTTCTGCAGCGCGACGGGCTGATGGAGCGCAAGGGCTTCCCAGAGAGCTACGACCTGCCGGCGCTGCTCTCCTTCCTCTCCGAGATCAAGGCCGGCGCACCGCTCGTCACCGCGCCGGTCTATTCGCATCTCGTCTACGACATCGTCCCGGGCGAGCGCGTCGCCATCGACGCCCCCGACATCCTGATCGTCGAGGGCCTCAACGTCCTGCAGACGCCGCGCCTGCCGCGCGACGGCAAGGCGGTGCCCTTTGTCTCCGACTTCTTCGATTTCTCGATCTATATCGACGCCGACGAGGTGGATATCCACCGCTGGTATGTCGCCCGCTTCAAGCGGCTGCGCGACACCGCCTTCCGCGATCCGACCTCCTATTTCAAGCGCTATGCCGAGATCGGCGAGGAGGAGGCGCTCGAGATCGCCGAGCGGCTCTGGGCGCGGATCAACCTCGCCAATCTCAAGGACAACATCCTTCCGACCCGCCCGCGCGCCGATCTCATCCTGCGCAAGGGGGCGGATCATCTCGTCGAGCAGGTGGCGCTCCGGCGGCTCTGAAATCCGCCGGAAAGCTTGGATTGCCACTCGTTCGCAGTTGCGAAGATAGCCGTTGCCGCGCCGCAGCGCGGGTGTTAAGGCGCCGCTGAATTCACGGGATCGCGGGAACGCCCATGCCGGCCAGGATGGACAAGGTGACGCTCGTCGCCGCCAGCTCGATCGTCATCGCGCTGGCGGTGATGGGCATCAAATATGCCGCCTATCTCGCGACCGGCAGCGTGGCGCTTTTCTCCGACGCGCTGGAGAGCATCGTCAACCTCGTGACCTCGATCGCCGCCTTCTGGGCGATCCAGGTCAGCCGCAAGCCGGCCGACAAGGACCACCAGTTCGGCCATCACAAGGCGGAATATTTCGCCGCGGTGCTGGAAGGCGTGCTGATCGTCGTCGCGGCGCTCCTCATCGCCCGCCAGGCCTGGATCTCCTACAATCTCGCCATCGCGCCCGAGAACACGATGCAGGGCCTCGCCATCAATGTCGTGGCGACGCTGATCAACGGCGTCTGGGCGCTGTTCCTGTTCCGCTTCGGCCGCCGCCGCCGCTCGCCCGCCTTCGTCGCCGAGGCCTGGCACCTGACGAGCGATGTGATGAGCTCGATCGGCGTCGTGATCGGCCTCCTGCTCGTGGTCGTGACCGGCTGGACCGTGCTCGATCCGCTGGTGGCGCTGATCGTCGCCGTCAACATCCTCTGGTCGGGCTGGAAGGTGATCCGCGAATCGGTCTCCGGTCTCATGGACGAGGCGGTGTCGCGCTCGGTCGAGACGGAGATCCGCACCATCATCTCCGCCGAGGCCGAGGGCGCGCTGGAGGTGCATGATCTTCGGACCCGCAGCGCCGGTCGCGCCACCTTCATCGAGTTCCATCTCGTCGTGCCGGGCTCGCTCTCCGTCTCCGCCGCGCACGCGATCTGCGACCGCATCGAGGCGGCGCTGGTGAAGGCGGTCGAAGGCGCCGAGGTGCTGATCCATGTCGAGCCGGAGGCCGAGGCGCAGCATCACGGCGTGATCGTCCTCTGAGGGCCTGCCCCCGCCGCCCCCGACTTGATTTTCGCCGCCCGAGCGCTGATATCGGGCGCAACCCATTCACGAAAGCGAGAGTCAGCGATGACCAACGATCCGAAGCCGATGCAGGACGCGGAACCGGCCGAGACGCCGGCGGCCGATCCTGCCGAAGGCGACGTCGCCGGCGCGGCCGACGCCCGCCTCGCGGCGCTCGAAGCCGAAAATGCCGAGATGAAGGACCGCGTGCTCCGCACCATGGCGGAGATGGAGAATCTGCGCCGCCGCACCGAGCGGCAGGTGGCCGATACGCGGCAATATGCGATCGCGGGATTTGCCCGCGACATGCTCACGGCCGGCGACAATCTCGCCCGCGCGCTCGAATCCGTGCCGGACGACGTGCGGAAGAACGAGGGCGTGAAGACCTTCGTCGAGGGCGTCGAGATGACGGAGCGCGATCTGCTCAACACGCTCGAGCGCCACGGCGTCAAGAAGCTCGATCCGCTCGGCCAGAAATTCGACCCGAACTTGCATCAGGCGATCTTCGAGGTTCCGACCGACGACCAGCCTGCCGGCACGGTCGTGCAGGTGATGCAGTCGGGCTATGTGATCGGCGAGCGCGTGCTGCGCCCGGCCATGGTCGGCGTTGCCAAGGGCGCTCCCAAGGCGCGCGACACCGCCGACGCCCCGCCCGCCTCCGGCCAGAGCGGCTGACGCAAGATGGGCCTGGACCCATGGTTGCTCCAGGCCCTCGACTATGCCGGGGTCGTCGTCTTCGCGGCCTCGGGGGCGCTTGCCGCCTCGCGCAAGGAACTCGACCTCGTCGGCTTCGTCTTCCTCGCGGCGATCACCGGCGTCGGCGGCGGCACGCTGCGCGACGTCGTGCTCGGCCATACCCCCGTCTTCTGGATCGCGACGCCGCAGCCGGTGATTCTCTGCACGATCACCGCGCTCGCGGTGTTCTTCGTCGCGCCGCATATCGAGCATCGCTACCGCTGGCTGCTCTGGGCCGATGCGATTGGCATCTCCGGCTATTGCGTCATGGGCGCCTCGCGCGGCCTCGATGCCGGCGCCAGCCCCTTCGCGGCAATCATCCTCGGCGTGATGTCGGCGACCTTCGGCGGCATCATCCGCGACATCGTCGCCGGCGAACCCTCGGTGGTGATGCGCCGGGAAATCTATGTCACCGCGACGCTCGCCGGCGCGACGCTCTTCGTCCTCGCCAGCCGGTTCGGCCTGCCCTACTGGCCGGCGGCGGTGCTCGGCTCCGCGGCCGCCTTCCTGGTCCGCGCCGGCGCGCTCACCTTCGGCTGGACCATGCCGAGCTATCGCTCCCGGCCCGGCCGCGACATCCCGTCCGACTGAGCCTCAGGCGGCGTAACGCGTCGCTTCGGCGCCGTAGTGATTGACGTAGCGGGCGTTGATGCTGGAAACCGGCAGCACGATCATCACGTCGGTCGTGCCGAACTGGCGGTCGACCACCGCGCCGTCGCCGACAAAGGCGCCGATCCTCAGATAGCCCTTCATCAATGGCGGCATCGCTTGCAGCGCCGCCTTGGCATCGAGCGTCTCGGCCGGCAGGCGGTCCATCGCCACTCGGCGGCCGGGAAGCGCGCCGACCCGCCACTCATCGGGCGCGCGGGCATGGTGGTGCAGGAAGGCGAGCGGCAGCGCCAGCCGGTCCGGATCGGTTCCCTCCAGCGAGGCGCAGCCGATCATCACGTCGATGCGGTGGCTGAGCACATAGCTCCAGATGCCGTGCCAGAGCAGCTCGACGGTGCGCTTGCTGCGATAGGGCGCGAGCACGCAGGACCGCCCGAGCTCCAGGAAACGCAGGCCGCGGTGGCGCTCGAGGAGCGGCGCCAGGTCGAACTCGTTCGCGGTATAGAAGCCGGAATAGCGCTCGGCGACGTCCTGGCGAAGCAGCCGATAGGTGCCGATGATGGCCGGCTCGCCCGATTTGGTGATGGTGTCGTGGTCGAGCACGAGGAGATGGTCGCAGATGGCGTCGAAAGCGTCGCGATCGCGGCGCGAGACCTGCGCCTGGATGTCCGGGATCGCCGACATCTCCTCGTAGAACACCTTGTAGCGCAGCCGCTGCGCCTTCTTGACCTCGCGCGGGGTCGTGGCGAGGCGCACTTCGAGGGCGCCCATGCGCCCGAGGGGCGGCGCGACCGAATGCGGAGCCGGCAACAGAACCCGCGGCATCGACTGTCTCAAACCATGCAGCATGCGCCGGGAGAGATCCGGCAGCGCGGCCAGCGGCTCCGGGAACGGCCCGAACCGCTTCCGTGGCCCGTCGTCCGCGCGCTTCAGCATAGCATGATCCCTCGATGCTCCCATGCCGCCGTCTCGAATCGAGGCGGGTATCGAGCCATCAGATCACGCTATTCATGCAGTTTGGTGACGGCCGTCCGCGCCGTTGCTTCGCCGGTTCAGCGCCTCCTCGAAGGCGCGGCAGAGCCGTTCGGCCGAAACCGGCTTCTCGAGGAAGAGATCGGCGCCGGCCGACAGCGCGGCCTGACGCGCGGCCGGATCGGCGCTGCCCGACGTCGCGATCAGTGCCGGCCGTCGGTCGGGCGGAAGCGCCGCGAGGTCGCGGATGAGGCCGAGCGCGTCGCCATCCGACAGTCTGAGATCGATCAGCGCCGCTTCGGGCGGCGTCTCCATCCGCAGCCGCGCGGCTGCCTGGCTGCGCACCTCGTCGACCTCGTGACCCATCCGCTCCAGAACCGCGCGGGCGAGAAGGGCCGAGACAGGGTCGTCCTCGACCACGAGCACCGTGGCGGGGCGGCTGCCGCGGCGCGGTGGCGGCGGCAGGCGTTCTTCGGCGGATGCCGGATCGGCCACGAAGCGGTCCGGCCGGCGGATCGCCTCGCCGATCACCGCGGTGAGCGAGCGGCGGCGCACCGGACGGATCAGATAGGCGTCGAAGCCGTCGGCCTTCAGCGCCTCGGCGGCGCGGCGCTCGCGCGTGTCGATGAGGATGCCGACGGCGATCGGCCGTCCGCTCGCTTCGCGCAGCCGGCGCAGCGCGGCGCGAGCGTCGCTGGCGAGCCGTCCGTCCGCGAGCACCATCCGGTAGGGCTGGCCGGCCGCCGCGGCGGCGCCGACGAGGCCGGCCGCCTCCGCGAGGCTGCCGGCGCGCCGCGTCTCGGCACCGGCCTCTTCGAGGGTGGCGACCAGCGCCTCCGCCTCGAGCCCGGCCGGCGCGGCGACGAGCACGGCGACGCCGTCGAGCGGGCGCGCGGTGCGGGGCGCGGGGCCGATCGGCGGCAGGGGAAGCGTGAAATGGAACACCGTGCCGCCGCCGGCCCGCGGCTCGGCTTCTATGGCGCCGCCCATGCGGCCGACGATCTGCTGCGAAATGGCGAGGCCGAGGCCGAGACCGGAGCTGCCAGCCTGCCCGCGTTCGAAGCTTGCGAAGATGCGCTCGCGATCGGCCTCGGCGATGCCGCGACCGCTGTCATGCACGGCGAAGGCAAGCGCCAGGCCTGTCTCGCGGCCGTCGTCGACCGGATCGACCGCGAGCAAAACCGAGCCGTGCTCCGTCGCCTCGATCGCATTGGCGACGAGATTGATGAGCACCTGCCTGAGCCGTCCGGCATCGGCGACGACCGGCGGCAGGCCGGCGGCGATCCGCGTTCCGATGCCGACGCCGCGCTCATGCGCGATCGGGGCGAGCAGCTCGGCGACGCTTTCGGCGAGCGCCTCGACTTCGAGCGGCCCCGGCGCCAGCGAGAACTGGCCCGTCGCGATTCGTGAGGCGTCGAGAAGGTCGTCGACCAGCCGCGCCAGCGCCCCGGCCGACTGGTTGAGCGCCGCGAGATAGGCCGCCTGCTCCTCGGTGAGCTCGGTCGCGGCGAGAAGGTCGGTCAGCGCCAGCATGCCATGCAGCGGCGCGCGCATCTCGTGGCTGACGGTGGCGATCGGCACCACGGCATCGGCCGTCTTGCGGCTCTCGATGTCGCTGAGTTCCCAGGAATGGTCCTGCAGCGTCTCGATGCGCTCGGTGAGAAGCGCGGCCTTGGCCCGCTCGTAGCGAAGCCTGAGCGCGAGGCCGAGGCTGCATCCAGCCGCGAGAAAGAGACCGCCGATCGCGAAATCGAGCGTGCCGCTCGGTGGATCGGCAAGGCCCGAGACGAAGGCGGCCACGGCCGGCAGTCCGGCGCCGAGCGCCAGCATCGCGGCGGCGATGCGGGGCGGCGCGATTGTCTCGCGGCTCGTCTCGCTTGCTTCGGGCGGCATGAGGTCCGGTCTCGGCCGCGGCATGCGGCAGCACGACCCTAGCGCCGCTTGATTGCGAAACCCTTGCCGCGGTCCGAGGATCGATTCTCAGGCCGCGGCGGCGAGGCGGTCGCCGACGGCCCGGTAGCTGAGCGCCTCGGCGAGATGGGCGCGGCCGACGGCGGCGGCGCCGTCGAGATCGGCAATCGTCCGCGCCACCTTGAGCACGCGGTGATAGCCGCGCGCCGAGAGCTTCATCGCCGAAGCCGCCTCGGCCAGCAGCGCCCGCCCGGCGGCGTCGGAGGTTGCGAGGCCTTCCATGATCGAGACCGGGCAGCGGGCATTGGTGCCGATCTCACCCTGGCCGAGCGCCTCGAACCGCGCCGCCTGCAGCGCCCGCGCGGCGCCGACCCGTGCCGCGACGGCGGCGCTCGCCTCGCCGCGGCCGGGCGCGATGAGGTCGGCGGCCGTGACGGAGGGAACCTCGATGCGAAGGTCGATGCGGTCGAGGAACGGGCCGGAGAGCCGCGCCTGGTAATCCGCGACGCAGCGCGGCCCGCGCGCGCAGGTGTGGCCCGGCTCGCCGGCCATGCCGCAGCGGCAGGGATTCATAGCCGCGACCAGCTGGAAACGGGCGGGATAGCTGACGCGGTGATTGGCGCGGGCGATCACCGCCTCGCCGCTCTCCAGCGGCTGGCGCAGCGAATCGAGCACCTGCGGCTGGAATTCGGGAAGCTCGTCGAGGAACAGCACGCCGTGATGGGCGAGCGAGACCTCGCCCGGCTTGACGCGGAGGCCGCCGCCGACCAGCGCCGCCATGGAGGCGGAATGATGCGGGGCGCGGAACGGCCGCCGGTCGGTCAGCCTGCCGCCGGAAAGCTCGCCGCCAAGCGAGGTGATCATCGAGACTTCGAGCAATTCGCGCGGCGTCAGCGGCGGCAGGATCGAGGGCAGGCGGCTCGCCAGCATCGACTTGCCGGCGCCGGGCGGACCGACGAGCAGGATGTTGTGGCCGCCGGCCGCCGCGATCTCCAGCGCGCGCTTGGCGAGCTCCTGGCCGCGGATATCGGCGAGATCGGCCAGCTGCGGCGCGTCGCGCATCAGCGCCGGCTCCGGCCGCGTCAGAACCTGCGTGCCCTTGAAATGGTTGGCGAGCGCGATGAGGCTGAGCGGCGCGAGAATGTCGAGATCGCGGCTCGCCCAGGCGGCTTCCGGCCCGGTCGCGGCCGGACAGATGAGGCCGCGCCCGAGCACATTGGCGCCGATCGCGGCCGGCAAGACGCCGGCGACCGGCGCGATGGTGCCATCGAGCGCCAGTTCGCCGAGCGCGACATAGGAAGCCAGCCGGTCGCCCGGCAGCGCGCCGATCGCCGCCATCAGCGCCATGGCGATGGGGAGATCGTAATGGCTGCCCTCCTTGGGAAGGTCGGCCGGCGCGAGATTGACGATGACCCGCTTCGGCGGCAGGGCGAGGCCGGAGGCATGCAGCGCCGAGCGGACGCGCTCGCGGCTCTCGGCGACGGTCTTGTCCGGCAGGCCGACGACGATGAAGGCCGGCAGCCCGGGCACGATCTGCACCTGGACATCGACCGGCACGGCCTCGACGCCCTGGAACGACACGGTCGTGACATGCGAGACCATCGGAACCCCCTTCAGCCTCAGCGAAGACTAGGGGAAGCGCCGCCAGCGCGCAAGAACAGGAAGTGAACAAAAATCGCGCCCGAGTTGCGGCGCGCGGCTCATGCCTCCGGCGACCACTCGTAGATCGGCAGTTCGCAGCAGTCCTTGAATCCGAGCCGGCGATAGAGCGCCGCCCCAGCCTCGGAGGCGCCGAGCACGGCGGTCGAGACGCCGAGCCGCGCGGCCGCCTCGAGCGCCGCGCGCGTCACCGCCGCTCCGAGACCGCGGCGGCGTGCTTCCGCGGCGGTGAAGACGAAATAGAGCCCGGCCACGCCGTCGGCGAGAAAGAGCGTCGCGGTCGCCGCCGGCTGGCCGTCGAGCGTTCCGATGAAATGCCGCCAGTCGCTGGCCGGCCCGTAGCCGAGCCGCCGCCAGCAGGACCCGACCCATTCCGCCTCGCGGAGGCCTTCGCCGAAGCCGCGCGCCAGCGTTTCGACCCATGTGGCGAGCCCGGCCTCGTCGAGAACTTCCTCGACGGAAACGCCCGGCGACGCTTCGTGGGGCACCAGCTCGCTCGGCGCCAGCGCGCGGATGTCGGCGGCCATGCCGATTTCGGCGAAGCCGGCCGCGAAGCCAGCCGCTTCCAGCCGTGCGCCAAGATCGGCCGGCCGGCTCGACGGGCCGAGATGCCAGCTGCCCGGAACGCCGCGGCGGTGCATGACGGCCAGCGACTGCGTGATGGCGGCGTCGGCGTCCTCGGCGGCGAGCCGGGCGCCGAAGACGGCGTTGTGATAGTCGATCGGCGAGCCGCCGATGGTCCAGCAAAGCTCCGGGCCGAGCCGTTCCTCGCCGCCGCCGGCGCGGCCGAGCGCCAGCAGGAAGGCTTCGAGATTGGCCTCGACGAGGCGGCCTTCGCTCGTCCTGTCCGTGTTCACCGCTTCGCTTCGATCGCGTCCCAGACGAGAGCCGCGATGTCGGCGCCGCCGAAGCGCTTCACCTCGCGGATGCCAGTCGGCGAGGTGACGTTGATCTCGGTGAGATAGTCGCCGATCACGTCGATGCCGACGAAGAGGAAGCCGCGCCGCTTCAGTTCCGGCCCGATCGCCTCGCAGATCTCGCGGTCGCGGCGCGTCAGTTCGATCGGCTCCGGCCGGCCGCCGACATGCATGTTGGAGCGCGCCTCGCCATCGGCCGGCACGCGGTTGATGGCGCCGACCGCGACGCCGTCAACGAGGATGATACGCTTGTCGCCGGCCCTGACCGCCGGCAGATAGCGCTGCACGACATAGGGCTGCGCCGGGAAGGCGGTGGAGAAGATCTCGAGCAGCGAGGCGAGGTTCTGGTCGCCCTCCGAGATGCGGAAGACGCCGGCGCCGCCATTGCCGTAGAGCGGCTTCACGATGATGTCGCCATGCGCGCGGCGGAAGTCGCGGATCTCCTCGGCATCGCGCGACAGAAGCGTCGGCGGCATCAGGTCCGGATATTCGGTGACGAAGATCTTCTCCGGCGCATTACGCACCTCGGCCGGGTCGTTGACCACCAGCGTCTTCGGATGGACGCGCTCGAGGAGATGCGTCGTGGTGATGTAGCCCATGTCGAAGGGCGGATCCTGGCGCAACAGCACAACGTCGAAAGCGGAGAGATCGGCGCGCTCGGTGTCGCCGAGCGTGAAATGGTCGCCGGGCGTGTCGCGCACCGTGACCGTCTCGAGACGGGCCTCGACGCGGCCATTGTTCAGCGACAGCCGGTCGGGCGTGTAGTGGAAAAGCCGGTGGCCGCGGCGCTGCGCCTCCAGCATCAGGGCGAAGGTCGAGTCGCCGCGGATGCTGATGCGGGCGATATGATCCATCTGGACGGCGACGGAAAGCGACATGGCGATCTCGGATCATGCGGGGCTGGATGGGCCTTGCTTATCGCGCGGCAAGGGGCGTCATGGCAATCGGCGTCATGGCAATCGGCGTGATGGCAATCGCCCTCACGGATCGGCCGTGAACGCATCCGGCAGATGGCGGGGAAGACGGCCGGGAACCATGAGGACGAGATCGAAGCGCAGCGTCAGCGCCAGCGCCTCGGGATGGCGGGATATGTAGGATTCCGCGGCGCGGACGATGCGCCGGCGCCCTTGCGACGTCACCGCATAGGCGGCGCTTGTGGCGTCGCCGCGGCTCTTGACCTCGACGAAGGCGAGCACGCTCCCGCGTTTCATGATGAGGTCGATCTCGCCGACCGGGCTCTTGTAGCGGCGCGCCACCACGCGGTAGCCCTTGAGGCCGAGCCAGAGCGCGGCAAGCGTCTCGGCGAGGCGGCCGCGCTGCTCGGCGGCGCGGCGGCTCTCAGTCGGCGCCGCCACGATCATCCCCGTCCTTCGTCGCGTCGCCCGCCTTCAGCGCCAGCGCCCGCTGGTAGAGGTCGCGGCGCGGCAGGCCGGTCGCCGCCGCCGCGCGCTGCGCCGCTTCCTTGACCGGCAGCTCGGCGAGGAGATTTTCGAGCAGCGCATCGACATCGGAGGCGTCGGGAACGATCTCCGCCGGCGGCCCGACCAGGATCACGATCTCGCCCTTCGGCGTCGGCTCGGCCGCGAGTTCGGCGGCGAGGGAGCCGAGCGTGCCGCGCCGGACGGTCTCGAACAGCTTGGTGAGTTCGCGCGCCAGCACCGCCGGCCGCTCCGCCCCGAGGGTTTCGGCGAGATCGCCGAGCGCGTCGGCGGTGCGGTGCGGCGATTCGTAGAAGACGAGCGTCGCCGGGATGGCCGCGAGCGCTGCGATGCGCTTCTTCCGCGCCACGGTCTTTGTCGGCAGGAAGCCGGAGAAGAGGAAGGCGTCGGTCGGCAGGCCGGCGGTGACGAGGCCGGAGAGGATCGCCGAAGCGCCGGGGATCGGCACGACCTTGTGACCGGCCTCCGCGACGGCGCCGACGAGGCGGAAGCCCGGATCGGAGATGAGCGGCGTGCCGGCGTCGGAAACGAGGGCGACGCTCTTGCCCTCTGCCAGCGCCGCCAGAAGCCGCGGTCGCTGCTCTTCGGCATTGTGCTCGTGATAGGCGAGGAGCGACGTCGCGATGCCGTAATGATTGAGGAGGACGCGCGTCACCCGCGTATCCTCGCAGGCGACGAGATCGGCCCCGGCAAGCACCTGCAGCGCGCGGATCGTCACGTCGCGGAGATTGCCGATCGGGGTCGAGACGATGTAGAGCCCGGTCTCGAGCGGCGGCGCCTCGAAACCGTGGCCGTCGATCGCATATCGTCTGTTCTGGGCTTCGCTGCCGTTCATCGGTGACGGTTCGGAAACGGCGTTGCGAAATCATCCATGGGCGGCATCGGCTCCCTGCCTCGCGCGGCGGGGCCGCGATCCGCTATCAATAGCGGCAGGACAGGGCCGGGAGAAGGCGGATGCGGTCGGACACGAGGCGAGGCGTGATCGGGAGACTGGGCGTCGCGGTTCTGGCGCTCGCCATGCTCGCCGCCTGCGCGCCGACGATGGAGCAGTCCGGACCCGCCGTGCCGACGCCGGGCCAGCCGGCGATGGGCGAGCGGATCGGCAACGGATCGGTCAAGGTGGCGCTGCTCCTGCCGCGCTCGGCGCCCGGCAATGCCGGCATCGTCGCCGCGAGCCTGCGCAACGCCGCCGAGATGGCGGTTCGCGAGACGCCCGGCGCCGACATCACCATCATCGTCGAGGACGACAAGGGCACGCGCGAAGGCGCGCGCGCCGCGGCGGTCGCGGCGCTCGACGCCGGCGCCGAACTCATCATCGGGCCGCTGCTGGCGCCGGCCGTGCGCGGCGTCGCCGAGGTGACGCGGCCCGCCGGCGTGCCCGTGCTGGCGCTCTCCAGCGACGCGACGGTGGCGGCGCGCGGCGTCTATGTGCTCGGCTTCCTCCCCGAGGGCGATGCCGAG